>PKYZ01000629.1 GCA_003132865.1 Bryobacterales bacterium
AGATTCTCGCTCAGAGCCGATCTTCTTTTCGACCTTCGCCAATCGCTGCGCTCTGAATTAGAGCTTGAACGGGTGTCGGAGAAAGTGATTTCCTGCGGTTCAGCGACTAGGCTTCCCGACGAAGATTGTGAGACGGATATTTGACACACGTCAACGCCGCGATTGGCACGGAGTTCCAACGATGTGCCATAACTCACCCTTTTCCACACACAGCGGGCGTTACGGGCGAACCTCGCTTCAGGCCTGTGGGCGAAGTTTCGTATTTTCGCCAGTCCGACTGTGGCCTGTAGCTTAACACTTGTCAGATAGCTCGCCCAGCATGCCGGCGAGCACCAGGACAAATCCGGTCACGGGAGCCTCGCCACCTTAAGTCTGGCATACAATGGGTGTATAGGTGTTTATCTGCCTAGCAGCATAGGTGACCATATGGAAGAAGCGGTCCGCTGGAACATCAAGGTCTCGAAGGAGACCGACCTCACTCTTCGTACTTTTCTCGGCACCCGGGGCATGAAGAAGGGCGACCTCTCGAAATTCATCGAAGAGGCCGTCCGCTGGCGCGTGTTTCATCGCACCGTACAGGACATCAAGGCCCGCAACGCCGATACCGACCCGGAGGAGCTGCAGGCCCTCATAGATGAGGCCGCGCAGGAAGTTCGCGCGGAGAAGCGCCCCAAAGGGAAGGGTGACAAAGCCTGATGCGCGTGGTGCTCGACACCAACATTCTGGTTTCCGCTCTCATGGTTCAATAGGAAACCCGGCCGCCATCTATCGCGGCCTGGCAAGAGGGACACTTCACGCTCCTGACCTGCGCGGAGCATCTCGACGAGCTGCGAGCCACGCTGCAAAAGCCGAGGATCGCCGAGCGCATCAAGCCCTATAAAGCCGGGCCGCCTGATCAACGAGCTGAAGGAGCTGGCAGAGAATATCGGCTCATTACCGCGCGTTCGACTTCCTGCTGGCCCTGTGCGAAGCGGGCAAGGCCGATTATCTGGTGACGGGCGACAAGGACGGGCTGCTCGATCTCGACCGTCACAAAGCTACACGGATCATTTCCGCGAGCGATTTCGCCGCATTGTTCGCATGAAGTTGGACGGAACACAATATGGCGTGGTCGGCGCCGGTTCCCCACCTGGACCCGCTCGGGACGCGCTTACAGTTCAGCCCAAATATCTGCCAGCACCAGGACAAATCCGGCCACGGAACCCTCGCCGGCGAGCCGCTCCGGGTTGACGAGCTGCTCAGGCTCGCGATCCGGGCGATAGATGTATACGGTGCGATGATCGGGGTCGAGCAGCCATCCCAATTGCGCGCCGTTTTCGATCCATTCGCGCATCTTGGCCTTGAGCTCCGACAGATGGTCTAAAGGAGACATCAGCTCCACCACGAAATCCGGGCACAGGTGCGGGAATCTACGCTTCTCGCTTCTGGTCAGCTTGTCGACACGCGAACGAAGAACCCAGGAGGCATCCGGCGAGTACGCGGCCCCGCTCGGAAGGAAGTACTCCACACTGGAATCGAACACCAGGCCGCGTCCGTCTTCTTGCGCCCAATTTCCCAACTGCATCGTCAGCTCACTGTTGCGCCAACTGGTTTCAGCCCCCGGCGGGGGCATGATCAGGATGTCGCCTTCCGACGTGCGTTCGACGCGCAAGTCCGGAATGGTCATGCAAAACCGGTAATACTGAGCGTCGGTCATAAGGCGCTGGCGGATTTGCATGGCTCCGACTACCCCGCTTACTGTCCCGCTAAAGATACGGCAGCCGGGGCTTTGGCATCGTGCGTCGCAATTTCGGGGAACTTTTCGACCAATATCTCTCGCAGCGAGTCGACAAACGGCGCGACCACCATAGGCAGGACGGAGGATGCGAAGGGCCGCACGAGCATGGCGTAATC
The DNA here is from genome assembly GCA_003132865.1 of Bryobacterales bacterium. The sequence goes on from PKYZ01000629.1 coordinate 1,894, forward strand.
TCCGTTGGCGAGAGGTACGCGCACCGTCCAACCGGGAGCGCCGGACTCATCGGAGGAGTATTCGAAGATTTCACCGGCCAGGCTCAGGCGCGCTTGCTGGAATCCAAACTTCCCGCAAGCTTCGCGGGTCACTTCCCAGCAACCGGCCGGCGTGCCGGCGGCAGCCAGGGCAGCGCGGAATTTCCGCAGGTCCAGTTGGGCGCTCACCGAACGCTGGAACTCGCCACTAAACAGCAGCCGGCCGGCCAAATCGAATTCGGCGTAACCCAAATACTGAATGCCCAGCAATACAAAGACGCCAAACAGCGCCAGGAGCGCGCCGGAGAAACTGTGCATCACGGCTTGCAACAGAGAAAACGCGGCGGCCAATCCGCACAGGCCGTAAAGCATCAAAACCACACGGCGCGGCGTGAACCCGCGATCGAGCAGCCGATGGTGAATATGGCCGCGGTCGGCTCCAAAAATCGGCTGACGCCGCAGAAAACGCCGCACAATGGCCAGCGCGACATCCAACAAGGGAATGGAGAGCGCCATCAAAGGCGCGGTCATGCCCAGCAGCGTGGCCGATTTATTACTCCAGATGGCCGCGTAGCAGCCTAGCAGAAAGCCGATCAGCAAGCTGCCGGAATCGCCCAGAAAAATGGTCGCGGGGTTGAAGTTGTAGCACAAAAAGGCCAGCAAAGCGCCGGCCAGCGGGAAGGTGGCCACGGCCAGCACCATGTTGTGCTGCATCATGGCCGCGGTGAAAACGGTCAGCGTGGCAAACAGGCCCACTCCCACGGCCAGACCATCCAGCCCGTCCACCAGGTTGAAAGCGTTCATGCAGGCCAGCAGCCAGAGAATGGTGAGCGGGATGTTCCACCAGGCGTCCGTGGGCGCGCCACCGAACGACAGGATGCGCACGCCGCCCACACAGGCCAAGCCCGCCGCCGCGAGCTGTCCGCCGAGCTTGATCCAAGCCCGGAGGTTGAACAGGTCGTCCAGCAATCCGATCCCGAAGGCCAGCGCGGCGCCGGGAAGCAGTCTCCAAACCAGCGAGAGTTGCTGGGCGAGCGGGCTGCCTTCTTCCGGACGCACCAAAACGTACGCCAGCAGGTACGCAATGGCAATGGCCAAGCCGCCCACCCGTGGGATGGGATAGCGATGGACCTTACGCACGGCATCGGGCTGGTCTACCACCCCGTAAGACCGGAATACATCCCGGCAAATCGGGGTCAGTACCAGGGAGACGATAAATGCTCTGAATCCTAACCAGAGCAAGGAATGCACTGGGAAACCTCCGGCTACTCATCCTGATGTTGGCGCACCCCGCTACTTCGTGTCAAGCCGCATGGTTTCAATTATTTCCGGTTTGTACCGGTACGTGGTTAATGTGCGTCTACAGCGCCACCTAACAAACGTTTACGGCACCCGATCAGCTTGACACCGCTCCTTCCGGCGCGTCAGAGTGAATGGTTGAACCCTTGTTGCCGAATCATCGACCGAAACCTTGGAATCCCGGAGGCCCTTTGCTGCTTGTTCGAACGACCCTATTTTTCGGCTGCGTGCTAGGCCTGATGGCGCAGTCCGATTCCTCGCCGGCCAGTTCCGATGAGGGGTATAGCGGACCCGCAATTTTAAGCCGGGGCGAAACCCCCGGCGCGCAGACAGCGACGCCCATCGCCTTCCGGCCGTATATCGGCTTGAGCGGGATTTACGATACCGGCTTGGTACCAGTCTCGGTAACCTCGACCGGTGGGATACCTAGCTCGGATTTGTATGGAGTGGAGCTGAACCTGGGCGCATACACCTATCACGTCTGGAAGCACACCACCCTGGGGCTGGATTACCGGGGGGATTTCCGGCACTACTCCACCACCTACTGGGACGGCACCGATCAATTCCTGTCGCTCATCCTCACGCACCGGCCCACCAAGCGCGTGACGTTCACGCTGCGGAACCAAGCCGGCATCTATTCCCTCAGTAGTTATTCCCTGTCCTCGCCGCTTGGCGCCGTGGATCCGAATTACCTTCAACTACCCCAAAACGATATTTACGATAGCCGGGTCATATTCGCAGCCGTCTCGGGGGACCTGACTTACCGCCTAACGCACCGGCTGTCATTCAATATCGGGGGGGATGGCACTCTGGTGCGCCGGCAATCCACCGCACTTTACGGCATGACAGGAGCCGTGGCACGTGGGGACCTGGAGTACCGGCTCAGCCGGCACTCCACCCTGGGGGCAGACTATCGCTTCACGTACTTCGACTACACCAGGGGCTTCGGCAATACGGATATACAATCGGTGGGCTTCAACTACAGCACCCAGTTCTCGCCGCACGTGCAACTATCCGCGCGCATCGGCGGCGCGCGCGTGGAGAGCACGAGCCTGACCGAAGTTACGCTGGACCCGGCGATCGCGGCTCTGCTCGGCGAGTCGGTAGCCATTCAGGCCGCCTATCGCCTCAACTACGTGCCCGACATGCAAGTACGGCTGATGGACACTTTCCGCCGGTCGCAGTTTACGCTGGAGTACCTCAACCAAGTCGTTCCCGGCAACGGAGTTTACCTCACTTCCAGGAACAATTCCGGGAGCGCCTCTTATAGCTATTCCGGTGTGCGCCACTGGAATTTCAGCGTGGGCGGCAGTTATGGCCGGATGTCCACGCTGGTGCAGACTATAGGCGGGTACACCGCCTACGGTGCGGGGGTGGGCATCACCCGGGACCTGGGAAAAGGGTTGCACACTGTGCTACGCCTGGACACGCGCCACTACGATATCGCCAGTACGGCGGCGTTCACGCATACCGATTACCGGGCGTCCGTCGGGTTGAACTTCAGCCCGGGAGATGTGCCGCTGGTGCTGTGGTAGCAGGCGGCCGATCAAGCCAGTAACGCGGAGTAAATCTCACCCATTCTGCGCGCGGCCGCTTCGAGCGAAAAGCGGCTGTGAATCAGGCGGGCGGCGTTGGATGCCAATTCGCGGCGCCGCGCGGGATCGCGCACGAGCAGACGCAATACTTCGGCCAGTCCAGCCACATCGCGCGGTTCGAAGAGCATGCCGGTTTCGCCGTGCGCGACCAGTTCCGGATTGCCGCCTACGCGCGACGCGGCCACGCAACAGCCGCAAGCCATGGCCTCCATGAGCGAATTGGAGAGCGCTTCGGAAAGCGACGGCAGCACGAAGATATCGATGGTGTGCAACCAATCGGCCACTCGCGCCGTGGCGGGTTCGAAGACGCAGTCCGGCAGAACGTCCAGCGCCCGAGCCCGGTCCTGCAAGTCCGCCAGACACGGTCCGCTGCCGACTATGGCCAGCTTCATGCCAGGCACAAGGCCGCGCACCGCGGCAAAGGCGTCCAGCAAGGTATCGAGTCCCTTTTCGGGCCGTAGACTACACACCACCCCCACCACGAGCGCGGCGGCTCGCAAGGCATCCGGCCGAGCGCCGTGTAGAGGCTGGAACGCGCCGGTGTCGATGCCGTTATAGCAGAGGTGGATGAGCCCCGGTGGCACTTTCTCTTCGACGCGCAGATGGCGGCGCAAGAACTCGCAATTGACCACTATGCCATCAACCAAGCGATCGGTGATGCGCAAGCCATGCCGGTACACGGCCGGCCACAGCGCCCGGTCGACCCGCTGGCTGGAAAGCACTACCGCGGAACCTGCCACGCGCGCCGCGGGTACTCCATAGAGATTCGCGGGCGTGTCGAAGGTGTGCACCAGCCGTATGTTTTGCTCCCGGACGTATGCGGCTATGCGCAAGGCGCCCTTTACGCTGGCTAGCCAGGGCACCGGGAAGTGTACGATAGGGACACCGGCAGCCCGCAGATCGTCCGCGCGCAAGCCCGCCGGACGGAAGCAGCCGACGCGCGGATCGAACCGGGAACGGTCCAGCGCCTTGGCTATCTCCGCCATCTGCCGCTCGCTGCCGCCCAGGTTCAGTTCGCGCACCATCAGCAGAACGCGGGTGGGAGCAGGCATGCATCCTCACTGTAACGCATGCCCTGCGAGGACCGCTCCCTGACGGGGTGCCCTGGGTCCGTCAGGGAGTGGCCCTAGTCGAATGCTACAGTAAGGGCAAGGTATTCCTAACCCATGTGCGGCATTGCCGGATTCTATTTGCGTGAGGGGCAGGCGAGCTTATCCGCGGTGCGTGCGATGTGCGACCAGATACGGCACCGCGGGCCCGACGATGAAGGCTACCACGTGGAGGGCGGCTGTGCCATCGGTATGCGGCGGCTTAGCATCATCGATCTCAGCACCGGTCATCAGCCCATGGCGAATGAAGACGAATCTATCTGGGTGGTCTTCAACGGCGAAATCTACAATTATCGGGAGCTTCGTCGCGACTTACTTGCTCGTGGGCACCGGTTCGCCACCAATAGCGACACCGAAACGCTCGTGCATCTCTACGAAGAACAAGGCGCCGAGGGCCTGCGGCGCCTGCGCGGCATGTTCGCTTATGCCATCTGGGACGCCCGCCGGCGACGTATTTTTCTGGCGCGCGATCGTTTCGGGAAGAAGCCGCTTTACTATGCGGTGTTGCCGGAGGGGCTCTACTTCGGAAGCGAGCTGAAATGCCTGCATGCGGCGGGCGTGCCATCGGAGATCGACGCGGAGGCCCTGCGGCTTTTCTTTCAGTTCACGTACATCCCTGAACCGTGGAGCTGTTTCCGGGCGGTCCGCAAGCTTCCGGCGGGGTCTTGGCTGACTTACGACGCAGACGGCACCGTGCGCCAAGGCCGCTACTGGCAGTTCCCTACGCCAGTTGCCGAGACGCCGGCGGACTTCTCAGAGGCCAACGTGTGCGTCCAGTTACGGGAGAAGTTTGACGAATCCGTGCGCATCCGGATGATCGCCGATGTACCGTTGGGCGCCTTTTTGAGTGGCGGCATCGATTCGAGTTCGGTGGTTGCGTCCATGGCTCTCGCGTCGCCCGAGCCTGTGCGCACATTCTCTATCGGTTTCGAAGAGAGCGCCTTCAATGAATTGGAATATGCCGCTATGGTGGCGCGCCAGTATCGCACCGACCATCACGAAATCGTGGTGCGGCCGGACGCGGTGGACCTGGTTTCCCGCTTGGTCCGGCACTTCGACGAGCCCTTCGGAGATTCTTCCGCTATTCCCACATTCATTGTTTCCGAATTCGCGGTCCGGCATGTGAAAGTCGCGCTGAGCGGCGATGGCGGCGACGAGTTGTTCGCGGGCTACGATCGCTTCCAAACACTCGACAAACTACGGAAGCTGGATCGGGTGCCGCAGGCATTGCGCGCATTCATTTCCTGGACAGCCGATCGCCTGCCATATTCGGCGTACGGCAAGAATTATCTGCATATGCTGAGCCGCTCAACTGCGCTAGAGCGTTACTTTGAGAGCAATTTCGCCCCTTGGTTTCTGCGCCAGGAGTTGCTCCAGAAGGATTGGATGCTCCCGGCCGATAGCGCTTACCTGATGCGCTCGCTGGCGGACTTTTTGCTGCCTGGCGACGCCGACCTGCTCTCACAGGCGTTGTTTTTTGAAACCACACAGAATCTACCTGGCGATATGCTGGTGAAAGTTGACCGCATGTCGATGGCGAACTCGCTCGAAGTGCGCTGCCCCTTGCTCGACCATGAGCTTGGAGAGCTTGCGGCTGGAATCCCCCACGGCTGGAAGATCAGAGACGGCCAGGGCAAATACATTCTTCTGCGCGCTCTTGGAGACCGTTTGCCACCGCCACTGTTGACACGCCAGAAAATGGGCTTCGGGGTGCCGCTCTCATTGTGGTTCCGCGGCGCCTTACGGGCATTTCTCTGGGACCACTTGACAAGCGCATCGTTTGCCGGGCGCGGCATCGTCTCGCCGGCTTTTGTCGAGCAGATGCTTCGAGAGCACGATTCCGGGCGGCGTGACAACTCGCACTGGTTATGGTCGCTGCTCATGCTCGAGCTGTGGTTTCGCCAGTTGGATGCACAGCCCGCCGTAACGCTCCACTGTTATGATTAAACCCACGGCTACCGCCTTGCGGCGTGAGCTTCATCATAAACGGCGCCCATGGGTTGCGTGCTTGGGCGTAAAGCGGCGTGTCCGCGTGTGTGCCTCAGCGTAACAGGCATGGCCGGTTTATGTGCTTCAGCGTAAATGCCAATCGATCTATAGGTCTAGTGGCCTTCCAAGTTTATGAAAACAGACATTTTATTTCCTTACGCTCAAGTACACAGCGGGATCTATTGTGTTTTGAACAGCTTACAATCCCCTTACGGGGAGGCACATGCGCCTTACGATCAAACCCATGGCCCTTACGGAGAAGCACACGCTCTGCCGGGCGCCAAACCGTATCCTAACTAGTTGAATCTTAAATCATTATCCGATTCGGCGCACTTTAGCGCACACTCTATATGGAATGGTTTATGGTTTGGTTAACCGTAACCAACGCCAGCATTGCGAAGCCCGTGGCAACGAGTTTTGGTTGGCTTGGTGTGTGCTTACCAATAAAAACAGCGGCTCTCCACGGGCTTGATCGTAAATCTGTAGAACAAAATGCCTGACTAATGTTACAAAAACAGAGGATGCACTTTGTGTTCTAAAAGGCCCGCACGTGACCAAACACAACCCCAAACCTGCACTTGTCAACCTTTCCGTCGAGGAAGAAAATCTCGCCGCCATCCCCTTTGCCGTGTTGGAGCGTCGAGTCGGCAAGCGTATTGGCAAGATCGAAATCAAGGGCACGAAGGTGCTTCCCAATGGCAGCGAGATGGAGGTGGTATGGCAGATTCAGGGGAACAACGAACTGGGCCTGCCCACCGAACAAGACCTCGACATTTTTGTTGTACTGGGAGTACTCACCTTCCGCAACAACTTTGCCAAGACCGTGACTTTCAGTGGACGGGAAATCGCCCGGATGCTGAACATCCATTCAGTTCACGGCAAGTTTTACCAGCGCTTGAAGCTCGCCATGGATCGCTTCATTCCATTACGGTTCCGCGCGCTCACAGCCACCGACCAGCAGGAAGAAGTGAAATGGAGCAATGTGTTTCAGGAAGCCAGTTTCCTATTAGACCGCGAGACCGGCCGTTGTACAGGCAGTATTACCTGGACCGATAAACTAATCCAATCCATCAATAACGGTTTCTTCCGTGTGCTGGACGCCGGGCGGTACATGGAGCTCGACGGAATTACGGCCAAGCACTTATACCGATTCTTTGCCGTGGCCTTCGAGAAAACCGACCTGATCGTCATGGATGCCCGTAAGCTGGCCATGGAGCATGTAGGTATTCTAAATCCGCCGCACTATTTTTCACGGCTCATGCAGACCTTGGAGCCGGCATTCGACCAATTGGTCAAGATCCAGGTGCTCGGGTCGTATAACGTAATTTCCGCAGAGGACTGGCGCATTGCGATGCACCGGCATCCATCCTATGTGCCTGAGCGTAAGAGTTTGATGTTACAGACCAGGACGTGCCCGGAATTAAGCCGGGCGCACGGTCAAAGCGTCCTGGAGAAGGCCGGCTTCGGTTATAAACAAGCAACGTCATGGACCGCCGCCGCGGAGTCGCCGGAGCAGTTATACGCTTTGGAGCGAGCCGCACAGCTTGTGCTTGCCATGAAGCAGGAAGGTGTACTGCCGCACGTGGCCGCCAGTTATGTCTCGCGCGCACTCGATATGGGAGCCGCTACCGGTGAAGGACAGGAGTTACTCGACTGGTGCGAGATGGCACTTGATATATGCAGGCAGAAACAGCGTAGCGGACAGAGCTTAAAGAACGCAGCCGGACTGGTAGTCAAGATCGTGAAAGACCCGGCATCCCGCCGCCGCTTTCTGGACGAACATATGGAGGCTGCGGCCAAGGAGCGTTACCGGCAGCGCGAACGCGCCGTCTTGCGGCAGAATCAGGAAGTCGAGGAGCGCGCCCTGATTCTCGAATACGAGCAGTTCCGTCAGACCACGGCGCAGGAATTATTTGAACAGCTTAGCGACTCGTCCAAACAAGCGCTTTCAAAGGAGAAGTCGGACTGGCTGCGCCGCGAAGGCCGGTTGGAGAGAATGGCGCCGGATGTACGGGATCGCGAAGTGACGGATCTGATTCTGCAAGACCTGGCAAAGAACGATGTGCCGCCCTACAGCAAGTGGCTTTTGCGCAAACGCGCAGGGCAGGCCGTGCTGCCGTTTGCCACGATAGATAACATCGCCTGAAGAGCTGCGCTACAGTGAGGTTGATGCCCGCTACCTCGCAGGAAGAGATCGCCGCTCGTGAGCGCTTCGCCTTCGGGGAAAACTGGCAGCGCTTCCTGTCCCTTCTTGACGAAAGCCGCGTCCTACAGGCGGAAGATTCCTTGCGCCGCATGCTGGAAGTGTCCGATTTACGCGGCAAGACGTTCCTCGACATCGGCTGCGGCAGTGGTCTCTTCAGTCTGGCGGCGCGCCGTCTGGGAGCCCGCGTGCAGTGCTTCGATTACGATCCACAATCGGTAGCCTGCGCCCAGGAATTGCGCCGGCGGTACTTCCCGCAAGACCCGGATTGGCGCGTAGAGGAAGGCTCGGCCCTGGATACCGGTTACCTTGGCGGCTTGGGCTCCTTCGACGTGGTGTACTCCTGGGGAGTCCTGCACCATACCGGCGCGATGTGGCATGGCCTCGACTATGCGGCCGGACTGGTAGCGCCGGACGGGAAGTTGTTCATTGCCATTTACAACGATCAAGGCAAGATCAGCGACCGCTGGCGAGCGATCAAGCGGGCTTACAATCGGTTGCCCGGCGGCTTGCGTTTCCTGGTCACGATTCCCGTGCTGGTGCATTTGTATTGGCGCAGGACGCTGAGGGACTTCCTGCGCGGACAGCCGTTTGAAACGTGGCGCAGTGAGGGAAAGGAGCGCGGCATGTCTCCCTGGCGGGACTTGATCGACTGGGTAGGCGGTTATCCTTTTGAGGTCGCCAAACCGGAGGCTATCCTGGATTTCTATTTGCGCCGCGGCTTCACATTGACGCGCTTGACGACCTGCGGCGGGTCGTTAGGATGCAACGAATACGTGTTCGTGCGGACGGCAGCCGGGAAACCCTTGAGCCGCCCAAACCGAGCTTCGTAACCGCGCCGCCCGGTTTGCCGTGCAGGCACGCGTAATAGTAGAGTGGGTCTAGGCTATGAAGGCTCTTGTCACCGGATCCGGCGGGCTGATCGGCTCGGAATGCGTGCGCCAACTTTCGGCTGAAGGCTGGGAGGTTGTGGGAATCGATAACGATATGCGCCGGCAGTTCTTCGGCGAGCAAGGCACGACGCATCCGGTCGTCGAGGAACTGCGGACGACGCTGCCACATTACCGGCACTTGCCCATCGATATACGCGATCGGCAGGCCGTCCGGCAGGTGTTCGACGCCGAGCGGCCGCAATTCGTCATTCACACCGCCGCCCAGCCTTCACATGACAAAGCAGCGGCCATCCCCTACGACGATTTCGATGTGAATGCGCTGGGCACCATGAACCTGCTGGTGGCCGCTCGCGATTTCTGCCGGGAATCGCCGTTCTGCTTTACGAGCACGAACAAGGTCTACGGCGATCGGCCCAATTACCTGCCGCTCATCGAACTCGACAAGCGTTACGACTACGCCAGCGGCCTGGATGGCGTGGACGAGAACATGTCGATCGACCAGTGCCTGCATTCCGTCTTTGGCGCCTCCAAAGTGGCCGCCGACGTCATGTGCCAGGAATTCGGGCGCTATTTTCAGATGCCGGTAGGCGTCTTTCGCGGCGGCTGCCTTACCGGACCGCAGCATGCCGCTGTTGAATTGCACGGCTATCTGGCTTACATCGTTCACTGCGCCGCAGCCGGCAAAGAATACACCATCTACGGTTATAAAGGGAAGCAGGTGCGCGACCAGATCCACAGTTACGATGTAGCCCATCTGTTTATGGAATTCTTCCGTGCCCCACGCTGCGGGGAAGTATACAACCTGGGCGGCGGCCGGGCGAACAGTCTTTCTATCCTGGAGACTGTCGATCGACTGGCAGCCATGGGATTGAAGCTGCGGTACAGTTACAAAGATACGAACCGCGTCGGCGATCACATTTGTTATATTTCGGACCTGAGCAAGCTGCGGGCGCATTTCCCGAACTGGAAAATGCAGTACGACCTGCCGCGAATTCTGGATGAAATTGCCGCCCGCCACACGCGCCGCGCGGATGCGCCGGCGGGCGCACGGAGCTAATGACGGATGAAGCTATCGGTGGTCATTCCGGCCCGCGACGAGGAGGGGTCGATCGAGCAGACGGCCGCCGAAGTCGCCACGGCCCTGACGGGAGAGCGGATTCCGTTTGAAATCGTAGTGGTGGACGACGGCAGCACCGATCAAACGACGGCCTGCGTCCGGCGTTCGATGGAGCGTTACCCTGGTGTCCGGCTGGTGAGCAATACAGGCCGCCACGGCTTTGGGATGGCCGTACGCGCCGGGTTGGCGCAAGCCACCGGCGAGGCCATAGCGGTCATGATGGCCGACGGGTCCGACAGCCCCGAAGACCTGGTTCGATACTATCGGAAAGTGCAAGAGGGTTACGATTGCGCTTTTGGTTCGCGATTTATCCACGGCAGCAAGATCGTGGATTACCCGGTGCACAAGCTGGCCATTAACCGGATGGCCAACTGGTTTATCCGGATGTTGTTCCGGCTGCGATACAACGACATCACCAACGCGTTCAAATGTTACCGCCGGCAGGCCATCGACGGCATGCAGCCACTGATCTCGCCGCACTTCAATCTGACCGTGGAGATGCCCCTTAAAGCGATCATGCGCGGGTATTCCTACGCGGTGCTGCCGATTTCGTGGACCAATCGCAAGTCGGGCATGTCCAAGCTGAAGATCAAGGAGATGGGAAGCCGCTACTTGTTCATCGTGCTCTACGTGTGGCTCGAGCGTCACCTTTCGCGCGGCGATTACCTGCGGCGGGAGGAGGCGGAAGAGCAGGCGGCAACGCGGCATGCGTAGGCGGCGCTACGGGAGCCTCCTCACAGTCCAGCCCACTGTCCGTTTCGAAGACCAACTGCCCAGTTGTGACGCGGGTATTGGAGGGTTAAATTGTTGATGAGCCGGCTGGTCAGCGCGCCGCTTGTGAGGATAAACAAACAGCCACGTGTCCCGCCGGCGCATCTCATAGCGCGCGTGCGGCGTAGGAGCTCGCGATCAAGAAAGCCGTCAATGATAGACAAGGCGGGGGCTGCTGGTGAACAACTCTACAAATGCGCACACCGGTGCGCCGAGCAGAGGACGCCAGAGCGCCGGAGGATCCAGAGGCGCCACGACCAAGCCGTTTCCGGCTAGCAGATTTCTCGCCATCATCATTTCGATGGCGTTCCATCTTGATCCTGGGTATCAAGCCGCCCCATATCCAGAATAGCGTGCCGCCTGCCAGCAACCAGGCGACCGGATGACAGGGCCAATACCTGGCCGAGCCGCTTGCAGATTTGCTTCGTCGGGAGCGTCATCCGATCTTAGCGCAGGCGGGGGGCGGCGCTGGATTACGCCGGTGGGCTGCAAGGCCCTGCGGCGAGGCCGTCCCAGCCCGCCAAGTCAACGGACAGTCCGTGAACGGCCGGATCGGCTTATAATGGTTACTTCTTTATGGGCCGACGGGCGTTGATCACCGGAATCACCGGGCAAGATGGATCGTATCTCGCGGAGCTTCTGCTCTCGAAAGGCTACGAGATCCACGGCGCCGTCCGGCGCGTAGCCTTGGAGGATCCGGAGCACCGGCTGAACCGGTTGAGCGCCGTGCGGGACCGTATCACCCTGCATGCCGCGTCGCTCGAAAGCTTCGCCAGTGTCTATCAACTGGTTGCCAAGGTGGTGCCGGACGAATGCTATCACCTCGCGGCGCAGAGCTTCGTAAGCTATTCTTTCGACGACGAGTTTTCGACGCTCAACACAAACATCAACGGCACCCACTTCCTGCTCTCCGCGATCAAGGATCTGGCTCCCAAGTCGCGGTTCTATTTTGCGGGCTCCAGCGAAATGTTCGGCAAGGCGGAGGAGCTTCCGCAGACCGAGAATACGCGCTTTCACCCGCGCTCGAGCTATGGCATCAGCAAGGTCTGCGGTTTCGAGCTGACGCGTAACTATCGCGAAGCATACGGGCTGCACGCCAGCAGCGGCATTTTGTTCAACCACGAATCGCCGCGGCGCGGCTTTGAATTTGTGACGCGAAAAATCACTTCCGGTGTGGCGCGCATTCTGGCCGGGCGAAGCAAACAGATCCAACTGGGAAATCTCGAAGCGAGGCGCGATTGGGGGCACGCGCGCGAATTCGTGCAGGCGATGTGGCTGATGCTGCAGCAGCCCGAGCCGGACGATTACGTAGTGGCGACGGGTGAGAGCCACTCCGTGCAGGAGTTTGTGGATCTGGCGTTCTGCCAGGCCGGCCTCGACTACCGGAACCATGTGGCCACCGATCCGACACTTTTCCGCCCGGCCGAGGTGAATCTGCTGCTGGGCGATGCGACGAAGGCGCGGATGAAACTCGGGTGGACACCGAGCATCACTTTCGAGTCCCTGGTCCGTGAAATGGTCGATGCAGATTGCCGCGCTCTGGGGGTTGCGCACGAGTCTCCCCAGAGTCAAGCAGTGCGGCATGCCTAATCTAAGGAGACGCGCGTGTGGATCGCGTCACCGAAGCCTGGCAGCCACAGCCGGCACACTCCACGGATCTCGCACCGGCTACGCCTTCCGCTATCCGCGGCGTGGACATGCGAATCCGGGAATAGCGCCCAGTATGCCCGACATGCCTCGCCGGTACCGAAGTCTGCCTCCAGTTCCGTCAGACTCCTGGCGTATTCTTCCACCATGCGCGGATACTACCTGGGGCTAGCTGAGGTCAAGCGGACACCCAGCAGTACGGATTCTCACTCGCGGGCACCCAAAAGGACCACCGCAAGCGATATACTTTAGTCTTTACGACGGAGATTTATGAATTTACGGTACGGCAATGGATTGTCTGTAGCACTCCTTCTTTCTGTGGCTGCGCTGTCGTCCGCGGCGAGCCGCCCCGCGGCCAAAACGGCGCCGCCAGAGGTTCAGGCGCGGGCGCTCGCCAATTACGGCAACCTGCCCTTGAGCTTCGAAGAGAATCGCGGCCAGGCGGACTCCCAGGTGCGGTTTTTGTCTCGCGGAAGCGGCTACGCGATCTTGCTGGCTCCTTCCGAGGTCGTTTTGAATGTGCGAGCTCCAGGCAAGCCGGGGCAGCCCGCCAAACAATCGGCGATCCGGATGAGCTTTCCAGGCGCGAAATCGTCCGCGGCTATCGCCGGCGGCGAGCGGCAGAGCGCCGTGAGCAGCTACTTCTTTGGGAAGGATCCCGCGAAATGGCTCAGCGGCATTCCCAATTACTCCCGCGTACACTATCGCGGCGTCTATCCCGGCGTGGACTTGGTTCTATACGGGAACCAGGGCCGGTTGGAGTATGACTTTGAGATTGCCCCTGGCGCCGATCCCAGAGCTATTCGACTGGCGTTTGACGGCGTCGATGGCATGCGCATCGATGGCGCCGGCGACTTGGTAGTGAGCACCGCGGCCGGCGAGATGCGCCAACACAAGCCCATTGTTTATCAGGAAAGCGGCGGCTTGCGGCACACGATAGATGGCCGATATGTCCTCCAATCGCACAACCGCGTAGCATTCGAAGTCGGCGGGTATGACGCCCGCAAACCGCTGATCGTCGATCCCGTCCTCAGTTTTGCGACCTACCTGGGTTCGCCTGGCGATGAACTGGATTTTGCGCTGCCGGCGGCCGCATCTCAGGCCACCTTTCCGGCCGTTGCGGTGGACCAGCTAGGAAACGTCTACGTGACCGGCTTCAACGCCGGAAGCGCCGCAACTTTTACCGGTCACCCAGCGACGCTGACGGCTGCCCAGGGCGGCGGCGGCACCGAGGTGTTCGTCGTCAAAATGAATTCCACCGGAGCCTTAGTCTATGACGTCGTTTTCGGCGGCGGCCACACCGATGTCGGTGGCGGAATCGCGGTGGACTCCTCGGGAAACGCCTATGTTACCGGGTTCACCAGTTCCCCGAACTTTCCCATTACGGCAAGTGCGGCGCAGAACACCAACAACGGTCTTTTCAATGCATTCGTAGCCAAAGTGAACACGGCAGGCACAGCTTTGGTCTACTCCACCTATCTGGGCGGCAGTGGAAGTTTCTGGGGACGCGCCATTGCGGTCGATCATTCAGGAAATGCGTATGTGACGGGAACAGCGGCGGAATCGGGCAGTACATCCTTCCCCCTGGTCAGTCCCATTTCAAGTACACCGTCGGCTGGGTTCCTGACCGAAGTCAACGCTGGCGGCACGGCATTTGTGTATTCCACGTACCTGCCCGCGGGCATCGGTTACGGCATCGCGGTGGATAGCAACGGCGACGCTTACGTAACCGGCTCGACCGGGACCGCGTCGGCCCCCTCGCCCGCCCAAGGATATGTCCTGAAAGTCAACGCCGGGGGCACGGTGGGGTATGGGCCGGTTCTTTTGGGAAGTTCCGGCGCCGCGCTGCAGACCGTCGGCTTCGGAATCGCTCTGGACGCGCAAAACGACGCGTATGTCACGGGGACGACCAACGATCCGACGTTCCCAGAGATTACGTCCGGCGCCGCGCAAACTACATACGGCGGCGGATTGACCGATGGCTTTGCCCTCAAGCTGAACTCCAGCGGCGGTCTGGTCTATGCCACCTATATCGGCGGGCTGGGCAGCAACTTGATCCCGGAGCGCGGATCGGGCATCGGCGTGGACCTGGAGGGGAATGCCTACGTGTCCGGCACCACCCAGTGCATCGGTTTTCCTACGGTGAATCCGATTTCGGGCGCCCGCAATGGCGGGCCGGCCGTGTTAATGGAGGGCACTGTCAGCGGTTCGAGCTCCAATTGGTCGCCCACGACCCTGACGGGAAGTTTCGACCAGGTGAACGCGTTGGCCTTCGACCCGAGTGGCAATCTTTACGCCGGCACCAGCGCGCTCAATGCCACGGGCGGTGGAGTCTACAAGTTGGCGAGCGGCACGTGGACGTCCGCGAATAGCGGCATCACATCTACAACCATCGACTCGATAGCGGTAGATCCGAATGCATCGTCTACCGTTTATGCAGCCGGCAGCGGCCACCTTTATCAGACTACGAATGGCGGCACGAGTTGGACGGTACTGGCCCAAGGAGTGGGTACCTCGGCCGTGATAGCGATCGCCAAGACCAGTCCATCGACGGTGTATGTGGGATCGAGCGTTGGCCTGATCTACAGCACAAACGCAGGCTCGTCGTGGAGCAGTCCTACGACGCTGCCAGGGACAGGGGCGGTCGGCGCCCTGATCGTGGATCCGATCCATCTGACGACAGCCTACGCGGGCACCCCTACCGGCGTGTACAAGACAACGGATGGCGGCGCCCATTGGACTGCGGTCAACACCGGATTACCGGGGGTTCCAGTGACCAGCTTGGCTATCAACGGCTCGACGAGTACAATCTACGCCGCGACGGGGAATGGATTGTATTACACGACGAACGCCGGCGCCAATTGGACGCAGGCGACTCTGGGACAAATTGCGAGCACGCCGTTGCTGGTGGCCGTAGATGCCGGCAACATTGTTTATGTCGCTTTTCGAGGAGCCGGCATGGCCACCGGGACGAACGGTGGCACCTCACAAAACGACTGGAGTGCGCTCACGTACAACGGCCTGACGCAGAACCAGATCTTAGCTCTGGCTGTGCCGCCTAGCAGCTCCGGCACCGCCTATGCCGGCATCGTTTCGGCCACCACCGCCTTTCTGACCGAGATCGGCCCCAACGGCCAATCGTTCTTGTCCTCCACGTGCATCGGCGGCTCGGACAACAACCTCGGCCAGAACATCGCGGTAACGCCGGGCGGTGCGGCGTATGTCTCCGGCGCCACCATCGCGACGAATTTCCCAGCGACACCTGGCGCTTTGCAGACCGTCAACGCCGGGCTCTACGACGCGTTCGTGGTGGGAATCGATACCGCAGGTCAGATTGGCAGCCCGTTGCCGGGAATCACGCTTTCAGGAAGTTTGGCGGACTTCTCGTGGAATACGGTTAGCGGCGCCACGCAGTATCAATTGACTGTCGGCACCACTCCGGGTGGTACGAATATCTTCAACGGCACAACCACCGGGACATCGCAAACCGTGGATTTCATTCCCTGCACGGGTGGAACCATCTACGTGGAATTATCCGCTTACGTGGGCGGCAGTTTCCAGCCAGCGGGCGAGACTAGCTATCCGTGCAAATCGGCCATCGGGGATTTCAACGGAGACGGGCACCAGGATCTGGTATGGCAGAACAATAGCACTCGGCAAGTTACGGTGAACTATTACGGCGACGCCACTCCCGTGGCCCAAGGCTGGAACTATCTAAACAGCGGAGGCGTTCCGGGTTGGCACGTGGTGGGCACCGGTGATTTCGACGGGAACGGCGTGCCGGATCTAGTCTGGCAGAATGATACCACGCGCCAGGTCACCGTCAATTACTATGGCGGTGCGGGCGGTGCGGTCTACCAGGGCTGGGCATATTTGAATGCTGCGGGCGTCCCTGGCTGGTCTGTGGTGGGGGTGGCCGATATGGACGGAAACGGCGTGCCGGACTTGATCTGGCAGAACGACACCACGAAGGTGGTCACGGTGAATTATTACGGCGGCGCCGGTGGTGCGGTCTACCAGGGCTGGGCATACCTAAACAGTACGGGGAATCCGGGATGGAGCGTAGTAGGCGTGGCGGATTTCGACGGTAATGGGACGCCGGACTTGGTGTGGCAGAATCTTTCCACCCGGCAGGTGACGGTGAACTATTACGGTGGCACCGGTGGCGCGACCTACCAAAACTGGGCATATTTGAATGCCGCAGGATTTCCCGGCTGGACTGTTGTCGGTGCCCGGGATTTTAACGCGGATGGCGTACCGGACTTGGTTTGGCAGAATGATACCACCCACCAGGTCACGGTACATTTCTACGGCGGCAATGGAGGCGCCGTCGACGAGGGGTGGAATTGGATTAACAGCACAGGCTACACAGGTTGGCAGGTAGCTGGGGTGGCCGACTTCGACGGTAACGGCGAGCCGGATGTGGTTTGGCTGAACAATTCAACCCGGCAGGTGACCGTCAATTACTATGAGTTCGGGGGTGCGGTCTACCAAAGCTGGAACAATCTCAACAACGGTGTGGCTGGCTGGCACGTAGTGGGCACCGGCGACTTTGACGGGAACGGGGTGCCGGATCTGGTGTGGCAAAATGATAGCACCCGGCAGGTAACGGTGAACTACTACGGGGGCGCTGGCGGCGCTGTTTACCAGGGCTGGGCATATTTGAACGCTGCAGGAGTTCCCGGATGGTCGGTGGTGGCAGTGGCTGACATGAACGGGGACGGTGTACCGGACCTGATCTGGCAGAACGACACCACGAATCAGGTCACAGTCAACTATTACGGAGGCGCAGGCGGCGCGGTTTACCAAGGCTGGAATTGGCTCAACAGCGTTGGCGAGCCGGCCGGCTGGCTAGTAGTGGGGGCCGCGGATTTTGACGGTAATGGGACACCGGACCTGGTCTGGCAGAATAGCGCCACACGGCAGATCACGGTGAACTATTACGGTGGGGTCGGGGGCGCCACCTATAAAGGCTGGACATACTTGAATGCCGCGGGAGTCCCCGGCTGGACTGTGGTGGGGGCCAGTGATTTTGACGGTAACGGCTTCCCGGACTTGGTCTTAGAAAGTGACACCACTGGCCAGGCAATTGTCGATTACTACGGCGGTGCAGGTGGCGCCGTCTACCAGGGCTCGAATTCGCTGGGTTTTGCGAACCCTGGCTGGCGCGCCATCGTTCCCAAGTCCAGGTAAGGCTGCTGGAGTGCCGGACCTTAGATCTCTCAGGATATAGCCCTAAAGCGAACGCGTGAAAGTACCGATCTAAAGGGCATGAACTCGTTGGTTCGAGTCTGCCTGGTATGGTCGCTTCTCGCCGCTTTGCTTTCCGCCTACCCCCGGGACGGTGCTTACCGGAACCGGCCGCTGGTCTTCGAGTCGCATCGGTCCGCGGTTGGCGGAATGCCATGGTTCACTGCGCACGTTTCCGGCCGCAACTTGTCATTCGGTGCTTCTGGCATGGTTTTCGAGTGGGGCTCAGGCGCGGGCGCAGCCGATCCTCAGCCTGAGATCACCATGCGCCTGGCGGGTGCGCGTGGGAACGTGGCCCCGCAGGCCGTCGGGCCGCAAGCCGGCAGTGCAAATTATCTGGTCGGCTCTCCGGACCGCTGGCGGCTCGGCGCGCCGCTGTTCGAAACAATCAGCTACGCAGGCCTCTATCCCGGCGTCGACCTTATCTATTACGGTGACCAGAACCGGGTCGAATACGACTTTGTGGTGGCGCCCGGCGCCTCGTGGCGCTCCATCCGTCTGGAATTCAGGGGTGCCAAGGCCGTTGAAATCGACAAATCCGGCGATTTGAAGCTTCAGACTAGTTTGGGCTGGCTGCGCCATCGCCGTCCGCGGGTTTATCAGCAGCTCGCTGTTGGCAGGCGTGAAGTCTCGGGACATTTCGTCCTGAAAGGGGGTCGCCAAGCCGGCTTCGAAATCGGCGCCTATGATCCCAGCCTTCCGCTGGTGATCGATCCAACGCTGGTCTATTCCAGTTACCTCGGTGGGAGCGCCGACGATTACGGTTACAGCGTCGCGGTGGACAACTCCGGCTGCGTTTATACCGTGGGGGAAACCTGGTCGGCCAACTTCCCGCTGCTCAATCCTGAGCAAAGTGTCCCGACCGGCGACACCGATATCTTCGTCACCAAATGGAACGCAGCGGGCACCGGAATCGTCTACTCGACCTACATCGGGGGTAGCAACCGGGATGTGCCGCTGGGTATTGCAGTTGATTCGGCAGGCAACGCCTACGTCACGGGCTTCACCTATTCGGCGAATTTCCCCATTACCGGCGGCGCCTTGCGGAGCAGCTTCAGCGGCCAGAGCAAAGCCTTCGTCCTCAAACTGAACTCGAGCGGCAACACCCTGGTCTATTCCACGTTCCTGGGCGGCAGCGGCGACGATTACGCCACCGGAATCGCCGTTGATGCCGCCGGCCAGGCGTATCTTTCCGGCTACACGGCGTCGATCGATTTCCCCGTTAGCTCAAACGCCTTCCAAAGCTCTTACGGCGGGGGTGCATCCGACGGGTTCTTCGCCAAACTGAACGCGGCCGGCTCGCAGTTGGTCTACGCCACTTATCTCGGCGGTATTGGTAACGATACTGCTTTCGCAGTGGCGTTGGATCCGGCGGCAAATGCTTACTTGACGGGACAAACGCAATCGTCGAACTTTCCGGTGCTTAACGCTCTTCAGCCTTCGTATAGCGAAAGCGCCGCCTTCGTGGTGAAGCTGAATGCATCGAGCCAGGTGTTGTATTCCACCTATCTGGGGGGCACGGGGTCGAGTATCGGAACCGGCATAGCAGCGGACGCAGCCGGCAATGCCTACGTGGCGGGATACACCAACGCGCCGGATTTCCCGGTCACTTCCAACGCCTACCAGCTTAGCAACCACGGCAGCTATGATACCTTCGTGGCCAAACTAAGCTCCGATGGGAGCACCATTCTGAGCGCCACCTACTTCGGCGGAACCGCCTCGGAGAGCACCTCGGGCATCGCGCTGGACGGCTCGGGCAACGTGTTTGTCGCCGGTTCCAGCTATTCGATGGATCTCCCGCTACAGGCGCCGGAGCAGGCCAGTTACGGCGGTGGGGGCGACGCGTTTGCAGCCGCCTTCAACAATCAACTGAGCAGCCTGTATTTTTCCACCTATTTTGGCGGCGCGGAAAACGAGATAGGCGCCGGTATCGCCGTCGATTCTTCTGGTAATGCCTACCTGACAGGATCGACCAGTAGCGGCCAATCGGCCCTGGGTATTCCCATCACCTCGGGCGTGTTTCAAACTTCAGGACAGGGTGGCTTGGATGCCTTCCTGGCGAAATTCTCCTCCGTCTCCTCCGGCGCTCCCCTGAGCTGTAGCGCGTCGGCCCCCACGCCGTTGAACATTCCGGTCAACGGTCCAGCCGACCAAGTGGGCGATATCGTGCTGAGCTGTACGGGTGGCACGGCGGGTATTTCGGCGGTCACCGAGGTGCAGGTCACGCTGAATTCCAATGTCGCAGCCGGCACGCAGCCGGAGCTGCTGATCGATAATCCGCCGCCAGCATCCCAGGTCTCGAATGTAAACGTGTTTTGGGGCGCACTAAACGGGGCCAACTCCGTTGTCTTCACTGGTATATCCTTTACCGTGCCGGGGCCTTCCGCCGTGCTCACTCTGCGGATTACTAACATACAAGTGAATGCGTCGACGATTCCATCACCGGGCCAAGTCATCGCAACGGTGTCGGCGTTAAACTCATCTCCCTCCTTGACTGTGATTCAACCGCAGCAGACCGTCGCCACAGCCAGCGTACAGTTGCAAGGTTTTGTGATGTCGAAGTCCGCCGCTCCAGCGAACTGTGTGTCGCCAGCCGCCGACACCGCCTTTTTGGTCAGCGATCCCCAAGCTCTGCTCTGGTTCCAGGTTACCAACGCGGAGGCTGGGGATGCGATCCGGACGGACTGGTATGCTCCTAGCGGCACCCTATACCAGAGTTCTACCTTGAACGCGGCCGTTTCGGGCAATCAATGTTTCTGGGACACCCTGAGCATCGTGGGCGCATCGACGTCCATGGCGGGTGGCTGGAGTGTGAGCGTACACTGGAACAATTCCCTGCTTATCTCGACGTTTTTCAGGGTATCGAGTGCGGGTACCCCGGAGGTGATCTGGCAGAACACGACTACGCGTCAGGTGACCATGCACTGTTATGCCCCTGGACCAACGGATGTGGGCTGGGCTTGGCTGAACTCGGCTGGAGATCCCGGTTGGAAGGTGGTTGGAATGGCCGACATGGATGGCAATGGCGTACCCGATCTGATATGGCAGAACGATACGACGCGACAGGTGACGGTCAATTACTACGGCGGTGCGGGTGGTACGGTCTACCAGGGCTGGGCGTATTTGAATGCTGTGGGAAACCCGGGCTGGTCGGTGGTGGGGGTGGCCGATATGGACGGAAACGGCGTGCCGGACTTAATCTGGCAGAACGACACCACGAAGGTGATCACGGTGAATTATTACGGCATCGCCAGTGGCGCGGTCTACTACCAGGGCTGGGCATACCTGAACAGCACGGGGAATCCGGGATGGAGCGCAGTAGGCGTAGCGGATTTCGACGGTAACGGGACGCCGGACCTGGTGTGGCAGAATCTTTCCACCCGGCAGGTCACGGTGAACTACTACGGTGGGACCGGCGGCGCGACCTACCAAGGCTGGGCATACTTGAATGCCGCGGGAGACCCCGGTTGGACTGTGGTAGGTGCCCGGGATTTTAACGCGGATGGCGCACCGGACCTGGTTTGGCAGAACGATAGCACCCAGCAGGTGACCGTCAATTACTATGGCGGCTATGCAGGCAAGGTTTACCAGGGATGGGCATGGCTGAATTCGACTGGCTTCGCCGGATGGCGAGCCCTGGCGGCGAACTGACAAGGACTTCGCCGAATGTGCGCAGAGTCCGATCACACCTGCCGGCCGTGTACCTCGATTCGCAACGCGCCGTACAAAAGCGACTAAAGCCTCGTTTCACAGTCACCTATTGTATTCCAAACCGCGTCCATAATATCCAAAGTCATTTTGGTCCCCGCAAGAATTGTTTACATCGCGCCCACCTTAAACTGCCGGATGACACCTACTACCTCGGCCTGCTGTGCTTCCGAAAGGTCGTTATAAAAGGGCAGGCGTAGCAGGCAATCGCTGACTCGCTCGGTGACCGGACACTGGCCATGGCGGCCGCCAGCCTGCACGCCCATGACGGAGAGGTGCAGCGGCAGATAATGAAACACGCTAAGAATGCTGTGCGCCTTTAAGTTTTCGATGAGAGACTGCCGCGCGGCCAGCGAAGGCATGACCAGATAGAACATGTGATACGACTGTTCACAATGGGCCGGGACGTGCGGCAATTGTACGTCATTCATACAGGCCCACTCGTGTAAATGCTTGTAGTAATATGTCCAGATGCGTTTTCGTGTGGCTGTGATCTGCTCGTATTTTTCAAGCTGCGCGTACAGAAATGCCGCCAGAATATCGGAAGGCAGATAGCTGGAACCAATATCGACCCAACTGTACTTGTCAACCTGTCCACGGAAGAAATGGCTCCTGTTAGTGCCCTTTTCGCGGACAATCTCCGCGCGCTCCTCGAGCTTGGAATCGTTGATCACTAACGCGCCGCCCTCGCCGCAGATGACATTCTTGGTTTCATGGAAGCTCTGAGCTGCCATGCAGCCGAAGGTGCCAAGGTACTTCTGCTTGTAACGGGCGAAAAGCCCGTGCGCATTATCTTCCACGACTGCTATTCCGTGGCGTTCCGCTATCTCCAGGATTGTGTCCATTTCAGAACAGACGCCTGCGTAATGGACAGGCAAAATGGCGCGCGTACGCGGTGTGATAAGAGGCTCCAGTTGCGCTTCATTCAGATTCAGGGTATCTGGGCGGATGTCGATGAAAACAGGCCTGCCGCCGCGTAGGACAAAAGCGTTGACAGTGGAGACGAACGTGAAGGACGGGGCAATCACCTCGTCTCCCGGCTGGATATTTAAGAGCAATGCGGCCATTTCCAGCGCGTGCGTGCATGATGTAGTCAGCAGGACGCGTGCGGCGCCCAATGTCTCTTCGAGCATCGCATGACAGCGCCGCGTATAGGTTCCATCGCCCGCAATGTGCCCTAGGGTGATGGCGTCGGCTACGTAGCGCAATTCATTTCCCGTAAGGCCGGGTTTGTTAAACGGGATGCGGTACCGCGCGGAGGGATCAGTCGTCGTGTTCGTCTGCATAGATTGGTTGGATCGCGCTGCGCGATTAGCAAGGATGGTAACAGAGGCGAGAGGCATGTGTCAATGCGTGTGTGCCGTGCTACTCTCCGTCAGTCGTTGCCCGGATCGCGTAGCTAGGTTTCTCCATGCTCCGGGAGTGCATCCGGGCTATGTACTCTCCCAGGATGCCCAACGCGAATAGCTGTGCGCCTGAAAAGATGGAAATGATAGATGCTAGGAAGGGAAATCCCGGCATACTCGTCCCTTGTAGCAAGTATCGCACCAAGACATAGAGCAGGACCAAGGCTCCGAACAACGTCAGCACAAAGCCCAGGAGACTGGCGAACTGCAGCGGTAAGGTGCTGAAACCGGTCACCATATTCATGGCGTGGACGATTAGTTTTCCGACCGTGTAATTGGAAGCGCCGATCGTGCGGGGTCTGTTGACCACGGGTATCGCGGCGAAGCGTTCTGTGCCCCACGTCAGGAGAACGTCGATGGAGACGTATGGTCCATTATAGTTCAAAAATGCGGCGCGGAGATGAGTTCGGAAGACCCGAAACGCGCTCACGCTGCGCGCCGTGGCCGCGCCCATGGTGCTCTGGAGGGCAATTTTCGTGATGCGCGTAGCCAGATTGCGTAGAAAGCCGTGGCTTTCCTTTTGCGGCGTGCCATAGACGACGTCGTAGCCTTCCTGCAGCTTGGCCAACATGCGCGGTAGTTCTTCGGGCGGGTTCTGTTGATCGTCATCCATGGTGCCAATGATGTCGTGTGTCGCCGCTCGAATTCCGCAGAGCAGCGCATTATGCTGCCCATAATTTCGGGACAGGTCGATGCCCCGGATCCAGTCGTGTTCGGCGGCCAATTGGCGGATGACCTCCCAACTGCGATCGCGGCTCGCGTCGTTCACTAGAATGAGCTCTAGAGGGCGGATCCCCGGGATAGCGCCCAGCGCCTGCACAAGGGGCCGCAACGTTTTCTCAGAGTTGAAAACTGGGACGACAACGGAAACAGACATACGCCAATTTGACCATAACTGACCAGAATGCTTCAGAGCCGGTAGCGTGATGATCCAGGCACGGCATTGTCCGGCGGCGTGCTCGCCGCGCGCTCGAAGCGGAGACCTGCTCATCCGTGGCAGGCGCAATGTAAGATACTCTGCCCGGTTGGCCCCTAAGCATCCTTGACGCGGCCCGCGATGGCCAAGGCGAAGAAACCTTAGGGTTTGTCCCAGGCAATCTGTGGGTAGGTGTACGCGGAAACCTTAGCCCTTCCGCGCCACAGCCATACAGCTTCCTCCCATTCGCAGAGGCCTCAGTTCGGCAATCCTGGACAATTCCCGCCGACTCAACATCTGTAGTATTCGGCCGACTAGAGGATGGCCGAGTTCGTGGTCGGATCGGACGGCACCCTCGGAAACCTTCCTCGGCGCAAAGCCAAGTCGGTACGGCAGTACGCGGCGAAAGAGGATTGGAAGCGGCAGAAAACCAAAGAAGTAGGTTGCAAACTCGACCGTATAGCCAGCGTCTTCCAGGAGGCAGCGCAATGTTGTGGCGGTATACCGCCGCGAGTGGCCTGCCAGCATGTCTTCGCCCGACCAGAGCCACTGGTAAGCTGGGACGGTGAGGTACACCCGCCCTCCGGGAATGACGAGTCGATTGATTCCGGTCAGGAAGCCGCGGTCGTCACGGATGTGCTCGACAACATCAAACAAGCCCACCGCTGGAAGAGTCTCCGGCAACACCCCAGCGTCCTCCAGGGTCGCCCGCATGATCTGGCGTATGCCGCGGTTGAAGGCGTTTCGAACCCCCGCAAGTCCCGGTTCCACGAGGACCACTTCCAGCCCGGACTCCTGAATCGCCCGGGCAACGTAACCATTCCCGCCGCCAACATCAAAGAGCGCACCGGGTGGCGGGAAAAGCTTGATCGCTGCGAGAATACAGCGATTCCGGTGTCCAAACCAAAAAGACGAGTCTTCGACCGAGAAGCATAAAGCATTCCCTTCCTCTGGGTATGAGACTGCGGATAGTTGTCGTGAACTCCACCAGCCGTCTTGGCCAAGCTCGAGGTTTGGCGCGATCTCCCGCAGATTCGATGTATGCATCTCTCAGAACCGTACCAATCGTAAATCGTATCAAACCGGAGCACCCTCCGGTTGGCTTACTCCAGGCGACGGGTCGCGACGGTCGCAATCGCTGCACCGCAGCACCGGCGGCTTGTTCACTACTGGAATGGCAGTAAAGCGTTCCGTCTGATCGGCGACAATTAGATCTCCGGGTCGACGACAATTAAAACTCCCGCTCGACGACAACTAGTGTGACCATCGAGAATCGCGCTGACGCGCGGCCGGGAATGGTTACAGATCAGCAGGTGAGGAGGATGAGAAAGTTGTCGAATACAGAAGAGAATCAAGAGACTGCGGCGTCGAAAACTGGCGAACTGCAGCGGCAAGGTGCTGAAGCCGGTGATCATGTTCAGGGCGTGCACGACGAGTTTTCGGACGGTGTAACTGGAAACGCCGATCGTGCGGGGGCTGTTGACCACCGGGATCGCGGCGAAGCGCTCTGTCCCCCAAGTGAGGAGAACGTCGATCGATACGTAGGGTCCACTGTACTTCTCAAATGCTGCACGCAAATGCGTCCGGAAGACCCGAAAAGCGCTCACGCTGCGGGCCGTAGGGGCCCCCATGGTGCTCTGCAGCGCAATTTCGTGATACGGGAAGCCAGATTGCGCAGAAAACCGTGGTTTTCCTTCTGCGGCGTGCCATAGACGACGTCGTAGCCTTCCCGCAGCTTGGCCAACATGCGCGGTATTTCCTCGGGCGGGTTCTGCAGATCGTCATCCATTGTTATAGTGACCTCGCGCGTAGCCGCTCGAATTCCACAGAGCAGCGCATTGTGCTGCCCGTAATTCCGGGACAGATTTATGCCCCGGATCCAGTCGTGTTGGGCGGCCAGTTGGCAGATGACTTCCCAACTGTTGTCGCGGCTGGCATCGTTCACCAGAATGAGCTCCAGAGAGTGGAGTTCCGGAACAGAAGCCAGTGCTTGCACAAGAGGGCGGAGGGTGTTCTGAGCGTTAAAAACCGGGATGACGATTGAGGCGGACATAGGCCATATCATAACCGGAACCGAACTGCAGACGCGCGTCCGCGCGTGCCCGGATCATTCTGACGCAGTGCTGGTTGAGATAACATTTGGTAGATTGAGATTTCCACCAGAGACATTAGCGACGCGTTGCGCGAATCGGTCGCGTGCGCGTTGGAGGACGGGCTTCAGCAGGTTCAGCTCCCGGCTCCTGCAGGTTCGTGCCGGGTCGATGGATCAGCCCCCACATGCCATCCTGGAGCGAGTTGGCCGCGAGACGGAGGAACGCCGATGAACCCTGTGCCGGAAGCGAGCTGGCGGATACTCGAATGGGATTCTGAATTCTTCGGGTTCCGCATCGCGCGCGCGTTCGTGGCGCAGTCCGCGGCGGACGGCGTCCGCATAGTCGAGGAGTGCGCGCGACACAAAGTGCGATGCCTCTACTTTCTAGCGGAAGCCGGCGACATCGCCACCATCCGGCTTTTGGAGCAGCAGGGCTTCGGCTTTGCCGATGTGCGGCTCACGCTGATTCACCAGTCTCCGGGCGCGGGGCAGTCGCCAGAAATTCCGGGCATCCGCCGCGCGCGCGCCGAAGACGTGACCGCGCTCGAATGCATTGCGCGCGCCAGCCATCAGGACACCCGTTTCTACGCCGATCCGCGTTTTGCGCGCGAGCGTTGCGACGCCCTCTACGCTACCTGGATTGCCAAGAGTTGCAACGAAGGGTTTGCGGACGTGGTCTTCGTGGCGGAGACAGCCGCCGGTGGAGCGGGCGGCTATATCACGTGCAGTATGACCCAGCCGGATCGCGGGCAGATCGGACTGCTGGCAGTGGCTCAGGGAGCGCGGGGCGCCGGAGCCGGAAGGAGGCTGATCCACCAGGCGCTTGCGTGGGCGCAGTCGCACGGCGCAACCAGCGTGGTCACTGTGACGCAGGGCCGCAATGTTTCGGCCGTGCGAGCCTACGAACGGTGCGGCTTCGTCGCCGAGCGAATGCAACTCTGGTACCACCGCTGGTTTGAGGCGGGCGTCCTCAGGTAGTGTAGATCCACGGCTCTCGGCACTGATCTGCTATCATGCGGCCCGCTCCAGAACGAAGTCCACCATGGCGACCGCAAGCACGCGGAAATCCCCTGTTCCCGGCTGAGTGGCGCCGGGCAGCAGTAGCTCGACGACGTTCACATCGTGCAGCAGTCTGCCGGCGACAGCGGCGTCCACCAGGCCCGCTCCTCGCAGCGTGAAATCCGCCACGGCACTCTTGTTGAGGAGGATTGTCACCCGCTGCGCGTTTATCGAATAGGCAAAATGCATCTTCAGTCTATAGGCCGCCTCACGATTCCAGCCAGGCGGCAATCTGAATATGAAAACGGCCTCCCTGGCGCCGCTCCACCGGAAGCCCGCTTCGGGCCCGGACCAGCCGGCAAACAACAGCTTCCCATCGTCCTTCCATGTCACCACGTCGCCAGGGGTATAGACCGGGAGTGTGGCTCGCGCCGCCATACGCTCCAGATACTGTCGCGCATACAGTTGCTCGGAGTGATATAGCCATCCTAGCCAGACCAAAAGGATGCCCCAGCATATCGCCCCGCTAACGAACAGCGCGGCAGAACGGAGGTTCATTCGGCTTCCGTTTCTGGCGGGCCTCACAGCGGCAATATCAGATGAACTCGCCATGGTAGAATCGCAAGATATTCTGCAGATAGAGCCAGCCGAATACGATAATAGCCGCAAGGAGCGGCAGGCTGCATATGAACCGCCAGCACATACAGGACACGGTCGTGGTTTCCCGCACTGTCCAGTCGTCCAGAAAGCGCTCCACTGCCCTAGGATCGAGACAAATGGGTACCAGCACGACTAGCGGAAAGACCACCAGGAGATGTCGTCCGATGTTCACGAGCCCCGGATCGTGATGGTCTACGAGATGAAAGAATAAGAACATCAGCAGCAAGAAAAAGGAGAATGCGGGATGGATTCTCTTGTACCCGGCCAGCAGGAGCAACGGAGTGATCATAAACATGCTCAGGCCGACTATGACTGGTCCGGTCCAGGGCTGCGTCGCCAGTGCCAGCACGAGTCCGGCACCGACATGCTTGAACGTCAGGAGGTTCGTCCAATCGAGACCCTCCGCGGCGCTGGCACCCCATGCCGCCATATTGTGCGAAAATGCCATTGGCTCGTCGAACTTATACCCCAACCAGGCGGTGTAGGCCATCAAGCCTGCAAAACAGACCGGCATCCAGAGAAGCGCCTGCCTGAGATGTGGCCCTGCAAGGTCCAGACGAAATCCATAATCCCGATGATGCCGCCTTAGCAGCTCGAAGGCGAACACTATTGAGAGCAGACAGCCGTAGGGACGAACCGCGGATGCCAAGCCCACCGTGATAGCGGCCGCCCAAGACCATTCTTTATTGATCAAGAAATAGAAAAACGTTGAAATCAACAAGAGAAATAGCGACTCGGTATAACCGTTATAAAAGAATACCGCGAATGGATGGAAAGCCAGCAACGCAAGCGTAGCGCGTGCGGTGAGCTCGGTACAGTGCCGCAGCAGGACTTTGTAGAGCAGGATCAGAGCCAGCAGCGTGGACGCCGCGGAGACCACCAACATGGCTTGCTCAGTGTTTAGCGACAGCAAGCCTTTCACCAGCCTGGACACCATAGGATAGAGCGGAAAAAACGACACGTTGTGGTATATGTACGGATTGCCATCCGTGAAGTATCCCCTGTCAGCGATCGCTCTGTACCAAGTGGCATCCCACCGAAGTAATGCGTCCGGGCTCTTCCCCAATACCGCGACGCCGCGCACTAGCAGAAAGCCGGCGAAGGAGAGCGCGAACACGAGCGCTGGATAGCGGATTTCGGCCGCGGTGGTTCCGAGTAGCTTTCGGAGGTTTGGAGGTTTTGCAGTGCCGGTCGCCGGTGCCGAGCCGACTTGCGGACCGTCCTTGGCTTGGGATCCGGAGGGCATGGCGGCAACAGGTGCCAATTTCGAAGATATACGCTTGTCCACTGACATACGAAGACTCCCGACAAGCGGGTGCGTGGAGCTGACGGGTTCGACGATTCGAAGAACAGTCAAATGTTACCATACACGGGCACTTTCTCACCAGCGTGCGTTCCTCGGACACAGTGAATTCTTCAGAAGTTGCGGTCTTGCGCGGCGTCGGTGACGCGTTACGGCAGAGGACCAGTGGTCGGCTCCAGGCGGAAGTTTTCGAAACGGAGGACCAGGTTTCTGGGGTCGCCGGGGCCCGACTTGGGGGCAAGGCAGGTAAACACAATCGCATGGTCGCCTGGCGGCACTGTAAAAGTCCGGACGTAAGTCAGTCGGCGGCGGCTGACGGCCATGGTATCAGAGAAAAACGGAGAACGAATCTTGAGCGACGCAGCTTTTTCATGCTCGGTGGAAAGGTCGGCGCTTAGAGTCAGGCGTCTGGGTTTGGAGGAAGAATTGTGAATTACCATCCGGGTATCGGGACCGCACCAGCGCCACTGGTGGGGTGGTGTTCCCTCCGCAGGGTAGCAACCGGGCGGCCAATCCATGCTGATCGAAGCGTACTCGGGCTGGGCGGCCGGATCTACCATGCAACTCTCGTCCGGCGTTGCCGCACGGAGAACCAGACTGGTGAAATCGAAGCCGATCTCGCGGATATCGCCGCCGACGGGACCAGCGTTCTCCGTATCCAGGGAGATGCTATTGATCTCGCCAGGACGAATGGCTTCCCGAGGGACCACGAATAAGGCCGTGTCGGGCACGGTTTTCGACAAGATTCCCAGAGTCCGCCCATTCACCCCGAGTTGCGCAGGCCGGCCCGCAGGGGCATAGCCTGTGAGCGCAATACGGAAACACGACGCCGGCGGCAGCGATGGCGACAGCCAAAACCGGATCGAAGCGTGCTTCTGCGTCCAACAGTACGATGCTTCGCCTTCGTTGAAGCCGGATCTATCCAACCTCCGCCAGTCGTGCGGGTCGACCTCCAATGGCAGAGTGATAGGCTGTGGCGGAGACTGGGTGAGGGAGAAAGCCGGGCTGCGATAAATGTAGCGGCACGGGGGCTTGCAGGGGGCTACTTCAGTTGTCAGCCATAACTCATCCGCCATCCGCCGCATGTCCGGGCAAACGTTGTCTTTCGAAAACAGGAAGCCCAAGCTGGGGTTCACACAAAACGGCTTGCCCATTCTCTTCATGGAATTTGCCAGTCCGATCGCGCTTGGCCAGTCCTTGTGCTCAAATGCGATAGCCAGTGTCCCGAACCGGAAGGCCGGCACAGCCAAGGCGGCCTGAACGTCATCCGGTTGGCTCTCGACCGACGGGCGCAGTGGCTTCCGTTCCAGAATGCCAAAAATCAATATAGCTGCGAGCGCCAGAGCGCCTAGATTCCGGGCCATACGCCGATTCAGCCCCGGCTCAATCATAGCCAGCAGGAGAAACCAGGCCAGTAGATGCAGAGAGTAGATGAAGTAACCGTTAAATGCCAAGAATCCGCCCGTGATTCGGGTACCCCAAAATACAAATAGCCCGACGCTGGCGGCCCCGATCCACGTCAGATACTTGAGGAACGGCGCGCGCTGCTTCACCGCTGTGTACCGAGACCAGCCAGCGACAAACAACAACGTCAACATCATCCAATAGGCGACCACATAAAAGTGCGACAAGCCAACCGCCAGGATACCAACCGGCCCTTTCGCCAAAGCAGACTCGGGTGCGCCTATGAACAGGAGAAAGCAGGCAAAATAGCCGATCGCCATTCCGACGTTGTTTCGCGTGCCGCCGAACCGGTGCAGATACGCCAATAAGGCATCCAGGTTGTTTGGCCGGTCCAGAGCGATTTCGAGCAACGGGGGTACGGCAAAGACAAAAACAATCGCAGCCGCCACGATGAAGTCGCGCCGCCGTTCCGAAAGGAAGAACCGCAACCCGCTATGCCGCTGCGCCCGCACCAGGATGTATGTAACCGTGACTCCGCCGATGACTCCTACGAAAAGGAACTGGGCAAAATGAGCGTGAATCAGAAGCATGCCAGAAACAGCCATAAGCGGCAGGTGGCGCGTCTCGCCGGTTAGTACGGAAGCGGCGCTCACGACAAAAAGCAGAAAAGGGAACAGCAGGACGTCCGGCATCCAGTTAGAGATCAGCATCGATGGCCAGCCACTAACATTCACGAGGACCGTAACCAGTTCGGTCGCCAGCAGCGCCAGCGGAACTGACAACTTTGTGTGCCGCCGGAACACATATAGCGTGGCGCAGAGCAGAATTCCATTGAAAATAATGGTGATCAGAAGTTGTCCGTTGTAAGGGGCCGGGACCACATGCAACACGTCATGAAATAGAAACTCGCCTAGCGCGAACAGATACAGGAAAGCGGGGCCGGGGTGCTGAAAATGCCACCGCGAGTAGTGCCCGGTCAATAACGTGAAATGCTTCGCTTGTTGCACCAGCAAGGAATTGGCGGCGTAATCCCCGGCCTCGACGATGGGCTGCGTGAAAATCCGGACATTCAGCGCAAGAACCAATAGAACGAAGGCTGCCGTCAAGATCAATGGTGCGCTGTCGCGCTTTTGCATCATATCGCCAGTAGATTATAGCAACATACAGCTTCGGAATTGTGTCGGGTGCCGACCGCCCTGGCGTTGAGCCGCTGCCGTGCCAGATGAGTTATAATGGCCTTCCGGCCTTTGATGGAGCCCCGAGACTCAGAAACCGTGATAGGCTTCCGCCCCGCGACCGATCTGTTTCCTGTGACGCCCGGCCGTCTCCCGCCGGGCACAGTCCCGGTGTGGGCCGGTTTGCGCGCTGCCCGCGCTAGATCTACATGCAAGGCATACCCGGCGCAAGAGAGCAGACGGTTATATTGGCCCAACGCACCGGCCAGGAGGCAAAGGGAACACGGTTACCCAACATCCGGCGGCCCTACGGGTCCAGCAGATGGCGCCTGAGCACGTGGTCAGTTTCATGTACATCTTCAACCACATCCCCAAATGCGGCGGCTTAAGTTACCGCGCATTGCTCGAAGAGACATTAGGCAAAGACCGCGTTGAGCACATCAGTATCAATCTGGAAGAAGACTACCATCCGAACCCTGACGAGTATCGGCGGTATACCATGCTCATGGGACATTTTGGCGTGAAATGGAATGAGATCGTGGGCCCCGGCAGACAGTGGATGACGGCATTGCGCGAACCCATTGATCGCGTCGTGTCCACATACTACTATTGGCGCCACAATGCCGAGGTGTCGCCCGAGTCGCCGTGGTTGTACATGGCTCAGACGATGTCACTGGATGAGTTTATCCGCTCCGGCCATTATCTAGTTCTACAGGGGATCGAAAACGCTCAGACCTGGCAGCTCGCCGATGACCTCAGATGGAGATACCACACCGTTCCGGAGCAGGACGCACTGGCCGTGGCAAAGGAGAATCTGGACAAATTCAGCTTCGTCGGTATTTATGAACAATTCGAACGGTCGGTGGAATGGATGTGCAAGTACCTGGGTGTCACGCCGCCCAACACGGTGCCACATGTGAACGCGACCAAAAAGCGTCCGGCGGTGTCGGAGGTTAGCCCCGCAACCATCGAGGCGATAACGGAGTTGAATACGGCAGACGTTGAGCTTTACAAATACGCTTTGCGAAGGTTTTGCAGCGAAGTCCACCCTAGCGAAGCTGCTCCTGCAATCGGTTACTCAGCGCTTGGCGGCATGGATAAAGATCGCGCGGCGCCGCGCATGTTGCCGGTTCCGGTGGATCGAGCCGGCGCTTTACGGCTCTGGATCGTCTCCGTACCTTCTACATGTCCTTGCGGCAAGGTCATGGAGGCTATCGTAGAGGTCTTCAACGGTGGCCTGGGGCTTTGGAGCAGTGCGCCGCCGAACCCGCTTTTTCTCTCCTATCATTGGCTGGCGGAGAATTGCGAGATATGCATCTTCGATGGTTGGCGATCGGAGATTCGTCCGCCGTTGCAGCGTCTGTCGGCGGAGCGCTACCGCATGCACGTTTTGGCCCCCGCGAAGCCGGGCGTGTACATGTTGAGGGTCACGCTAGTGCAGGAATCGATACGCTGGTTCGACGAATCCCCGCTGTCCGGCTGGGAAGATGCCCGGATTGTGGTTGAAGACGGTTAGTTTAGTGAACCGCACTAACGAAGGGTGTGCGCTAATCCGTTCTCGCCCAGCTCTGCACGGAGCGCTGTGTCGGAGACCAGCAATTCAAGGCATGCTTCGATGTCGTCGGGGGACTGATAGAAAAGCCCGCAACGGGCGGTTCTGCAGAGCTGCAGCATAGTTGCATGGCTCTCGGGAACCAGCACCGGTACACGCACGGCGAGCAGGGGGTACACCTCGTCAAGACTGACGCTGGAGTCGGTAACCCATGCCACGGCGGCCTCCGAATAATCTCCGTTAAGCCATTCGCTCATGACAAATCGCCAATCCGGGTGAGACCCCGCGCGCGTAATCCGGTCAATTACATCGGCGCACTGCCAGGCAACACGTGAGCCGACGCATACGATAATCGCGCCATCGTCCGCTCGGGGCGGTCTCTGGCGGGCCGCGCGCGCCATGGCGGCCTCATCGTACACCTCCAGTACCCGGGCTGCCTGTCGTTCATAAGTTTCTTCCCGGATGGCCTGCCAGGCATATGCGGCATATGCGCGCCGCGCAGACGGCGATTCAATCAGTTCCTGCATGCGCATCGCAAGGTCGGTTGCATTACCAGGATCGAAGAGCAGGCCGGATTTGTGGTCTTCTACAAACTCAGGGATTCCACCGATGCGCGCCGCAATGACTGCTGTGCGAGTCGCCATGGCCTCCATGATGGTCACCGGCTGGTTTTCGGGCCAGATCGAGGGAATGACCAGAACGTCCGTTTTCGCGTAAATGCTCTCGATATCGCGGTTGTCCACTTTGCCGGTAAAGCAAATTCTATCGGCAATGCCGAAGCCCGCGGCCATGCGTTGGAGCTCTTCACGCTGCTCGCCCTCACCCACAATAGATAACGTCGCGGACTTACCAGACCTGCAGAGCTGAGAAAATGCTTCCAGCAGTGTGACGACGCCTTTGTGAGGTCCTATGTAACCAATATAGGCAAAACGAACCGGTCCTTCGGACGGCTCTCGGGAAATGCCGGAAAGGCGCTGGACATCCGCTCCATTATGTACCACGACGGCTCTGCCCACGGGAACCAGTCCGCTCTCGACGTATTGCGCGGCCAGATACGCGCTAGGGCAGATCAGCCGATCCAGTGCGCGAAACTGGAGGGCGATAAAATCGTTGCGCATGCGCATCGGAATCGTGCATCCACGGCCGTCGTGAATGTACATCTGGCAATCGGCGCAGGCGGTCCGGTCGGTGCATACTGTGCCGTCTCGCAGCAGAAGAGTGTTCCGGTGGCAAAACCCCCAGTAATCGTGGGCCGTGAGCACGGTAACCGCGCCGGAGCGTGACGCTTGGGAAATGATGCCTGTAGAAAGGCCGTTGAGATTATGAAAATGCACTACATCCGGCCGATGAAGCGCCAGCAGCGACGCAAAGTGCCGTTCGACCTCCGCATGATAAAAGCTGACAGAATCCGAGCTGTAGTCCACGGCTTTGAGCTGTACACGGTGCACTTGCAGGCCTTCGTAAGTGTCTTGCACCACCGAGTGGCGCGCGCTGGCGGGCCGTGCCTCGCCGGCAAAGACGATCACCCGGTGGCCGGCATCGCGCATAATGCAGGCATGGCGGTGAGCCACCAGCTCCGCGCCCCCGATGAAACGAGGCGGATAGACATTCGCCACTACCACAATGGTTTTAGGCATGCTCAATCCTTCCCATTCGACGCCACTGCTTTGGCCGCCTCGAAAAGGCGCCGCCCGGACTGGCGAAGGGGCAAGTCTCCGCAGCGTCGCGCCGGGGTGAAATAGGCGAGAGCAAGCCCTCCCCACATTTGACCCGATGACGGACCGCCATGCTCGACGATGCGGCCGGGTATGAAATCCAGATCAATCCATTGCAGGTAAGGCGATCGCTGCCATCCAGCCTCCAACATCCCGCGCCGGCATCCCGGATTGAAGCTGTCGTGCAATACGACAAACAGGGGCCGCTTAGGCGTGTAATCGAGCAGGCAGCCCACGTCGCGTTTAATCCCTTCCGCGGAATGGTCGCCATCGATAAGAACAAACTCCGGCGGCATATCCGCGCGATTCAGCTCCGCGAGTAACGAGGGCAAGATAGCGGAAGAATCCCCGGTGAGAAAGGCGACGTTCTCGAAATATCTGAAGTTTTCCGCGACTTTGGGATCGATATCAATCGAGAATACCGCGTCGCAGAACTGGGAGAGCAAAGAAAGGCTGCCGCCCTGGTAGGTGCCGATTTCGATCCCGCATTTCGGGCGGTGACGCGCCAGAAGCGCCGTCAGGGCCATCCGCTCGGAGTCGGACATCTGCCAGTCCCGGGTCAACAGTTCCGGATACAGAACCTCTTCCACGGTCGGGTAATGATCTTTCGCGACGCTGGAAGAATCGGGAACTGCCGCGGACATACGGGGACCAGTAAAGGCTCTTTCCATGGATGCCAGCATCGCGGTCACGTATTCGTCCCATGTGCTGAGCGTGCGGCCGACGGCTTCCTTAGAGAGCTTAAGCCGCAGCGCGGGATCCGACGCGACCCGGTGGATGGCTTCTGCCATGGCGGCCTCATCGAGGACATTCACCGTAACGCAACCGCCTTCCGCGGCAAGCTCGGCCATAACGCCTTCCCGATGGCAGATGCATGGTTTGGCATGCCACACACTCTCGACGATCGGCATGCCGTAACCTTCAATGACTGACGGGTAAACCGTGAGGTCCGCCTGGCGGTACAGATCGAGCAGTTTGGCGTCGTCTACAATGCCCAGCCACTCGATGCGGCGGTCGCTGGCAGCCGTGCTTTCGACGAAGGCGGCCAGATCGTCGCCGCCCTGATAGCGATTGCCGACGAGTGTCAGTTTCCACTCCAGTTCCGGGTGCTCGTTGCCCATGCGCTGGCATGCACGGATGAGCATACGATGATTCTTGCGCGGTTCCAGGGTCGAGACACAGAGAATGCAGACCGGTTGGTGACCGTCTTGCACCCGGGGTTCACGCGCGCGCTCCGATCCGCCGAATTCGGCGGGCAGTGGATTCGTCTCGATGCGGGATGGTTCCAAACCGTGTGCGCGCCAGAAATCTAAAAGGCACGTGGCTGAATAGAATGAGATGGGTAAGATCAGATCGCAGCCGGCGAGCCCGCGCATGTACGCTGTATGGTCTCTTCGCAACTCTTGATTGCAGAGATCGGGACGGAGATACGGGATCGCATCGTAAAAGACGGCTGCCATGTGCAAGCCGTTCTTCTTCGCCCACGCCCGGGCCGGCGCGAAACGATCTTCGGAAAAGACCTCGGCAAACAGGATCCAGACGGCATCCTGCACGACGGCATGACCCTCGGCGGAGGTACGGGAATGCGGAGCCGCCGATACGGGATGCCAACTTTCTTGTACGGGCCCGTTGAACTGCCCCAATTGCTGGAATTCCTCCTTCGTGGGAAACACATATGTCCCAAGAGTACGGTCCCAGATAACAAAAATGGGGCAGGCCTGTGCCTGAATAACGCGGCTCAAGCGGCGCGTGACGCGGATAACCCCGGAATTTGCCGGATCGCGCGTGGAATTCGTCACCTCAATCAGCACACGACGGCTGGAACCCGCCTCCCGCACGGTTTTGGTATGTTCGGCCGGCAGCAGACCACGGTACTCTTCGATGAAGCGCTCCCAGGTAAAGAACTGCTTGAAGCGCGCAATAGCCTCCGCTCGCTGCTGTGCATCCGGACCGCCGCCAGCCAGTACCGTGCACGCTTTGTCGGCCATATCCGCGTTGTCCGTGCACAGGAACCATGGATGCGCGATCACCTCCGGATGCGCGCCGGCGTTGAACGCGAGGACCGATCGGCCGAGCCACTGCATCTCCGCAAGCGGCAGATTGAAACCCTCCCAACGCGAGAAAGACAAGGCCAGATCGCACTCTGCCATGATCTGCTGCAATTCCCGATCGTCGGGGGAGCCGACCGGCACAATCGCCTGGGAAAGCCCGGCGGGAACCTGGAAGCCGGAGGGGTCCGCGAGCACAATCAGAGTTGCTTCCGGATGGTGGGCCTGGATGCGCGGCAAAATGTCGAAAGCCGCGTCGGAGTTCTTGTAGCAGTATGGCTCCCAACGGCCAGCATTCATGATCGGCCTTCGGCCCTCGGCCCTGAGCCGCCGAACGATGTCCAGCGCTTTACCCCGCTCCGCTCCAACCTGCGCGGCAGACCATATGTCCATTTCCATATGATTGGCCCCCTCCAAGATCCGGCGAATGCGGGTCCGGCCTCCGGAGTGAGGATTACTTTGGGTCTTGGCGAGGAAGTCGCTGACGGGCGTAATCAGCGTGGCATTGGGCAGGTGGCGGCATCGCAGATCGATAAGGCGCTGTAGCGTAGTCCGCATGCCCTCGCTGTAACCCTCCAAGGGCACGACACCCTGATCGATGAAGATGACCTCACGGGCGATCTCCCGGAAGTAGTCTATGGCTGCCACAAAAGGCCAGCCGCCCACGAAAACCGCGTCAACGCGTTCGCCGCCAAAGACCTGGGCCCCATGCGCCCGCAGCCATTCGGCGGTCAGTTCGTTCAAGTCCAGGTACGGGCCGAGGTTCTGCGGAACGTCAATGATACGGTGCGCGAACGACGCCACTACCTTCCGGTCATAGCGATTGGCCAGGACGGTAATTCTATGACCCAGTTTCGCGAGGCCCATCCCCAGAAGGATCAGCACCCGATCGGCTCCGTAACGGAACAGAAAGCGTTCGTGACAGATTAGAATATGCATCGGAAGAGTACGCTTACGATCATGCTCGAAATTACCACACCTTCCGGACCCCGACAACACGGTCTCAGCCCATCCCTACTCGTGTTGCGCCTCGTTACCGTACAGCGGAAATAGTGATAGCCTGAATTCTTTATCCGGCTTTGCGGCCCGCGTTCCCATGAACATGAACATGAACATCGAGCAGATCGTTGCAGAGATGCGGCAAAAGATAGCATCTCATCCGGTCAGAGATGAGGACGACTTTTCCGAGAGCGAATACCGCGAACTTTATCCGGATGTGGGGAATGCCGTCGCGGCAGGAACATTCCGCTCGGGCCATGAGCACTGGATTCGATCCGGCCGGGCCGAAGGCCGGCGTGGGCGGAAGCGCCTCGCCGGCAACGCTACGCGTCCGTCCGGCGTTGTCGCGGAAGGAAACAGCATGCCTTCACTAAAGCGCAGTGCGCTTGCTCTTCAAGATGTGCGTTCGCGCACGATCCCGCCGCACCTCTTCGACGGCATTGGCGAACCAACGCCACTTCTGAATACGGCGCGGGGGCGCCTTGCCCACGCTCTCATGCGCTGGTTGGGCAAGGCGCTCTGGTGGTATAGCTACCGGCTCAAGCAAGCGCTGGAGAGCGTCGTTTCTACACTCAACGGGCTACAGGCAGAGCATGTGCGTGCGCTCGAGGCGCTGCAAGAGGATCTTCGTGACATGGCCGCCCGCCAGGAAGACCTTCGTAAGAATGCCGCACGGCAAGAGGATCTCCGTGACCTGGCCGCGCGCCAGGAAGACCTCCAAAAAAGTGCCGCACGGCAAGAGGACCTCCGGAAGATTGGCGCACAACTCGAGGCGCTTCAACAAGGCCTCCGGGAGATAGCTGCCGAGCAGGATGACCTCCGCAAGACTGCTACGAGGTCCACCGAAATGGCAGCAGTTTCGGTGCGTATGGAGTCGCTGGACAGCCGGCTTTCCGAGGTTGCCAAATCCATGCGTGAGAGCGGCACGATACACATCCCCAACCTTGCGAATAGAATAGCGGCGCTCGGTTTATTCGCGCAACAGACCCGGGCGGAGCTGAGTCTGCAAGACCGTCGCCTTTCCCTGCTGCTGCAAGAAGCGCGGAAGCAAATGCGTGAGTCGCCAGACGCGCCTGCGCCACTTGCCCCGGGCCTTAGCGATGATTCTGCCGGGCTCTATGTCGATTTCGAGGCCGCCTTTCGCGGGACACGTGAAGAGATCCGGCAGAAGCAGAGCGTATATATACCCATGCTGCGCGATGCCGGGGCGGGTCAACACGATCGACCGGTTGTGGATCTGGGATGCGGGCGGGGCGAGTGGCTCGAACTGCTGCGCGCCGAACAGATGCAAGCTTCCGGCGTGGACAGTAATGAGAGCATGATTGAGACGTGCCGTGGTCTCGGCTTGAACGCGGCGCAGGGCGATGCATTTTCGCACCTGCGCGGCCTCCCGGAAAGTTCCGTGGGAGCGATCACGGCGTTTCATCTGGTCGAGCATCTGCCGTTTGACGTTGTGCTGGCGCTCATCGACGAGAGCATTCGTGCGCTCAGGCCTGGCGGCATTCTGATTCTGGAGACACCCAATCCAGGCAATATGCTGGTAGGCACCCAGTATTTTTACCTGGATCCGACGCACATACGTCCCTTGCCCAGTCCCATGTTGCGATTTTTCGTCGAGGCGCGCGGCATGTGCCGCGTGGAAATCCACGAGTTGCACCCCTATCCGGAAAGTGTGCGTGTGCCGGAGGACGGCAGCGAACTCGCCAAACGATTCAACGACTACTTCTACGGACCGCGCGACTATGCAGTCGTGGCCCGCCGGCCGTAATACATACAATGAATCACCGGCCACGGCTTGTACGCGAACGAAAACGACCACTGCGCTCCAGTGACTTGGGATCGTAGCGTGTGCCTTCCGCCCTTGGTCCCTCGAGTCCCCAGGCATTGGATGCGGCCCGCTCCTGCCAAACCTTGCCCGAATCCCAGGGGCGGGGATTCTTTGTCTGTCAAAGTGACAAGCACTTCATGGCGCAAAGAAATGCAATCAGAGCTTTTTACGAAGCCAGTTGTCTAGTTATACTGTGTTTTCAATCATCTGAGCTGTGAATAAATCAAAGTACACTCGAGTGCTTCGATGCATAGGCGACCTTCCCGCTCGCGGTTCTTCTCGGCGGCCGCAACCGCCGGACAAACGCCGTGAAGGCCGGTGCCGTGCGAAGGGGGATTCTCCTCGCGCGGTATGCCGGATTTACACCGGCGCGAACGCCTGGCGATGGTGCAGCATGTGGCGGAACGTGGCGGAAGAGCGGACGCTGTTGTTGAAGCACGGTGAAGCATGCCAACTCCGGGCCTGTTGCGGTCGGTGGAGAAAAACCAGCAACTCTATGATTGGGCCGGCGCGTTTGAAGAAATATAGCTGTTCGAGACGCGTTTGGCCGCGGCGGCCCGCAGCCTGCTAACTTAGTATGCAGCGGTCAACCAAGGCCGGACCGGCCATGCCATCCAGCATGTCATCACAGGACGAACAGCGAACGGCGGCGCCCACCCAACCGAAGGTGCGTTTCCAATTGCGCGCGCTGGAGTACGTAACGGTGTGCGCAGTGCTTTGGATGCTGGCTGCGCTGCTGCAGTGGAAGGCGGGAGCCTTTGCGGTGGAGCTTTCAGGGAATCCGGATGAATCCGCACATTATATCACCGGCTTGATGATCCGGGACTATATCGCATCAGGCCAGTTCACCTCGCCGATGACGTATGCAGAACACTACTATGCGCACTATCCGAAGATCGCTTTCGGTATGTGGCCGCCATTCTTTCACATCACCGAGGCCCTCTGGACGCTCATCTTTTCACCCGGAAAGATATCCGTCCTGTCGCTGATGGCGCTGATTGCAGCCGCCACTGGCACATCGATTTACTACGTGCTTCGCCGGAAGTATGGCCGGACGGCGGCGTTCGCTGGTGGCGCGCTGTTTGTGTTGGCGCCGCTGGTGCAGGCATCCACCTCGGCGGTGATGGCGGACGGTCTGGTCGCGCTGCTGGACTTTTGGGCTATGATCTACCTGGTCCGGTATCTCGAAAGCGAGCGCACCCGGGCGGCGGTTGTTTTCGGGGTGTTCACGGCGCTGAGCATGGCCACGAAAGCCAATGGAGTAGCCTTGGTGCTGCTGCCGATCCTGGCCGTTCCGCTCACCCGGCGTTGGCATTTGCTGCGCGCGCGGGGGCTTTACTATGCCGCGGCCATCATTCTGGTATTCGGCGCTCCGTGGCCGGCGCTTTCTTACTGGCTGATCAAGCGTTCGATGGGTGGCGAGGCGGTTACCGCATTGGTAATCGCAGGCACCGCGCTGGCTTATGTTCGGGTGCTTTGGGCCACATTGGGATGGGGCCTGAGTCTGTTCTGCGTACTCGGCATGGCCGGGTTTCTCGTCGGGCTGTGGCGGAATCACACAGACTTCACCCTCGCCGGGTCGTTTGCCTTGCTGCTTAGCGTTTGGGCCTACC
Source organism: Bryobacterales bacterium (assembly GCA_003132865.1). The sequence goes on from PKYZ01000629.1 coordinate 43,203, forward strand.
ATAGCTTGATTGGCAATGGAGCCGACCGCTACATGGTGGGCGCGCTGCCGCCGGCCCTGATCCTGACGGCGGCGGGCTTCGTGTGGGCCGCCCGGCGCATCCTGCCGCATGCGGTGCCGTTGTCCGCCCGTGCGGCGGTGTTGGGAGCGCTCGCTGCCGGTGTCTTCGTGACCCAAACGTGGGCGGTGCCGCTCAAACCATACCAAGGCTTCGACCAGCCCGCGCATTTCTTGTTGACGACTCCGGAGTTCGCCGCCGGCAATTTTCTGGTAATCTCCCATGCACGCGGGGAAGGAGCATTTATCACGGAAGTGGCCATGCACGACCACCGGCCCGGACATTTGGTTCTGCGTTCGACTAAGGTTCTGAGCAGCACTAACTGGTATGGGAGTGTTTACCACTTGCGATACAAGAATTCCAAAGAGATCTGCAACTTTCTGGATCGGGCCCCCATTGATGCCGTGCTTTTGGATACGCGGCCGGCGCAGGTGTGGCTGGACGATGCGGCCTTTCAGTTGGGAAGAAAGGTAAGCGAGGCCCTCCAGTCCGACCCAAACTGGAAGCTACGCGATCACTTCCCGAAGCTCCGTGATACTGCCCCTTGGATCGACCTGTACAGCCGCGTAGGGCCCCAACCTACCGGCTCAATTGAGCTGGACCTGCGCTACACCTTGGGAAAAGATATCGTGGCGACCGAAGGTAAAGACGGCAAGTAGGATCGCCGGTCCTCAACCGCCATGTCCTCGACGAGATCGCGGTCAGGATACCGTGGTTGGTCTCCGCGAAGACTTCCTCCTCGGGCCGCTTGGCGCGCGGGCTCCAGATTGTCGCGGCATATGGCCAGGAGCGAGTTTCCGCCCGGCTTCGGAATGTGATTGAAAATGTAGTGTTTCGGAGCAAGACCAGATCTCTTGGCGTGCGCCCTGGAAGGAACCAAAGCGAATTCAGATAGTACCCACGCCAACACTCTCGCTCTCTCGGCCACTCGACGGCTAATCCGAAGTTCCCGCGCGTTTTGAGCGCAAGTAGCTGAATATTTGGGACTTAAGTAGAAATGTGGTGTGTGGTTACTGACTACACGCCAAGCGGCTTAAGCGGTACCCGCAGCACGTCCAGCGCGCGTTGTTGTAGAGCGGTGGGCGTGGTGATGATGTCGAACGCTGGGATAGCCGCATTCTTCGGCTGGACGCGGTTGTTGACGATGGTGGCGAGGTCACGCAGCAGAGTTTGAAAGCTGTGCACCGGTAGATCGTCCTGAGTGCGCCGGCTGGGGACCTTCTGTTGAGCGGCGGTAGAGCGCTGGGCCGGCGCCACCACCGAGCTGCGCAGTTGCTGGGCGGCGGCTTTGTCGTCATCGTCAAACAGGGACGACCGTCGCCCGTACCGGCATGCCCAATAGGGGGTGGCCGGCATTCCCGTCAGGTAGTCCAATCGGGTTGTATGGCTGCATGACTCGCCGACTTCGGCCAGGATGTGCCCTCGGTATGAAGGCTTCCTGAGCCTCTTGCCGACGGCGAGGCCTGGGCCGCTGGAGTCGCTCGGGAAGCCAAAAATACGGGAGAAAATGCGCTACTTGCGTAATTTGGATGTACAATCAAACCTTGCAAGAGTCCAAAACGGAAATCGTGGTTTGAAGTTAGTAAGCCAAAAATCCCAGGGCGAAGCGAGGTCTCGTATGCTGCACTGCATCCAACTGAAAACGAATATCCGTACGGTAGCTGAGGATTCTCCAATACTACCGAAAACTTGTACCGTGCTCGTGACGGTTGCAGTCCTGTGTTTCTTGCCGTTTCTTGCGTCCACTACGGCTCGCGCTCAGGCACCGGCGGGACCGAACCTCCCGCCGGGGGTACCAGACGGCTATGTAATCACCCCGTCCGGCTACTTCCATCCGTCTTGCGTCCGGCTGCTAGCGGAAGGAGAGGCTCTGCTGGCAGATGGGCCTGTCATCCGGCATACGGACGGAACTACCGAGAGCATCCCGGCCTGCGCGTATCCCCGTTATACGGCCAGCGGAGAGATCATGAGCGGGCCGCTGGCGATCGTCCACTCCTATATTGAATATGCGAGCGCCACCACGAGTGCCTCATACGGTGGGCTCACTGCAACATGGACCGTGCCGCCGGCGCCAACTTCGAATGATAACCAGACGGTGTACTTCTTTCCGGCCTTGGATGACATCGACGACACCGTGACCATCCTCCAGCCTGTGCTGGCGTGGAATGATCCTATCTCACCCGGAGCGTGGAGTATTGCCAGTTGGAACTGCTGTGTGCCCCCCACCAGCACAAACTGGCACAGCCCGCCAGTGAGTGTCAGCCCGGGCGATGAAATTAAGGGCACAATTTGGAACACTTGCGGTGCGGGAACGGTATCCTGTCCCACGTGGAATGTGATAAGTGAGGATGTGTCCACGGGGCTCAGCACGCCACTGAAAGGCACCCCCAGCGAAGGGCAGACGTTCAACTGGGCCTTCGCCGGCGCGTTGGAGGTCTATAACGTTGGACAATGCAGCGATTACCCCCCGAATGGGGCGCTCACTTTTTCAGACGTGGCGCTGTATGACTACAACTTCGACCGGATCTCTAATCCGGGTTGGTCAATAATCAATTGGGCTAAGGGTTTGGGCCTCACGCCGCAATGCGGCTACGGTGGCCAAGTCGCGGCGACGCAAGTGACGCTCGACTACTCGTCTTTCATCACACTGGCCAGCTTCAACGGCACCGACGGCGAAAGCCCTGGGGCGGGGCTGGTCCAGGCCACCAATGGGGACCTCTACGGGACAACCTTCTTCGGCGGAGCCAGCGGCGCTGGGGCGGTCTTCAAAATCACCCCGAGCGGCACGCTGACCACGCTATACAGCTTCTGCTCCCAAAGCGCGTGCACGGACGGCCAATACACCTATGCGGGCCTGGTTCAGGCCGCCAATGGGGACCTCTACGGGACAACCCCCTTCGGCGGAGCCAGCGGCGCTGGGACGGTCTTCAGGATCACCCTGGGCGGCACGCTGACGACGCTCTATAGCTTCTGCTCCCAAAGCGGGTGCGCGGACGGTTACGAGCCGATAGCGGGCCTCGTCCAGGCCGCCAATGGGGAACTCTACGGGACAACCTACTTCGGCGGAGCCAGCGGCGCTGGGACGGTCTTCAAAATCACCCCGAGCGGCACGCTGACGACGCTCTATAGTAGCTTCTCGGACGGCCAAAATTTTGCGGGACTGGTTCAAGCCGCCAATGGGGACCTCTACGGGACAACCTACTCCGGCGGGGCGCACGGCGGCGGCACGGTCTTCAAAATCACCCCGAGCGGCACGCTGACAACGCTCTATAACTTCTGCTCCCAAAGCGGGTGCACGGACGGCGAATACTCCCGGGCAGGGCTGGTCCAGGCGACCAATGGGGACCTCTACGGGACGACCGCGAATGGCGGGGCGCACGGCTATGGGACGGTCTTCAAAATCACCCCGAGCGGCACGCTGACGACGCTCTATAGCTTCTGCTCCCAAAGCGGATGCGCGGACGGCGCCCTGACCATCGCGGGGCTGATCCAGGCCACCAATGGGGACCTCTACGGGACAACTTGGGATAGCGGGACCAGCGACGACGGCACGGTCTTCAGCCTATCTGTAGGCTTGGGGCCATTTGTGGAAACACTGCCTACCTCCGGTAAGGTGGGAGCGGCCGTCAAGATTCTGGGGACAAATCTGACTGGCGCGACCAGCGTCAGCTTCAACGGCACCGGGGCCGTCTTCGAAGTGGTTTCGAGTTCCGAAATCACCACCACCGTTCCAACCGGCGCGACCACCGGCACGGTTCAGGTGGTCACACCCAACGGCACGCTTTCGAGCAATGTGCCCTTCCGGGTGCCGTAAAAAAGACCGGCGAGAACAGCGTGATTACGGCCTGCCGCTATAAACCCTACGGGTAGCACGTCCCGATCCATCCCGCCCCGCTGCACGTCGTACCCGCGCGATTTGCGCCCACTGTCTGGATCGCGGACAATTAGAAGATTATACCGGGTGCAATGAACGACAACGGATCCAACGACATCGCCATCATCGGCATGGCCTGCGTGCTGCCGGGCGCGCCGGACGCCGGGCGCTACTGGGAAAACATCCTGCACAAGGTCAACGCCATATCGGACGCACCGCCGGAGTGGGAAGCCGAGCTGTTTTACGAGCAGGACACCAAGGCCGACGACCGGACCTACTGCAAGCGCGGCGGCTTTCTGGGCAAACTGGCGCAGTTCGATCCGTTTTCCTTCGGCATCATGCCGAACGCAGTGGATGGCGGCGAACCGGACCACTACATGGCCTTGCAGACGGCGCACGACGCGCTGAAGGATTGCGGCGCCCTCGACCTGGAGCCGGTCAAAGCGCGCACGGCGGTGATCATCGGCCGCGGGACGTATGTCAATCGGGGGAATGCGGCGGCCCTCCAGCAGGGCGTGATGGTCGATAGCATCCTGCGCATCCTGAAGCAGTTGCACCCCGAGCACACCGATGCGGAGCTGGCTGAAATCAAGCGCCAGATCAAGGCCGGACTACCGCCGTTTCATTCCGACACCTCTGCCGGCCTGGTGCCCAATATCATCGCCGGCCGCATCGCCAACCGGCTGGACCTGATGGGGCCGAATTACCTGATTGATGCGGCCTGCGCCAGCTCGCTGGTGGCCATCGAGATGGCCGCGCGCGAGCTCCGGACGGGCAACTGCGACCTGGCCTTGGCCGGCGGCGTGAACAGCAATACCTCACCGGTCCTGATGATGATTTTTTCGCAGCTTGGCGCGCTCTCGCACCGCGGCCAGTTGAGCTCCTTCGACAAAGACGCCGATGGCACGCTGCTGGGTGAAGGGGTCGGCATGGTGGTGCTAAAGCGCCTAGCGGAGGCCGAGCGCGATTGCAACCATATTTATGCAGTTTTAAAGAATACCGGTATCGCCAGCGATGGCCGGGCCACGCATGTGCTGGCGCCGCGCGTGGAAGGGGAGGAAATGGCGCTCCGCCGCGCCTATGAACCGGTGGGCATCGATCCGCTCACCGTGGGCCTGGTGGAAGCGCACGGCACGGGCACTCCGGTCGGCGACGTGGTGGAAGTGGAGGCGCTGCGGAGGGTATTTCCGCCGCGCCAGACCGAGTCGCCGCGTTGCGCGCTGGGCTCGGTGAAATCCATGATCAGCCACACGGTGCCCGCCGCCGGCGTAGCGGGGCTGATCAAAGCCGCGCTCGCCCTGCACCATAAAGTATTGCCACCCACCTTGTGCGAGAATCCCAATCCGAAGCTGCAGCTTGAGAACACCAATTTCTACATCAACACGGAGACGCGGCCCTGGATTCACGGCTCCTCCAAGACGCCGCGGCGCGCGGGCGTGAACGCTTTCGGCTTCGGCGGCATCAATGCGCACGCCATCCTGGAGGAATACACCGGGCCCAATCAGGCGCCCTGGCTGCAGCTTGACTGGGACAGCGAGCTGTTCGTGTTCTCTGGCGACAGCCGCGCGGCAGTGGCGGAAGATGCGCAGCAGGCGCTACAGCTACTGCGCGCAGGCGGCGATGCGCTGTCGTTGAAGGACCTTGCTTGGACGCTCAACTGCAACCGCCCCATGGGTCCCGTACGCATGTCCATGGTCGGCCTGTCGCACACGGACCTGGCAGCCAAACTCGAGCGCGCCATCAAGCGTCTGGGCGACGAGCGCACGCGGAATATCAAGGAAATCGAAGGGATCTACCACTTCAAAGAACCCCTGGGGTTGCAGGGCAAGCTGGCTTTCCTGTTCCCCGGCGAAGGGTCCCAGTACCGCAACATGCTCGGGGACCTGTGCATCCACTTCCCGGAAGTGCGGCGCGTGTTCGACCTGATGGATCGGGCTTACGAAAATCACCCGCGCGATTATCTGCCGAGCGATGTCATTTTTCCGCCGCCGCTGGGTTCTCCCAGTCAGGACCGCCTCTACAACATGGACTCCGGCGCGGAAACAGTGTTTTGCGCCAACCAGGCGCTCTACGCGCTGATCGAGAACCTGGGCATACGCGCCGATGCCATGGTCGGACACTCGACCGGCGAGCATTCCGCGCTGCTGGCCTCACGGGTGGTCGAGGTGGCCGATGACGAGGAGCTGATCCGGCACATCCTGGGTGTTTACGAAGTCTTTGACAAACTGAATGCCACCAGCGATATTCCCGAGGCCGTGCTGTTGGCCGTAGCCGGCGCCGACCATGCCTTCCTGGAGCAGCAGGTGGCCGCCAGCAACGGCGAACTGTATATCGCGCTCGACAACTGCGTCCATCAGGTGGTGTTGTGCGGCCACGAATCCGTGATCGACCGGCTGGTGACCGTGCTGACACCCAAAGGCGCGATCTGCCAGAAGCTGCCGTTTTCGCGCGCCTATCACACGCCCTGGTTCGAAGTGTTCAGCAAACCGCTGAAGCAGCATTTCGACCGGTTGCGTATCGGCAACGCACAGACAGCGCTCTATTCCTGCGTGACGGCCGGCCCTTATCCGCACGACCCCGAAGAGATCCGCGCGCTCGCGGCCGTGCAATGGTCGAGCACCGTGCGATTCCGCGAGACGATCGAAGGCATGCATCGCGACGGCGTGCGCCTCTTCCTGGAGATTGGTCCGCGCAGCAACCTGACCGGCTTCACCGACGATGTGCTGCGCTCCAAGCCGCACGCGGCGATTCCCTCGAACGTGCAGCATCGTTCGGGAATCGTGCAGCTTCACCACATGCTGGGACAGTTGGTGGCGCACGGTTTGAATCCCAAGCTGGAGCATCTTTACTCGCGGCGCGCACCGCGCCCCGTGACCGAGAAGATCAAACCCAGGCGCTCGCTGGCGCTCGCCACCGGCCTGCAGCCCGCGCGCCTGCCAGCCGGCTTCGCGCTACCGAAGCCAGCAACACCGCATCCAGCACCCGTAGCGGCTGCTCCAGCCCCTAGCCCCCAGCCCCCAGCCCCTGCTCCCACCGACCCGCGGACGGCGTTGATGCAAGAACACCTCAGCATGATGGAGCAACTCGTGCAGACGCAGCAGGAAGTCATGGCAGCCTATCTGGTGGGGCGGGCGTCCACGCCTGCAGCGGGTCTCCAGACCCGCTTCCCCTTCTTTCACGAAGTCGTCGAGAACGTGCCGGGCGTGCGTGCCGTGGCCCGGCATCGTTTCTCGGCGGAGCGAGAGATCATTTTCCATGACCATGCCTTGGGGCGCGATGTGTCCACCGAAGATCCGTCGCTGCTCGGCCTGACGTTGGTACCGTTAACCGTGACGATGGAGATGCTGGCCGAAGGCGGCGCTCTGCTGGAGCCAAACAAAGTGCTGGTGGGGATGCGCGAGATCCGCGCCTCCCGCTGGATCACGCTGGAGAAACCCGGATACACCATCGAAGCTACCGCCAAGCAGACTACGCCAGGCGAAGTACATGTCGCTCTGCGGGAGGCTGGGGCTGCCAACACGCTGCGTCCGATTCTGGCGGAAGCGGTGGCGGTATTCGCCGCGCGCTATCCGGATTCCGGGCCGCCGCGTCCCTTCGCGCTCGAAAACGAAAAGCGGTCCGCGTGGGTGCCCGAACAACTCTATCGCACGGGCATGTTTCACGGTTCCCTGATGCAAGGCACCAAGAGCGTGGAGCGCGCCGGACGCAACGGTTGCAGCGCCACGCTCGAAGCCCTGCCGCACGCGCAGCTCTTCACCGATAATCCGCGGCCGGCATTTCTGTTCGATCCCGTGCTGCTGGATGCAGCCGGACAAGTGGTCGCGTACTGGTTTTGGGAAGCCATCGAGAAGGGCACGGACCTGTTCCCGTACCGCGTGGGCGCGTTCCATTGTTATGCGCCGGCTCCGCCCACGGGCACGCTGCTGGAATGCCGCGTGGTGCGGCGATTTGAGAGCGACGCGGTGATTCATTCCGATATCGAAGTTCTCGACCGCGCGGGCAAGGTCTACTACAGGCTGGACAACTGGGAGACGCGCCGATTCCCGCAGCCACCGCGCTTCCTCCGGTTACGGATCGATCCGCGTGCGACGTATATCTCGACGCCGTGGAATGAGCCGCTCGCCGCCATCGCCGGGAAACGCGGTGTGGCGTGCTGCCGCGTAGAGGGGTTGCCGCAGGCGTTCCTGGAGTCCTCGCACAGCGTTTGGTTGAAGACGCTGGCGTACCTGGTGCTGAGCCGCCGCGAGCGCGCCACGTGGGACAATCTGCAAGCGTCAGCCAAGGAGCGCTATGACTGGCTGCTGGGGCGCTGCGCGGCCAAGGACGCGGTGCGTATGTTGATCCAGGAGCGCTTCGGCGAGCAGTTATGCGCCGCAGATGTGGAGATCGTCGGCGATCCATCCGGCCGGCTTGCTGTGGAAGGCGCCTGGAAGCAGCGGCTGGGCGCGAATCCGGTAGTCGCGCTGGCAAACTCAGGCATCGCGGGCGCGGTGGCCGCGCTGAATGCGGCTGATCTGGCAGGAATCGATCTGGCCGCGCGCGCGGCTTGACTTATATTGTAAACATGGATTCGATTCGCACCAGCATCGACCTGCCCCGCGATCTGCACCGCCGCCTCCACGAGGCTGCCACCAGGAAAGGCTGCTCAACGCGCCAGTTGATCCTGCGCAGCATCGAACGGGCCGTCGAGGAGTCGACGCCGAAACGCCCGGCGGCGTCTCAGCCTGGATCCGGCGATCGTGCCCTCCAGGGGAAAGCCATTCGCTCTGTGGTGGTGCGCTCCATTACCCTACATCGTTACGAGTAATTAATAGTAATACAAGCTTATTGGGGCAGGCGCAAACCGAGCTTGGCCGTGCGTGTAGCGTTGGCTTGCAGGCCGTCCTCTTCATCGCGGACGCGCTTCGACTGTTTCGCGGGCGGGCTGCTCCGCCTGCGTCCCCGCGCTGACATGCTGCCCCACGAACTCCGCCAGCCCCGCAATCGAAAGATCGCGCTGCTTCTGGCCGATATCCGCCAGCAGCTCGGCAAATGGCATCGTGGTCTGGTAGTGCTCTTGCATGGCGGTGCACAGCACGACGGCGTCCAGCGACTCCATACCCAGTCCGGTAAAAAGCAGCGATTCCGGACCCACGGGGTCGGCATAGTCCCAGTCCTGGCAGAGGTCCTGCACGGTTTTCAGAACGTAGGCGAGAATCTCAGGCTGTGTGGGCTTCATTTCAGGCTCCCGAACGCGTGGACCTGCACGCGCGGAGTACCGGCGGGCAGGGCGATTTCCCTCCAGGGGCCTTCGCCCATCGCCACCACCGGGTCCGATTGCGGACCCGCTTCGATTTCGCGCAGCGCCGCTTGGGCGCCGCCATCGAGCGGCACGATCTGAATACCGCGCGAGAGGAACTGCTGCCGCACTTCTTCGGAGACCATGCCGCTCGACCCCCAGGGTCCCCAGTTCATGGCCACCACGTGCGCCGGCCACTGCGCGGAAAGGAGCACGGACAGGCCGTTCATGATGCCGTTAGCGGCGGCATAGTCCGCCTGGCCGCGATTGCCGAACGCCGCGGTCACCGACGACATCAGCAGCAGGCATTGCAGGCTTTCCGGGCGCAGCTTGCGGCTCAGCAGGAAGGCGGAGTCGGCTTTGGTGTGCACCACGCGGTCGAACGATTCCGGCGTTTTGTCGCGGATGAGCTTGTCTTCGATAATCCCGGCGCCGTGAATGACAACATCCAGGCGGCCATGCTCGGCGTAGATGCGATCGATCAACTCGCCGAAGGGCTCTTCCCCGCGCACGTCCACGGAATGATACTCCACCTTGGCGCCGGTGCGGCGCAGGCTTTCGATGCTTTGGACGATCTCGCGATCTTTCAGCAGGCGCTGCAGGGCGGCTTCCACCGCGGCGGGTTTCACCGCAGTGGAAGAAGCGCGCAGCCGGGCCGTGAGGGCCGCTTTCAGGCGCGGCATCTCGGCGATGCCGGCAGTGTCGGCGGGCTCGGGTCCGGAGGGCAGCGGCGAGGCGCCGGCCAGAATCAGCGTAGGCTGATAGCGATCGGCAAGCTGCCGGGCAATTTCGGCGGTGACGCCACGCGCGCCGCCCGTCACCAGGAAGACCCAATCGCGCTGGATTTGCCGGGTGGTTTCGCCATCGAGCGGGGCGATCTGCGGCACCACCGTCAGGCGGCGGTCGCCAGGCAAACCCACCTGCAACGTGTCGTCCGGCGAGGTCAGCTCGTCGATGAGTTTTTGGCGCAGGATGGGGTTGGGATCGGTGGGGTCCAGGTCCACGACCTTGCATTGCACGCCAGTGAATTCCAGCGCGAGCGTCTTGGTGAAATCGGCCACGGCAAAGTGCGTGGGAGAAAACGATCCATTGGGCTGCAGCCCAAATGCTCCGCCACGCGCCGTAATCGCGGCAAACAGCGCGCCGCCTGCGCGGCCCGTCTGTTTGAGGTCGTTCTCGGCTGCCCGGGCCAGCGCGTAAAGGCTGCGGACATCCAGGCGCACCAGGTCGCGCCATTCAGCGAAACTCGACTGCAACGCGGGCTGGCCGGCCCGCAGCGGGAGCAGATGGATAATGGCACCGATGGAGCGTTTATACTGCTGCCGGATATCGGCGAGCATAGCCTCGACGTCCGCCGGATCGGTCAGGTCGGTGGTGAACACTTCGCCCGCGCTGATGGTCGCATCCGGGCTGTGGCGCAGCAGCAGGGCGCGTTCGCCGTTGCGCTTCAGCTCATCGGCGAGCGCGGAAGCGATACCGGTTTCGTCATCGGTGATCAGGCAGACGCGGCCAGGATAGTATTGCGGCTTGGACTGGCTACGCGGCTTGTCGGCCGTGGTCAGGATGAAGCGGGGAACTTGGGCCGCGGAGGCGGGCTGCTGTTCCGGCTGCCCTACCGCGGCGGCGATGCGATCGGCTATTTCACGCAGCGTGCGGGCGCTGGTAAGCTTCTCCATCGCGCCCTGGATTTGGGCCTGTTCGGCCGGGGTGGAGCGTTGCTGGAGAGCCGTCAGGATTTCGACGCGCTTGATGGAGTCGATGCCCAGGTCGGCTTCGATGCCGGCATCGAGGTCGAGCATGTCGGGTTCGTAGCCGGTGCGTTCGCTCGCGATTTTAACCAGTTCCGCGAGGTAGTCGCGGCCGGCGGAGACGGCTGGGGCGGCTGGAGTGGCCGGCGCCGGCGCTGGGGGTGCGGGCGCGGCAGCGGTTGCGCCCACGGAGCTTGCGATGAGGTCCGCGATCTCACGCAGCGTGCGGGCGCTGGTGAGTTTGTTCATGATGCCCTGAACGTGCTGCTGTTGCTCGGGCGTGCCGAGCTTTTGCAGCGCGGTCAGGATCTCGACGCGCTTGATCGAGTCGATGCCCAGGTCGGCTTNNGGATAGCCGGTGCGCTCGGCCGCGACGGCGCGCAGTTCGGTGATGAAGTCGCGACTGGCGGATGCGGCGGCCGCGGGCGGCGCTGAGGGCACCGGAGCGGACGGACCAGGGACCTGTCCCACGGTTTGTTCCAGAATGCCGGCGATTTCGCGCAAGGTGCGGGCGCTGGTGAGCTTGT
>PKYZ01000339.1 GCA_003132865.1 Bryobacterales bacterium
TTGCCCGTGGTAAACATTCTCGGCCAGAGTGTTATGCAGGGCTGAGGTTTACTTCATGAGCTGCCGAACATAGCTACAAATTGAGAGAAGTTGAGGGTTATCCATGCGGCCTATGATGTTACGGATGACGGATGCGAATATCCGCTTTGCAGCTCCCATGCCGAGGTTGGCCGATTGCTCGACGAAGAAGCCCACCTTGGCAAGCTTCAACGGTCTCAGGAAGTAGTATTCCAGGCCGCTGTCGGTGAGCTCCACGACGATGTCCGCCAACGCATCGCGATGTTGCTTGCGGTCTTTCGCTTTTTCGAGGGTCGTGAGGACTGCCAGGGTCTTCGCGCGAAGGGTTTCTGAGTGGTAGAAGCGAAGGAATGGCTTGGTTGAAGGTGAAGAGGATTTGACCAACCGCTTAACACGTGGCGCCGCTGTTACCTTGGAGGCTGGCTTGGGGGATATAGGCACCATCATCTCCTTCGATCATATACTTGCAAAGTCATTTTGGTGTGACGCGCGCACGCGTGTGCGGCCTGGCTCCTGTTTGGGCTGATCTGGATAGGGCCGGTCCGGACCGGCCTATGACGAAACCGCCGGCAGCGAACCGGGGCGGCAACTGCTTTGCATGTACGGACTTGTTCCTCGTCCAACCGGTTTTCTCCGAGTCCCGGTTCTCAGTATATCTCAAGCACTCCGATTCAGCGAGCGATTACGGGTGATCGCGAGCATTCCACGGCCCCTGCATGGATTTCCAAAACGCCGAAGAAAGGCGGCCACTCCCGGAGCTAGATCGTAAATGCATTCTCAATGCACCTGTCCCTCCTGGAACGTGCTACGTTACGGGCAATGGCAAATCCCGATTGCTGGCGTGGAAAATGGGCGCTGGTAACCGGTGCCAGTTCCGGAATCGGCTGGGCACTGGCTGAGGAACTTGCGGCCGGCGGTGCGCACATCGTGCTCACTGCGCGGCGGCGCCAGCGGCTTACGCAACTACGCAAGAGGCTGCGCAAGGCGCACGCCGTCCGGGTTGAGGTGTTGGCCGCGGACCTTAACCAGCCAGATGGGCCAGAGGAGATCTTTGCCTTCACCAACGAACGGGGCATCGTCGTGGACCTGCTGGTCAACAACGCAGGTGTCGGTTCGTACGGTCAGTTCTGCGCCAGCGACCGGCTACGCGAACTCGGAATCGTGCAGGTGAACTGCTCCGCCGTGGTTCATCTCACCCACCTCTACCTTCCCGGCATGGTGGAACGGCGTTCGGGCAATATCCTGATCGTGGCTTCGACTGGCGCATACCAGGGCGTGCCCTATATGGCCACCTACGCCGCCAGCAAGGCCTTTGACCTGCTGTTCGCAGAGGCGCTGGCCGAAGAGGTGAAGCGTTACGGTGTGCGAGTTTGCGCCTTGTGTCCTGGCCCGACCATGTCGGAATTCCAGAAGGTTGCCGGCGTGCCAGGGCAGATGGCGGTGGGCCTCGAAGAAAAGGCGGACCAGATGGCGCGGATCGGGTTGCGGGCGCTGGCGGCCGGAGAGCACTCGGTAATTTCGGGGTTCACCAATTGGCTCGGGATGGAGGTCCAGCGGATCGCTCCGCGGCGGTTTGTCACATGCGCGGCCGAGAAGCTGTTTCGTCCTCCGCACCNNGGCTCGCGTAATACAGTGACAATCAGAGAGTGGGGCGGGCGCCCTCGCCCGCGTCGGACCCCTCGGCCGACTGCGGGCACCGTTCCGAACCATTGCGCCGCGATTCCCGATTCGAACTGGCCCACCTCGTTGGACGCCCCAATAAACACTACGTTCACGGCGCTGACCCGCCCGCGCATTTCATCGGGCGTCGAAAGCTGGATGAGCGTATGGCGCACGATCACACTCACCATGTCGCACGCGCCGATCAGCGCTAATGCCGCCAGCGAAAGGGCCAGCCTGCGCGACAAACCAAAGATTACCGTGAAGACCCCGAAGCCGCACACGCACCACAGCATGATCGCGCCTGCATGCCGCCGCAAGGGCCAGCGCGTCACCACCAGGGCCATGATGACGGCGCCCACGCCGGGCGCGCTCCGCAGAATTCCGAGCCCGGATGCCCCGATTTTGAGAATCTCGTGCGCGTAGACCGGCAGCAGCGCCACGGCGCCGCCCAACAGCACGGCGAACAGGTCCAGCGAGATGGCGCCCAGGATCAGCTTGCTGCGCCGGATGTATCGCAGGCCCTCCAAGGCCATCCCATAAGACGCCGCTGGACGCCGCCCTTGCGCGGTGCGTACCCGGATACCCGCCAACGTCACCAGCGCCGCCAGACACTCGATCGCCGCGCAGCCATAGACCAGTGCGGGGCTTGCAGTCCAGCCGTAGAGCAACCCGCCCGCCACCGGTCCGGCAATCGTGGCGGCCTGGAAAATGGATGAGTTCCACGCCACTGCCTTGGGGAAGTGTTCCTCTGTCACCAGCAGCGGCAGGAATGCCTGGCTCGCGGGTCCGTTGAAGGCGCGTGCGATTCCATTCAATAGCAGCACGCCATAGATCGGGAACACGGAGAATAAGCCATGCCACGTCAGCCCCAACAGCATCAGGGAGCACAGCGCGAAGCCGCCGCAGCATGCTTGCAGGATTCGTTGGCGCGCAAAACGGTCTGCCGTCTGGCCCGCGACGAGAAAGAGAAGGATGCCTGGAAGAAACTGCGCCAGCCCCACCAGTCCGAGGTCCAGCGGGCGATGCGTCAGCGCATACACCTGCCAGGCGACCGCCACGGCCTGCATCTCCGACGCGGTGGTCGTCAGCACGCGGACCATCAGGTAATAGCGGAAGTTGGCGTGGCGAAAAGCTACGCCGGGCGGAGACTCGGGCATGCGCAGCTCTCAGTTTCCCACAAGCAGCCACTTTCCACCCGGCCGGTTTTCGGTCACAAGTCTCACTTTTCCCGTAAGCCTCTGATTCAAAAGCCAGAAGTCTGTCTGGTAGCCCGTTTGCCTGCCGCCCAGCGCGTACAATGAGCATCGAGACATACCATGGCGTGGCAGTCCATCTTAGTCGCAATCGAGCGTTCGCTGAACCGGTCCCACAGCAACCCCCAGCGTATGCCGGTGGACCCTTTCTTCGGCCTCTCGCTAGATCTGTTCTGTATCAACACTCTCGACGGCCATTTCCACCGGGTCAATCCGGCCTTCATCGCCACGTTGGGCCATCCCGAACCGGACCTGCTGGCCACCAACATCCTCGACCTGCTGCATCCCGAAGACCGCCCAGTCGCCGCAGCCGCAATCGCCGGACTGGCCCACGGAAATCCCATCGCCTGCCGGGAGAGCCGGTTTCGCTGCGCAGATGGCTCCTATAAGTGGCTGGCGTGGAACAGCACGCCCTTCCCGGCCGTTGGATTGGCATATACGGTCGCCCGCGACCGCACCAGGCGGAAGCAGGACGAGGAGGCTCTTTTCCAATCCGAAGCCCGCTGCGTTTGCGCGCTGGAAAGCACCACCGACGCCTTCTTCGCGGTGGACCCCGACTGGCGCTTGATCCGCGTCAACCAGCAAGCCGAGCGCCTCTGGATGCGCCATCGCGACGACGTCCTGGGCCGCAATCTCTGGGAAGTATTCCCCGAGGCCGTCGGCGGTCCCTTTCACCGGATGTACGAACAGGTCATGCGCACGGGCACACCCGCTCATCTGGAAGAATTCCATCCGGCCCCGCACGACCGGTGGTTCGAGGTCCACGCCTACCCATCGTCCGGGGGGTTGGCTGTGTACTTCCGCGATGTGACCGAGCGCCGCGACGCCGAAGAAAAAATCAAGCGGACCTTGCAGGAGAAGGAAGTCCTCCTCCGCGAAGTCCATCACCGGGTCAAGAACAATCTCCAGGTGATTTGCAGCATGCTCCGCCTCCAGGAGCGCAACTTCCGCGATGAGACCATGCTGCAGGTCCTACGAGAGTGCCGCGAGCGCGTCATGGCCATGGCCATGCTCCACGACCAATTGCACCGCGCCAAGGACTTTTCGAACATCAATCTGGGCGAGTATATCCGCAACCTGGCCGCCAGCCTGTTCTGTTCCTACGGCGTGAATTCGGCGGACGTGGGCCTGCGCATGGATATCGAAGATATCCCGGTGGCCGTAGATACCGCCATTCCCTGCGGGCTGATTGTCAATGAACTCGTTTCCAACTCCCTACGGCACGCCTTTCCGGAGCGCCGCAAAGGCCGCATCTCGCTGGGTCTTCACGCGCAGCCCGGCGGATCCGTCGAACTCACCATAGGCGACGACGGCCGGGGCTTCCCGGAATGCGCGCATCCCGCCAATACCCGGTCGCTGGGACTGTGGCTGGTGGATCTTCTGGCCGACCAGATCGGCGCGGCCGTGGAGCGTTCCAGTGACGCCGGCACCCAGTACCGGCTTGTATTTCAAGAGACAGTGGTACAGGCGTCCTCGCCTGTCCAGTAACAAAGTCAAAGGAGAAATCGAATGAACAAGCGTCGGATCATGTTAGTGGAGGATGAGAAGGTTGTTGCGGCCGACATACAGGAGTGTGTCAAGGGATTGGGATACGAAGTGGTGGGAGCCGCCGCCACCGGCACGGAAGCTCTCCGGCTGGCTGTCAAAACCATGCCGGATCTGGTCCTGATGGATATCAAGCTGAAGGGCGTTCTGGATGGCATCGATGTGGCCGGCGCCCTGTATGATCAACTCAAGATCCCGGTGGTCTACCTCACCGCCCACGCCGATGCGGAAATCCTGGAGCGCGCCAAGCAGACCGCGCCCTCCGGCTATGTCTTGAAACCGTTTGACGACCGCACCCTGCGCACCGCCATCGAGCTCGCCTTCGACCGCCACCGGCGCGAACGCCAACTGATCGACGGCGGACAGCGTCTGGCCGCCGCCATCGGCAGCATCGACGAAGCCGTCATCGTCACGCAGGAGAGCGGGCAAGTCGCGCTGATGAACCGCGTAGCCGAAGCCCTCACGGGTTGGAAGCAGGAAGAGGCTCTGGCCAAACCAGTCGATGAAGTCTTCACCATTCTTAATGTCCGGACCGGAGCGCCGCAGGCGTCCCCCATTGGCAGAGTGTTTCGGGAAGGCGTGGCCATCGGCTTGGGGGACGACGTTTTGCTGCTCGGCCGGCACGGCGGCCGCCAGCTCATCCAAGGCAGCGCCACGCCGGTGCGGGATGGCGAAGCGCACGCCGTGGGCGTATGTCTGTTATTCCGCGCCGCGAGCCAACGCGCCGCCGACGAGCCCTGGGGGGCGCCGGATCACGGTTCCGCGAACCGTCTGGAGATCCTCGGCCGCCTGACCGCCGCCGTCGCCCAAAAATTCACTCGCCTGCTGGAAGCCGGCCGCGGACGCACCCACGCCGCGCACCTGGCCAACCGTCTGCTCGAATTTGGCCAGCGCCAGCCCGCCCCGCCTGCTTACCTGGATCTCAACGAGCTGATCTCCGGTCTGGACGATTTGCTGCAATGCGCGCTCGGCGACGACATCGGGCTGCAACTGACGTTGGCGCCGGCCGCCGGCGGCGCCAAGGCCGATCCCGGCCCCATCGAGTTGATCTTGATGCAACTGGCCCTCTCCGCCCGCGACGCTGCCTTCTCCGGCCAGTTCTCGATCGAGACTTCCACAGTGTCGAGCGAGGATACCGGCGACGGCTACGCCATCGTCACCGTGACCCCGCCGGCGGTCGGCCGCGATCTGCCTGCTCTCGACGAAATCGTCCGCCACTCTCCCGGAGAAATCCGTCTCTCCGTAGAAGACGGAGCCGTCAAAATCTACCTCCCCTCCGCCACCGCCAAGTAACCAATGGGGGACACGCGCGAATCTCCGCGTCTTCGCGTCGCCGTGTCGGCCCTCGCCTACTAGTATTTCCAACTAGTATTTCCAACTAGTGAGATCCGCCCCCTTCGGCGCCGTCTCCTCCATGTGCTTGACCATCTCCGGCAGATAGTGCTGATTCAGTCCCACCTTGGGATCGAAGTTGCCCGCATAGCAATGCGGTTTGCGCTGTCCGAAGTCGAATGTCCCGCGATAGTACGGATCGGTGGTGGTTTCCATGAAGTCTTGTAATAAGTGGACCGCGCGGTCCAGGTAGAAACTATCCGCGTCGCCCACGCAAACATGCAACTTACCGGCTAACTTGGGTCCCAGGCTCTTCCAGTCGCGCTCCATGATGTGCGTCAGGTCGTAGCGCTCCTTCCAGTATTCGGCCACCTTGTGATCGATCTCGCCGGTGCGCTTGTTGAAAACCGGTTGGGGATATCCATCCTCGCCCACCGCGCTGAAGTAAGCCTGCCAGGCGTCCAGTTGCTCGCCCGACCGGCTCTGGGTGCCCTGCACCAGCTCAAAGCGGTTCATCTGCTCCATGGTGGAAAGCAGCAGCCCGTCCGCCTGGCGCATCGCCGGCCGCGGCACCCGCGCAAAAGGACCCTCCACCCAGAAGGCGTTCTTGTCTTCGTACAGGTTCATGGTCATGTACGCGCGGAAGTCCACTACGTCCGGACAAAACACATAAGCGCCGTTGTAGAAATCCGCATAGAACACCTGCGAAGCCAGCGCCTCCCAGCCGCCCGTCGAACCGCCGTACACCGCCCGCGCCCATCCCTGGCCGATGCCGTGGAACATCTTCTCCACATACGGAATCAGCTCCTGCGTGATGGCATCCCCATAAGGGCCGGCGTTGGCCGAGTTCACCGCATAGGAATCGTCGAAGTAAGGAGTGGCGTGCTGTATAGTCATAATGATGACCCGTGGCATCCGTCCCGCGATCCAATCCTGATAGAACTTATAGCCCGCGCCCGGACCCGGCTCGGTGCTGAACGCCATGCCCAGGCCTCTGCTAAAGTGGCCTTGAGAGACGATCAACGGATAGTGCGCCGTAGGATGATCGTCCCACCCGTCCGGCAGCAACAGCACCGCGCCTAACTCGACCGGCCGCCCCCAAAAGCGGCTAAGCAATTCGCTGCGAATCTTGAGATGCTTCACCCACTTAGTATCGGGATCGGCGGCCGGGACATCGGGAATCTTCTCGGTAAGTGACAGTCGGATTAGCTCGTCCGACCCGGCGTCGAGATGTACCTTCTGCGTCTTGCTGTAGAGGTTGCCCGGTTTTGACTGCCAGTGTTGCCCTTCGCCTTTGTCGGGCGGCAGCTTGACGGTGTGCCCGTTTGCCAACTGAAACGTCTCGTAGATATTCAGGACGCCCTGGACATAATAATCCCCGGCCGGAATGTCTTTCAGGCTGTCGCGGGGATAGCCCAGCGTCGTCGAGTCCACCACCGCCGCGGCGCCGGGCGCGAGCCCGTCCACATCCACGCCGAAAGCCTGCTGCGACTGCCTCGTGAAGCTGAGCTGAAACCGCGGCTCCGGCTTCTCCTGGGTCGAGATTACAAGCATCACGTGCCCGTCCAGCGGCGCCGCGCTCGCCTCTTTGGGAAACGAGATCTCAAAACGCTGGGCCGCCACCAGCGGCCAAGCCAGCACAACCAACGTCAGGACTTTCAGAATGAATCGCATGTCTCCTCACCGCGGAGTAATCAGCCCGCCCAACTTATCCTGCTCTCCCGATCCCGTCCGCGGGAACCGCGTGGCGTAAGCTTCCAGGTACTTCAGCCCGGCTCCCGTGTTGTAGATCACGATCCGCTCCGCCGGCTTCAGGAAACCGGAAGCCAGCAGCTTCTCCAGCGCGGCCACGCACGCGGCGCCCTCCGGCGCGGCGAAGATGCCCTCCTCGCGCGCCAACTGAATGCCCGCATCCAGCAGCTCTGGGTCGCTCACCGCCAGCGCCGTGCCGCCGCTCGCGCGCACCGCCTCCAGGATCAGGAAGTCCCCCAGCGGCTTGGGCACGCGCAGCCCGGCCGCCACGGT
>PKYZ01000621.1 GCA_003132865.1 Bryobacterales bacterium
ACGTCACGACCTAATATGCCCTGTTGCAAGGCGGGGTTCTGGTCGTCTGTAGATACGCGGGCGTAGCCGTATATCATGCCGCCCATTTTGACCCGGAGATATGACATACGTCAACCCCTCTGTTTACAGGCGTTCCAGCGACGTGTCAGAACTTACCCTTTGTGAGACACGGCGGGGCTGCGGGGAATGCCGTCGATGTACGATTGACTTATATGCCTACAAATCCTGAAAGCGTGGAAGTCGGTCGCTGCTGCTCTACTACCACTAACCAGCATCAATCAACGGGTCACAGCAAAATCCGCGGCGAAGGTCACTTACGAATCGTGGGGTGGAAACGTGGGATACCAAGGTGGCAGTCTTTCCCGCACCACGGTTAGCCTAGATGGCTTCGCGGAAGCGGTGGATAAAAAAATCCCATGTGACCCGAAGCTGCCACGCTCGAAGCTGCTCTCAACTTGGTGGATGTCCTGGTTCCCTCAAGAGAACTGTACGGCGAAGCATTTCTGCTGGCCCGGACTACGCGCCGACCCGCGTACGACATGTTCTACGTGGCACTGGCACGCCGTGAGGATGCCACTCTCCTCACCACCGGCGTCCAATTGCGAAAAGAAGCGGAGCGCCAGGGTATCCGCGTGGCTTAAGCTTAATTAAGCTTGGCGCTCACGCGTTGAGCCGCGGCGTCGCTGTTGGTTTTCCGCCACCGGCCGGGCTGGCAACAAAAGCGACCTGGACCTGGCCTCCGGCACAGCGCCCGCTATTGATTCACTGGCGGACCCACAGAATCGCCGCGTTCGATGTAGCGCCGCCAATTGAGATGACCACTGGCACTTCCTGAGCCGCACCCTGCGCGGACGCCGAACCAGGCACCTGAACGTTCACCTGGTACTCGCCTACAAGGCCGGGAACAAGCCCGGCAAACGCGACCGGTGCGAACCCGCCGTTGACGGTTACCGTCGGCGTCGTGGTGGTCGTGGCCAGCGGGTTGCCCGGCGCCGGATGCCCCGTCGCCGGCTGATTAGTCACCGCCCCGAGGCCCGTGCAGAAGATCTGAACCGTGTCTCCCGGATTCGCTGGATTCGACGAACCCACCAGCCGGTATCCGGCATCCAGAATCGCGCCCTGTCCGCCGCCGCTTGCATCCATCGTAAAGATGGCTGGTGCAAATGGCGCGAGGTTCACGGTTCGTGCCGCGCTGGTCTGGCCGTTCACGCTGCCCACCAGAGACGCCTGCGTCTGCCCCGCCAGTTCCCACGGAACTTGCACGTTCACCTGGCCGCTGGACGCGTAAAACAACGGGGCGGCCACTCCGCCGAACTGTAGCGATAAACCGGAAAGGGTATTGGGCAGCGGCAGAGCCTGAGCGCTGGCCACGGAATTCAGCAGAAAGCTGCCAAACACCGCCGCGATGCTTCCCGGAGCGACCGATGCGGCATAGCTGCCCGCGTTTACGGCGCCGTCCGCCCCCACCGCCAGGCCGGCCGATGGCAGAGCAATCGTCGCCAGGTCACTCGCGCCAGTTGCCGGCGAACCGCCGCCCGTCACACTCACTTGGTTGATCGTCTGGCCCACCGGACTCACCTGCGCCGTTATGGCGATGGGCGCATAGCTGGCCCCCGCACTCAACCTATCGCTGCGAGTGCACGTGTTCGAAGCGCAACTCCACCCGTCGCCCGACATCCCTCCGACGGTCACACCGGCCGGCGGGATCTCGCTGACGCTCACCGCGCCGCTCGTGGCTCCGGCTCCAACGGCATTGCTCACCACCACGGACCATTTCGATCCCGGTTGCCCCGCCGTGAAATTGCCGGCATGCGACAGCGTGGCGCCCAGAACGGCACGGGAGCCCAGCGGCACAAACATACGCACCGTGCCCGCGATGCCATCCGTGACGAACAGATCTCCCGCCCGGTCCACCGTCACGCCGTGGGGTAATACGATGCCCGATCCCGCCACGGTCGTGATTGTGCCATCCGGCGCCACCTGGCGCACGGGACCAAACTGGGAGTCGGCGATATACAGGTTGCCTGCGGCGTCCACGGCCACGTCATTGGGGCCGAGGAGCTGGGCCGCTGTCGCCAGTCCTCCATCGCCGGAAAAGCCACCCACTCCCGTGCCCGCAATCGTCGTAATGCTGCCGTCCGTTGCCACTTTGCGGACCCGGTAGTTTCCCGTGTCGGCGATGTACACGTCGCCGGCGCCATCCACGGCAACGCCGGACGGAAAGTTGAGCGCGGCAGCGGCGGCAGGGCCACCGTCGCCCGAGTAGCCTTGGCTTCCGGTCCCGGCAATTGTGCCGATCGTGCCGTCCGCCGACACTTTGCGGATCTGGCTTCCCCACGATTCGGCGACATAGAAATTGCCCGCTGCGTCCGTCGTCACACCAACGGGAACCATGAGCTGCGCGGCCGTCGCCGGTCCCCCATCACCGGCATCTCCCCACACGGCGCTACCCGCCGCCGTGCTGATGATCCCGGCTGGAGAGACCTTCCGAACCCGGGCGTTGTCGGAATCGGCGATCAGCAGGTTGTCTTCGGCGTCCACCGCTACTCCCTGGGGCGCATTCAGGCTGGCGCCGGTAGCCTGGCCTCCGTCCCCTGAATAGCCTGCCGCGCCAGTGCCCGCGACTGTAGATATGACGCCGTCGGGGTTCACCCTGCGGACGCGGTTGTTCAAGGAGTCCCCGATATAAACGTTGCCGCCCCCATCCAGGGCCACGCCCCACGGAGAGTACAGCAAAGCGCTGGTGGCTGGACCTCCGTCGCCCCACCAGGCCGTGCCGTTGCCAGCGTATGTCGACAGTGCGCCTCCAGTGTTCACCTTGCGGATCCGGCTGTTCCACGTATCGGCAATATAATGGTTGCCAGCCGTATCTGCCGCGACGCCGTTCGGAAAACTGAGTTGTCCCGCGCCCGCCGGACCACCATCGCCTGCGTAACCGAGTTTCCCATCGCCAGCCACGGTGGTGATCGTGCCATTCGGCGCCACCCTGCGAATCACGTAGTTATTCGTGTCGGCGATGTACAGCGCACCGGCCGCATCCAGCGAGATGCCATTTGGAGAATTGAGCTGGGCCGCCGGCGCCGGACCGCCATCGCCGGAGTATCCCGCAACGCTCGTACCCGCCACGGTGTTAATGGTACCGTTGGCTCCGATCCTGCGGACCCGATTACTCATGTTTTCCGCAATGTAGACATTGCCGGACGCGTCCACGGCGATGCCAGCCAGGGAGTTCAACTGAGCGCTCGTAGCCGGCCCTCCATCGCCCGAATCGCCGGTAACACCCGTGCCTGCGATGGTGGTTAACGCGCCGTTGGCAGCCACGCGAAGGACCGCGGCCGGCTCCGCAATGTAGAGGTTGCCGGACCCGTCCACAGCGACGGCCGTCGGATAGTCGAGGGATGGGTTGAGCAACGGGCTGCGCACGCCAAAGTACGCCGAGGAGCCATTGAGGATCAGGGACGTGATCACCCCGTTCGGCCCAATCCGCCGGATGGTCCCGTTACCCGAGTCCGCGACGTAGAGATTGCCGGCGCCATCTATCGCAGGGCCCTGCGGATTGCTGAACTGGGCGCTGGTGGCCGGGCCTCCATCGCCGGAGTACCCTGGGCTCGCCGAATTTCCGGCCACGCGCGTCGCGGTGCCGCCGGGATCCACCTGGAAAACACAGTTCATTGCCGTAAAATACAGGTTCCCCGACGAATCAGCCACTATCGAATGCGGGTAAGCGACAGGCGTGCCCACAGCCGTGGCCGGCGTCGCAGGCAGGCCGCCCCCGGCAATCGTGGTTGCGACATATTGCGACGTCTGTCCGAGGCACAGGCCCCCGGCAAAACAGACGAATGCTGCCACCGGCAGGCGGTGGACACCAGAATAAGCAGCCATGGAGCGCCTCTTTCCGCGGACTCAACGTTGTTTTTCCCGCGAAACCGGTCGGAATACAGCGTTCGATCATGACAGTATCACAGGGTTAAACGCTCCAGGCCGTGCAGCGGTTTCGATAATCGTTGAGAATCACCGTCGGGAGTCGAGGCGGCCGTCGCCAGAGTTCACGCCGCCGTAAGCGATGCGCCGCAGTGCGCGCAGTGCGTCCAGTTCGGCTCCACGGCGCGGCGGCACTACGGGCAGGCATGCGCCAGAGCCCCGCCGCACTTCGGACAAAACGCGAAGCCCTGCCGCACCTGCGCGCCGCAATGCGTGCAATTCACCAGCAACGGGTCGCGCAGGACGAAGTACAGGATGATCCCGATGGCGTTGGGGATCAGGGCCGCCAGCCAGGTCCACATCACGTAGCGCATGCCGCGCCGCTTCGCGTCGGCGTAGACGTAGCCGACCACCAATACCAAGGCGAACATCGATAGCCCCGGCAGCGCGGCCATCGCCATCTTACCTGCCAACGGCCAGTCGCGGAGCCCCGGATCGTGCCGGAAGGGCAGCAACATCATCAGCAGGAAGAACGCCAGCCACACGCACACGGCGATGGCGACCGCCGTGCGGGGCACTATTTTCACTTCGTCTCGAAAGCGACTCATAACGTCCTCCTCAATTCGCGGCGGCGTCTTCCCAGAGCGATGGCCGCCACCGCCGCGGTCATCCACACCAGCACAGTCGAGCCCGCGGACCAGGTTCCGAACCGGACCAAGTTGGCGCCCATGACGACCAGTTCGCCGCCGGTCACGATGCGCGCCACAAACCAGAAGGTCAGTCCCACGGTCCAGGCAAACAGGGCCAGGGCGCCCAGCATCAACTCGTCCCACCGGCGGTCGGCGGCGGCGGCGCGCTCCTGCACCAGGCGCGTCCGCGTGCGCTCCATCAACCGCGTGGGGATCGGCGGTTGGGGGAGCTGCCGCAGGCCCTGCGAATAGCCGCTCCAGATTTCCAACTCGCGCCGGCATGCCGGACATTCCCGGGCATGCTCTTCCAGGCGCCGCTGCTCCTGGACATCGAGCGCTCCGGCGGCTGCCAGCGCCAACATCCCGGCGCTGGCTTGGTGGAATGCTTGATGGGATTCCTGTTCGCTCATGCTCTCCGTCCTCCTGGAGACCGTGCGTCCATTGCCGCGCGCAACCCTTCCAGCGCGCGCCGCAAACGGCTTTTCACTGTCGAAAGCGGGACGCCGGCCACCTCCGCGATCTCCTCCAGCTTCATATCTTCTTCAAAGCGCAATGTCAGCACCTCGCGGTGGATGGCGGGCAATTCGTGCATGCAAGCCGCCAGCATGGCGCCGCGCTCGAAGTCCAGCAGGCGCTCGAGCGCGTCCGGATCGCCGGTGCGCAGCCGCTCGCCGGGGGGCCCGCCGGAATCGCCCGCATCACCTGCATCATGGAGGCTTTCGCCGCGCTTGCCGCGCCAGGAGTCGATGGCCAGGTTGTGGGCCACCGAAAATAGCCACGACTCAAAATTGCGGCGTGCGTCGTAGGGGCCAATCTTTTCCATCACCCGCAGCCAGGTTTGCTGAAACAGGTCGTCGGCCGCCGCGGGTTCCCGCACCAAGCGCAGCAAATAGCGGTACAGCCTGTGCTGGTAGCGCGAGATCATGGCCGTCAATGCGTCTGGATCTCCCCGACGCATACGGGCGATGGCGTCTTGCGCGCCGCTGAATGCCTCCGGATTCATAGCCGCCGCGAGGATCATACCACTATCCCGTATACGGATGGCCCCCGCAAAAAGACCCATCCGGCATATACTGGTGGGGGACTGCGCTCAATGGCACTGGAAATCAATCAAAAAGAGGTCGCGCCCGCGACGGTGGTGATCTCGCTCGAAGGCAGCGTGATGCGCGGGCCGGAGGGCGAGCGAATCGAGGCGGTGTTGAATGGCGCACTTGCCCAAGGGCTGAAGCGCATCGTCTTCGACATGACCGGGGTCAAGCGCATCGACAGCACGGGCATCGGCCGGTTCATCTACTGCCTGAATAAAGTGCAGGAGAGCGGCGGCAAGCTGTGGATGGCGGGCGCGCAGGGATACGTGCGCGAGTGTTTCCGGGTCACGCGCCTGGATACCATCTTCCAGTTTTGCGGGACGGTGGAGGATGCTTTGGCCGCGAATCAACGCGGGTGACCACCCGGTGTGGGGCAGGCCCTCGGCCTGCGGCGGNNGTGTGACAGTTGTTCTCTGACAAGCCCTAAAGTAAACAAGCGCCACGTTCCTGAAATGCGAAACGCCCGACGCGGCTTCACCAGGCGTAACCGTCCGCAAGAAACGGAGACTGAGCGTAGCGGGTAAAGCTTTTCGGAAGGGCGCGGGCGAGATAGGGATTCCGCGGAGGCGGTTAGGATCATTTCACGGGTTGTTCCGGAGCATCAAACCGCCGTGCGCCGGTGACACGCATGGTNNCGCCGATAAGGTCCGAAACCGTCACGGTGCAGTTGAACCGAGGCGACCCGCCTTGCTGCGTAATGTCCTCTTTGTGAATGAGGATCGGGCGATTCTTCTTGACGCGGTAGCGATCTCCTTCTAATACCGGACAGCCCGGCATCAAGAGGGACGTGCCGATCTCGTGCTTCTTTGGATCGAAGTTAATGATACTTCCTCTCCAGTTCTCCCCCAACGCCTGTGTCAACTCGTTCTGGACAAAGAGCCCGGAACCCGGATCATAGACCCAGTACGACCTGCCATAGTACGAGCCCGCATATTCCGTGAGGACGGAAAAATCGAGATATCCGTCGAAGTTGATATCATCCGCATGGAAGGTGAGGCCAAAATTGAGTGGTTGCCACGCCATGAGAGGTAGTAACTGTAGCCGCTTTCCGTCCTGGCAGCGTGCCACCTCAATATCGCCTGCGTGAACGAACACTCCATCGTGCCGCCACGGCTTCTCGTAATCCCCATTGTGCTGCCAGCCGGGACGAACCGTGATGCGGAACGCTGGTCCGCCGTGTTTTACGGATAACTGGAAAGAGAGCGTTTGTGGAATGTCTGAGAAGAGGTCCGGGAACTCCGACCCCTCGGGGAAACCGGTCGGGAGACCGTCACACGCACCTGCCCAGAGTGCCGACATCCCGCAGAGGGCGAGCGCAGACAATCGCTGCCACATTTAAATACAACCTCTACTGGGCGCGCCGATGCAAAAAGCGCCCTTGAGGAAGTATAGCAGTGTTCGTTTAACCCTCCTGAAAACTCTCCAAACAATTGAGAGCCGCGCCGCACCTTCTCCGGTCCCCCCGTGTTGCACAATGGGCAAGTTTTGAGACACCGCGCCAGCCCCGTAAGATCACGTACTTGCACGTCTCATAAGCCTCTCTCACAATAGAGGCATGAAATACGGCTATGCCCGCGTCTCGGGTGCTCGGCTCCTACCCCGGCGGTTGAGTAAACAATGAGCCGTCAGGGAGGGCCTTCCCCTTTCCCCCCGCCCAAATGTCGGCAATGCGCGTTTCCCGCTCATGTGGATT
>PKYZ01000689.1:0-7362 GCA_003132865.1 Bryobacterales bacterium
GGCCCTCTGTCATCCCGCCACAATGGCGGAATGTCAGAAGGCCGCCTTCGCGCGCCGGGCTTCGCGCCGCTGGATTGAACCCCTAGAGTTTACGATTTTTGAGACCGGCGACCTCTGCCGCAATTGTAGAGGGTCGGCATGCTCGAAACTCCCATTTTGCAGGCCTTCCGGTGGCGCCCGCCGGGAATTGTAGCGAAAACTGTAGACGAGGTGCCTCAAGGTTCAACAAGGTTCAACAACCGATTTTTGTAAGTTATTGAAACCACAGGGCAAATGGCATAGGGTATTTACCGGAGATCCACATGTTAGAAGGCAGGTCGCATAGTCCTTCGCAAGTGCCTTATTTTGAAGCACTTAAATTTCAATGAGATACGGGCTGCGTGTTGAGGCTTGTTGAACATTGTTGAACCAGAAGGCTTTGAGCAGCCACAAAATCATCTACAGTTTCTACTAATTCCTTAGTAGTGCGAAACTCCGGCGGTTCAGTTATGTTGGGACGCTCAGGGAACCGCTGAGCGACCACGCAGGACCTATTGATACGCAAAGATTGTCCGGGACGCCGAGCCCGGTCGGTGCTCAGAAGGTGATTTGCACTAACCCGCTGCGCGGCAGGCGGATTCTTGGGTGCGGGCATCACGCGGTGACGATATTCACACGGACTGGGCGGGAAAGACCGCTTCGCCTTCAGGTGTAACGTGGGGCAAGGCATCTAGAATGACCTCACGCAGCCTCGGCAGGCCCAGCGATAGGGGCCAAGCTCCGGTCGGTCACACCCGATCCTATGGCGAGTATGAGATGCGAATAGGCCGGACACTCCTCAATTACGGATTGAGATGCATGCGGCGTACGAGACTCTGGAAGCGTGGATCTGAGCGAATGTTATCATACGCCGGATCTGCATTGAGGTATAGCCAAACGTCGCGCTGGTCGACGGCCCGTTCCAGCCAGCGGAGTGCGGCATCCTTATCGCCGAGGGTTGCGTAGAGCTCGGCGAGAGATCTGGCCGGTTCTGATCCGCGCGCCGAAGTGGAAATCATGTGTTCAATTCGTTTCTTCAGGTAGCCGTTGTAACCCGAACTCGCGTAAGCCTGCCGCAGGGTGTCGGCAAATCTTGGGTCATCGGAAAGCGTCTGGCTCTTGCTCTGGCTTTCAACGGCGGCGTTAAGCTTTCCCTGTTTTCCAAGGATCGTCGAGATCTCGTTAAGCTGCACCGGCGCCGTGTGTGGATACAGTTCGATCGTCTTCTGGTGCTGAGTGATGGCCTCGTCGTCGCGGCCTGCATCATAGAGTATCGTCCCTAGCCAGGAATCGATGTTGACTTCGAAAGGATCCAGTTGATGCGCTTTTCGGATTTCAGCGAGGCTATCGTCCAGCAGGCCAACTGCGGCGAGGTAGTGCGAGTACCAATGATGAGCGGTGGGATAATTCGGTTGGAGATCGATGGCTCGCCGGAATTCCCTGTCGCTGCCCGGCCAGTCCCAATCGACGAAGGCCTTTATCCAGCCGAGCGATGTGTGAGCCTCGGCCAGGTTGTCGTCGATGTGCAGAGCCATGCGAGCCGCCTCTCGAGCCTTTGGGAAGGCCTCTGCCGGCGGCAGGCGTCCGTGGGCGCCAAGAACGAGGTAGGAATCGGCAATCCCGGCGTAAGCGTGAGCGTAATTTGGGTCTTTAGCCACGGCCTGAATAAAATATTCGAGTCCCGCCTGCTCGCCCTCTCGGGTCCTTTGCCGCCAGCAATAGCGGCCCTGGAGATAAAGGTCATGGGCTCGAGGATCGACCATGCCCGCTTTTTGGGGCCGCGCCGCATCGTTCGCAGGCAGTTTGGCGCGGACTTGGCCGGCTATGGCCCGAGCCACATCATCTTGCAGAGCGAGGACGTCGTCCAGGTTGCGCTCGAAGCTCTGAGCCCACAGATGCTTTTCTTTATCCGCGTCAATCAACTGCGCGGTGATCCGTACCCGCTTCCCCGACCGGAGTACCGTGCCTTCAATGACCGCATCCGCGCCGAGTTCGCGGGCAATGTCTGAAACCGCCTTCCCGGTGCCTTTATAGCGCGCGGCAGAGCTGCTAGAGATCACCCGCACCTGGGAAATCCTGCCCAAACCGGCGATCAGTTCATCTGTCATTCCATCGGCGAAATACTCCTGCGCCGGGTCGCCCGAGAGATTATCGAGGGGCAGCACTGCGAGCGATTCGATGCGGCGTGGGTACGGTTTGTGCAGAAACCAGCCGACCGGAACGAGGCTCGCCAGCGCGGCAACTGCAGCGATGACGTAGATCCGGATGCGTCTGCTCCCTCCCGGCGAACGGACCGGTAAGGGGAGGTCTGGAGATTCGCGAGGCACTGTAGTAACAGGAGCGATGAACCGGTAACCTTGCCGCGGCACCGTTTCAATGAACTTCGGGTTGGCCGAGGAGTCGCCCAGCGCATCACGCGCCTTGTTGACCGCGGTCGCCAATCCTTGCTCGTAATCGACGAAGGTGCCCGACGGCCAGAGTTCTCGTTGGAGTTCCTCTCGGGTCAGAATCTGCCCGGGCCGCTGCAGCAACAGCGCGAGCACCCGGAAGGGCTGGGATTGCAGCTTCAGTCTGATCCCGTTCCGGCGCAACTCCCCGGCGCATAGGTCCGCTTCGAACGATCCAAAGCGGACAACCCCGTTCTGGGCTGGCATTTACGCGGATCCCCATTACATGTTACCGCACCGTTACAGCACTTGAGCTAGGCCCGCAACATACTGTAAACAAGCGAGATATCAGTTGAACTATATTTGAACCGCGAATTAGACTCTGTGCATGGATAAATCGGGGAGTTGGCCTCAAACTTGGAAGCACGTTCCGTCCTGGCCCGCAGCCGGGATTGGGGAGACAAAGGCAAGAGAGAAAAATGCGAACAATCAGACTTCGAGTATCCATCCTGGCAATGGCCCTGCTGGTTCTTGCCATTTCCATAGCGCCGATGTTGGCCCAAGAGGGACGACCCCCAAGTGGCCGAGTGGCGTATCACTTCGTGTCAAGACTGCTGCAAAGTCCCACTGGCACCTTCTTCGTAATCGGGTATGTGAACTTTCTCGACGGAGTCTCGGCGCCGCTGTTTGGCGGAGTCCCGGGCGAACAGACCGCCTTGGTGACGTTTAGGAGCGATATAATATCAGCCGCCCCGCTCTTCAACGGAAACGTGGTGGTGCTGAATTGGCCTTCGGCGCCAGCGCCAGTCGTAAAGTTTTATCTGAACAACAGCCCGAATGGGGACTGGAACCAACCCGATAGTTTTTCAGGCGGCCAGCCTATCGGCTCCTTCGGCGCCCGCGTGGGCCAGGTCGCCATCACCGGAAGCACGGCTGTAGTCACGTTTTCGAATGATTGGGTGTGGACGCGAGATTTCATCCTTGGAGGAAAGATGTTTAACCTCGGCCACCTATCCCCAGGCGGAGGAACCATCTCGAACTACGTCAGCGCAGTACCTGTTCCGACTACCGTACCCGGCTTCCCGACTGCGTTAACCAGCGCCGGCACCTCGTTCGTGATCGGCCAGAGCGCAAGGACCGGAGAGTGACTCCGCGATTTGCGAAAGGTTAACGAGCCAACATGACACGGCCATTGATCGTGCACTCTCGAGGCCCAAATTGGTCTGTGTACTGCGGCGGGAATGTGTGTCCCCCGCGGGCTCCCGCATTGAAACATAGGCGCATCATTAGGCTTAGCGTCGAGCTTTCGCGTGCCCTGCCCGTTAGCGCTTCGCAGATCTGCCGGCGATGGCCGCGGCGCCGGTAAATGAGCGGGCGGCATCAAGATCAATGGCGGTACTGGCAACTGTACCGGTTTTGGTCAGCAAGGCTGCGGCACGGTGTTCTCACTAACATCGCCGGCATCTCTNNGAGTGTGGACCGGGGCCGTGCTCTACAGCTTCACCGGTGGCAGCGATGGGTACGAGCCTCTAGCGGGTGTAGCGATCGGCAAGGGCGAAGCGCTCTATGGCACGACGTGCTGTGGTGGGACTGTCTTTGGCACGGTGTTTAAATTGAAGCCGTAACTACCTTGAACGGAACTTCGAGGTGACAATCGCAATCGCAAGGAAGTCATAAATACACAGCTCGCGATACTTATCTAACGCCCTATTTTCAAAGGAGTGAAGAAAATGTTTGAAACGAACTTGGCTCAGCGGGCACGAAGCTTTAAGCTATTACTGTTACTGGTGTTTTTGATCGCGGCCAGCGCCTATCCGAACTCAGCATTTGGCCAGATCACCTGGACTGGCGGCGCAGGAAGCTGGAGTAATGTGAATATGTGGAGTCCCAATCCCTGTGCGCCCAATCCTCCGTGCTACCCAAGTAATCAAAACCCGCTCCCTGACGTTGCTATCGACGGCGGCAATTCCAACGCCTCGTCAGTAACGCTGGACGTCAACAGCATCATCAACAACCTGACCATCGATAGTGACGACAGTCTGGGGTTCAACAACGGAGACAGTCTTTGGATATTCGGTACGACTATCAACAACGCTGGGCAGATCACCGTGAACTCGTCCAACGGCGGCAGCGGTTTGATTATTGCGGGAGCGAATGTAACCTTGAGCGGCGGAGGTACGCTGACTCTGGCAGGTGGCGTGGTCGGAACCACCAACGGTTCGCCAGTGCTGACCATCCAGGAGACCATCCAGGGATCGGGAGCGCTAGGCGTGACCTTCAACAATCAGAGTTTAGTCGATGCCAACGGAGCGAGCCCTCTCCATATCACGCCCTTCGGTACGGATACCAACAGCGGTACTCTGGAAGCGAGCGGCGGGGGCCTATTGGAGTTCGACAATGGCGTCACGTTAAACAACGCCGGCGGCACGATCCGGGCCCTGGATGGCAGCACCGTGCAACTAAACGCCCAAATCAATGACGGGACCCTCACCACAACCGGCAGTGGAGTCATCCACGGCGTCGCCAACGGCCCGATCCTGAATGGCGTGACCAACAGTGGAACTTATCAGGTGCCCGACGGCACGACTACCGCGCTGGAGGGAACCATTACCAATACTGGCGCGGTGCAGTTGAACTCGACCGGCGTCTACGGTGCGACGCTCGAGCTCCTTGGCAGCGGGACTACCCTGACGGGAGGGGGCACGGTCACACTGTCCGACCAGGCGAGGAACTCTGTCTTTGGCACCCTGGTCAACCAGAACAACACGATATCGGGTTCAGGAAGTCTGGGCCAGGGTACGCTGACCAACAGCGGCGTCGTCAACGCGACCTCGGCCAATCACAATCACCTGCTTATTTTTTACTCGGGAGATTTAGTGACCAACACAGGGACCATGGAAGCCAGCAGCGGCGGAACACTGGACATTCAGACCAATGTGACGAATACGGGTGGCGCCATCCAGGCACTGGCCGGCACTGGGACATCGGCTGGAGGCACGGTGCTGGTCACCGGGGTGACGGTCACTGGGGGCGCCCTGAAAACGAGCGGAACCGGAGTAAACACGGGCGTCATCATAAGCACCAACAGCACGTTCAACGGCATCGCCAACGCAGGCACTTTGCAAGTGGCGGACAACACCCAAAGCCTTCTGGAGGGAACCATCAAAAACACCGGCCTCATCCAACTCCTCTCGACGAGCCAAGGTTCGAACCTGCGGATCATTGGCAACGTGACTCTGTCCGGCAGCGGGAGCGTGACCATGTTGAACAAAACCTCTGTCTGGGGCCAGACGGGAAGCGAAATCTTGACGAACCAGAGCACGATTCAAGGGGCGGGAAATCTCGGGCTGGGTTTTATGGGGCTTGTGAACAAGGGCGCCATCCTCGCCAACCAGACCACTCCGCTCACCATTCGGCCTGATAGCAATGGCTTTAACAACATGGGTAAGCTTTCAGTGGCCCAGGGAAGCACCTTGGACATTACTATAGGTCCTTTCCTCAATTTCTCCGGGACGACCCTGACAGGCGGCACCTATCTGGTCGCCGGAACGCTACAGTTCGATAACGCCAACATCGTGACGAACGCCGCCAACATCACACTCACTGGAACCTCTTCACAGATTATCGACCAGTCCAGTCACAATGCGCTGGCAAGTTTCGCCACCAACGCCAGCTCGGGCAGCTTCACGCTGTCCGGCGGTCAAGTCTTCGCGGCTGGCGCCTTTTCGAACGCTGGCAGGACGACGATTTCCAAAGGGAGCACCTTTACCGCGGGCGGAAGTGGATACACGCAGACTGGCGGCACGACAAGGGTCGATGGTACCCTTGCTACTGCGGGTCTCACCAGCTTCCGTAGCGGCGACCTTTTGGAGCTTGCGGCTGGCCCGATCAACATTCAGGGCGGCTCGGTGTTCGGCACCGGGAACCTATCCGCCAGCGTTAACTCGAGCGGCGTCATTGCTCCCGCTGACTCCGGGGCGAAAACTGGTGTCCTCACGATTACGGGCGCCTACGCACAGAACCCGGCGGGCGCTCTCGACATCAATATTGCAGGGACCAGTCCGGGGACACAATTCGACCGGCTCGCGGTCACTGGTACAGCCAGCTTGAGCGGCACGCTGAACATCGGCCTGCTCAACGGTTTTGTGCCGGCCGTCGGCAGCGTGTTTCGGATCCTGACGGCGAGCTCGGTGAGCGGTCGCTTTGCGACGGTGAACGGCGCCAGCATCAATTCCAGCGAGCACTTCGTGGTGAAATACAACGCGAACAACGTGACACTCCAGGTCGTCACCGGCCCTTGATGGAGGCCTTGAAGCCTTGAAACATTTGCCCGCGGCATCTCCGGAGCCGCCAGGCTGAATGGGGTTCTCAACCTCAACTTAATGGACGCCTTCATAACTCAACTTGATCATCTCAGAGCGATCTGAACGGCATCGCGCTGGATGCCGGCCAGCATCCCGCGGAATACAAGGTGATGGAACGGGAGCACCGCGTACCAGTAGATCAAACCGAGCAGCCCGCGGGGCCGGAACAAAGCTGTCTGGTGGAGGATGCATTGGCCTTTGTTACGTGGTTCTATTCGGAATTCGAGCAACGCTTCGCCCGGTAATCGCATTTCGGCGCGTAACGAGACGCAACGGTCTGGCTCCAAGCCGACGACGCGCCAGAAGTCGAGCGCCTCGCCGTAGCTGAGGGCCTCGGGATCACGGCGGCCGCGGCGCAATCCGGGGCCTCCAGTCAGCCGATCCAGCCAGCCACGGATGATCCAGAGCCAATTGGCGCCATGCCAGCCACGCTCCCCGCCTAAGCGACATACGGCGCGGAATACTGCCCCGGCCGGCGCGTCGATGGCAACTTCGCGGGTGTCGCGAAAGACTGTGCCACCAGACCAATCCGGATCGCCGGGCATCGGGCCAGCCATCGACCAGTTCGTCTCCACCTGACGTGCCGTAACTTG
>PKYZ01000689.1:7391-7588 GCA_003132865.1 Bryobacterales bacterium
TGAATCCAATAAGAACTCAAGCGAGGCGTCAGGACTGGAACCGGTATGAGCCAGCGTCGGGAAAGAC
Organism: Bryobacterales bacterium; assembly: GCA_003132865.1. The sequence continues at coordinate 7,459 of PKYZ01000689.1, forward strand.
CGAGCTCTTCCGCCATGAGGCGAATGATGTCGCTGTAGCACAGCGCTTCAGGCCCACCGATGTCGAAAACGCCACCCGTGGTTTCTGGCACTGCTAGCACGCCGACCAGGTACGTGATCACGTTTTGGAC
>PKYZ01000111.1 GCA_003132865.1 Bryobacterales bacterium
CGTCCTCAAAGCCCGCAACGATCACCAGAAATACCTTGAGCTTCTCGACATGATTAAATCCATCGAACAAACCCCCATCCCCAAAATAGAAAAGGAAGATCCCGCTGCGGAGGCAGAAGCAAATGAAGAAGAAATCCTGGTGTAGGCTCTATTTCCTGGTGGGGCAGGCCCTCGGCCTGCGGCGGCCTCCCAGGCTGCCTTTTGAGCCGAACCGCTATTCGATCCGGTAGTTGGGAGCTTCCTTGGTAATCACCACGTCGTGCACGTGGCTCTCGCGCAGGCCCGCCGGAGACACCCGCAGGAACCGCGCATTCTCGTGCAGCGCCCGGATGTCCGGCGCGCCGCAGTATCCCATGCCGGATTTCAGGCCTCCTACGAGTTGATAAACCAATTCCGCAAGCGGTCCCTTGGCGGCCACGCGGCCCTCGATGCCCTCCGGCACCAGCTTGCCGTTAGCTTCCTGCGCGTAACGGTCGGCATTGCCCTGCATGGCGCCCAGCGATCCCATGCCGCGGTAGGTCTTGAACGTGCGGCCCTGGAACAAAATGGTCTCGCCGGGGCTTTCGTCTGTGCCGGCCAACAGGCTGCCGATCATGACCGCATCCGCGCCGGCGGCGATGGCCTTGGTGATGTCGCCGGAAAACTTGATGCCGCCATCGGCGATCAACGGCACGCCCGCCGGCCCGGTGGCCCGCGAGCATTCGGCAATCGCGGTAAGCTGCGGCACGCCGGCGCCGGAAACCACCCGCGTGGTGCAGATCGATCCCGGACCGATTCCGACCTTGATGCCATCCACGCCCAGCGAGATCAATTCGCAAGCGCCTTCATACGTGGCTACGTTTCCGGTGATGAGTTGCACCTCCGGCAGCGCCCGCTTGAGCGCTTTCACCGCCGCCATGACGCGCTCGGTGTGCCCGTGGGCCGTATCGATGGCCAGCACATCCACCTTGCGGGCGACCAGTTCCTGCGCCCGTTCCAGAAAATCGTTGGTGGCGCCGATGGCTGCCCCCACGCGCAGACGGCCCTGCTCGTCCTTGGCGGCATACGGATATTTCAACTTCTTCTGGATATCTTTAACGGTAATCAGGCCCTTCAGATGGTAGTGATCGTCCACCACCAGCAACTTCTCCACGCGGTGCTGATGCAGGATCGCCTCGGCTTCCTCCAGCGTGGTGCCGACGGGCACGGTGATGAGGTTGTCCTTGGTCATCACATCCCGGATCGGCACATCCGAGCGGGTTTCGAATCGCAGATCGCGGTTCGTCAGGATGCCCACCAGCCGCGGACCTTCGGTGACCGGCACGCCGGAGATGCGGTAGTGGCTCATCACTTCACGGGCGTCGGAGATTTTCTGATCCGGCCCGATCGTGATGGGGTCCACGATCATGCCGCTTTCACTGCGTTTGACCCGGTCCACCTCTTCGGCCTGCCGCTCGATGGACATGTTGCGGTGAACGATGCCAATGCCCCCCTGCTGGGCCAGCGCGATGGCCAGGTGCGACTCCGTCACCGTGTCCATGGCGGCGCTCACGATGGGAATGTTCAGGGCAATCTGGCGGGTGAGGCGGGTGCGCGTATCGGCGTCGGCGGGCAGCACATCGCTGCGCGCCGGCTGGAGCAGGACGTCATCGAAAGTGAGGCCTTCGGGAATGCCGTCTTGGTTCATAAAGGTAATTTCTACATCATAGCGTAGCCGCGCCGCCAGGTGGGGCAGGCGGTTTCGCCTGCCTTCCCGACTCTCGGTGACTTCGGCCACGCCGTGGCCGGGAGACTACGTTGCATCACCAGCCCGCTTTACACTTGTAACCGTAAGAGACAGTAGAGTGCTGGTAAGTCTTGTATCTTTCCACTCTTTACCAAACGATACTGACGCTTATTTTACAAGAGTGTACGGTATTTCGCTTGTTTTCCATGCCGTCCGAAGCCTAACATCGAGATAGCCTGAGCCGCCTGAGTCATATGCAATTGCCTCCGCCGGCTTCAGGGAATCGAATTATGGAGGGGATTCCGACATGAAACAGTATGTTACAAGCCGGTGGATGGGCGCCCTTGCGTTGGCGCTGGTTATTGCGCCGGGACTGCTGGCCCAGGACGCCAAGCTTTCGATCGTTACCGTGGCTTCCACCGTGCCATCCAACGGGGACGTGAACCCTTACGGCGTGGCCGTGGTTCCTGCCTCGATTGGAAAATTGGTCCAAGGCCACATCCTGGTGAGCAATTTCAACAGTAGCGCGAACCTGCAGGGTACTGGCACGACGATCATGGATATCGCGCCCAATGGCTCCGTCAGCTTGTTTGCGTGGATCGACGCCTCGACTCTTCCCGGCCAGTGCCCGGGAGGCGTGGGCCTGACGACGGCTCTGGTGGTCCTGCGCGCGGGTTGGGTTATTGTAGGCAGTTTGCCCACGACCGACGGCACATCGGCCACCGCGCAAGGGGGTTGTCTGATTGTGTTGAATCACGCAGGCACAGTCGTGGAAACGATCTTCAACAATCTCATCAATGGTCCCTGGGATATGACGGCGTTGGACATGGACACGACGGCGGACCTGTTCGTAACCAATGTGCTCAACGACACGGTGGCCGGCAACGGCAGCCTGGTGGATGAAGGCACGGTCGTCCGCATCAATCTGGCTCTTTCGCACACCAGCATGCCATCGGTGGTGTCCATGACCACGATCGGTTCGGGGTTCCCCGAAAGAACAGACCCGGCCGCGCTGGTCATTGGTCCGACCGGACTCGGGCTGTCTGCGACAGGGACGCTGTACGTCGCCGACAGCCTGGATAACCGGATTGCCGCGATACCCAATGCGGCCAACCGGACTTCGAGCGCAGGAATTGGGGTGACCGTATCCAAGAGTCCGACCCTGAACGATCCGCTTGGTCTCACGACGCTTCCCAGCAATGGCAATATTCTGACGGTAAACGGCAATAACGGCCTGCTCGTGGTAACCACTCCCACTGGCGGGCAGGTTGGCCGCATGTTGCTGGACAAAAGTGGAATGCCGCCCGGAGCCGGCGCGCTCTTCGGGCTGGCCACCGCCCACGAAGGCCTCTACTTTGTCGACGATGCCACCAACACCTTGAACCTGCTGACGCTCATGCCGCAATAGACCGTAGAGGTGGCGCACGCACTCGTGCGCAATGCCGCATACCTTTCCTATGACCGGGCGCCTGCATTAATTGTGGGGCAGGACTCCAGTCCTGCGGCCGACGTCCACGTCGGCCCGTCGCGGTTGCCGAAAGCCTCGGTTCTCCGATACCACCCAGCGCCCCGAGCGTGCCGGCGTGCAGGCAGGCTGCCGCCAGTACCCCAAAAATTGTAGACTAGTTGTTTCGCCGATCTGGAGAACACTAATCCGTATGTTTCACTCGAAAGTCTTTGCTTTTGGCTTGGCCTTTGCCATGGCCTCCTCGACCGCTCTGGCGGCCAAGAAGGGAGACCCCGAAAAGGGGAAAGAGGTCTTCCAGCAGTGCACCCCCTGCCACAACGCCGACAGCACGGAAAAGAAAATGGGGCCGGGGCTAAAGGGTCTCTTCAGTAAGGAGAAGTTGAACAACGGCAAGAAGCCCACCGAAGAGAACGTGCGTTCCCAGCTCGACGAAGGCGGCAACGGCATGCCCGCCTACAAAGAGATGCTGAGCGACGACGAAAAGACCGATCTCATCGCTTACCTGAAGACGCTGTAGACCGGGCTGTCCGAAGCCCCAGAATGCCCCACGTCGCAAGTTCCGTCGAGCACGTTCCGCCCTCCCGCATCCGCGAGCTGGCCGAAATCGCCATGTCCATGCAGGGCGTGCTGCGGTTGTATTTTGGCGAATCGAACCTGCCCACGCCGGACTTCATCAAGCGCGCCGCCATGGACGCCCTGGCCGATGGCTACACGTTCTATACCGAGAATGCCGGACTGCCTTCCTTGCGCCGCGCCATCGCCAGGCAGTATGGCGAACTGCATAACGTGGAACTGGACCCGGGCACGGAGATCGTCATCACGGCTTCCGGCGTACAAGCCTTGAACGTCGGCATTCGCGCGGTGCTCGATCCAGGCGACGAAGCGCTGGTGCTCACCCCCGCATGGCCCAATGGCGCGTCCAATGTGGCGATGGCCAACGCGATTGTGCGGCAAATCCCGCATCCCCTGCGCGGCGAGCGCTACGGCATCGACTTCGACGCGCTGGAGGCGGCCGTTACGCCGCGTACCCGCCTGCTGCTGTATACTTCGCCATCGAATCCCTTGGGGTGGGTGGCCACGGACGAAGAACAGCAGCGCCTGCTGGATTTCTCCCGCCGGCACGGACTTTGGCTGCTGGCCGATGAAGTCTACGACCGGCTTTATTATGCGGGCGGCTCGCTGGGAGTGCCCGTGCCATCCATCCTGCGCAAAGCCACCCGTGACGATGCGGTCATGGTGGTGCAGTCCTTCTCGAAGACCTACTGCATGACCGGCTGGCGCGTAGGCTGGCTGGTGGCCCGCCGCGACTTGGCGCAGAAGGCCACGCAGTTGAACGAGTTCATTGTTTCCCACGCGGCCAGCTTCGCGCAGAAAGCGGCCGAGACTGCCTTGGCGCATGGCGAAGCGGAACTGGCCGGCATGTTGGAGCGTCTGAAGCAAAACCGCGACCTGTGCCTGGACGCGCTCAGCGCCATGCCCGGCGTGACGGTACCCAAGCCGGACGGCGCCTTCTATCTCTTCCCAAGAATCGAGGGTCTGACGGACTCATTCGGTTTTTGCAGGAAGTTGCTGGAAGAATCGAGGGTCGGCCTGGCGCCCGGCGTGGC
>PKYZ01000662.1 GCA_003132865.1 Bryobacterales bacterium
CGCGAATCCCGCCAGCAAGCCTATTCTTTCACCAATCACTTGCCGATTCAACACCCAACTCTGGGCGTAGCCAAGCTGTTCCGTCTCTGGCGCTTACGCAGATCCCGGTGTGGTTTCGCGAGCCGAGCCCTTCCGCACGTCTGAATCACCAACTGTTACCCGCATCAAGACTCGCAAGTGTAAGGAAATCCATGTGGTTACACCAAATCAGCGGCTTCGCAAACCCGTGCCACCGCCCACGGTGAGCGCCGATTTGCGAAAACACCATCCCAAACCATTGATTTCATTTACGAGAGAGAACGCCAAATCGACGGTTTCTTCGCAAACCGTCGGCTTCATCCGCGACAGGCCTCGATTTGCGGGAAAATCACCCCAGTCAACCAAGCCCGCCATGCCGGTCCAATCCTCTGCTGGTAAAGTACATAACTGCAGATTCGACCCGACGCCTCTTTTTCGCAAACCGTCACCAGGGCAGAACGTAGGTCTTGTAGCATTCCTGGCCCTTAAAATGGCGTACCAGCAGTTGAGCCTGCTGCTCCATGACCCGCTCCAGTGGCAGCGACTCGCCATGATAGCGCGTGTCGGCTTGAAGCCGCTCCACAATCTTGCGTGCCAGGTCGCGCCGGGTTTCGCCATCCAAACCTTCTTCGGTCATTTTGGCTTCGATACCCAGATTGAGCCAGCCAAATGCGGTCCGGTCGACTGCCGCCGCACGAAACTCCTCTATAAAATCGTACAACAAGCCGGCTTTGCCTTTCTGTGGCTTATGGAGGAAGCCAACATAAACGTTCAAACCGGCGCGGACCAGCACATTCATCAGGCGCGAATACAGAATTCCGTAGCCGTAATTCAAGAGCGAATTCACCAGATCGGTGGCGCCGCGACGAACCCTGCCGTCAAAGCCGGGCTTCCACCACAGCAAGCACCGGACCGCGGACCAGTAACTCGACGCCGCCTGACCCTCCGCGGCGAAGAGGCGGTTCCGCTCCAACTCCAGATCGTCGCCGAAGTTGCGCTGTAAGACCGAATCCCGGATGCCCTCCATTTCCTTTACGGCATGGTTGGCGACGGAAAGGAAATCGCCGTCGGAACGTCTCTCGGGATACTTCAAGTAATATCGCAGAAGGTTCCCCTGGTTGCGGATCTTGCCCGCCACAATGGTGCGCGCCAAGTCCAGACCCGCGCGGCTGGAGGCCATGGTGCTCTGGGCTAGCGAAAGTTGGTGTTCGGCCGGATCCGGCGCCCCCACGCGGACCAGCGGACGTCCGTCCGACCCGGCGAGTACGATGTTGATGCCGCGAGCAGACGCCTCGGACATCAGATCGCCCGATAGGGATACCGCCTTTGTCAGAAGAGTGATGTTACGGATCATGGACAGCGGAATCTCGGCTTCGCGCTTACCGTCGCGGCGGATCAGCAATCGCTCGCCGGTCCTGCCCAAATAAGTTCCCGGATTCGTGACCAGGACCTCCTGGCGCTCCTCTTTCAGCTTCCGATATTCTTGCTTCCGCTGTTCAATGGCGTGCCGGGCCGCCGGCGAAAGCCCGCGCGCCGGTTCGGTCTCACGCTGCGGTCGGCTGCGTGCCAGGAGGAGTTCTGCCCACTTCAGCTTCTTGCGCGGATCGTTTGTAACAGGCAAGGCCATCTCTGACAGTGACGCCTTCAGTTCTGCAGCCGAGAGCTCTTTACCCGGCGCTTGGGAGCGAAAGCGTGCCAGCCAAGGTTGGAGTAGATCTGAAAGATGCTGCTCAAGCATGGCAAGTTGATCCCCCGTGTCGAGGCTCTTTCCGTAGTAGGCCCGCCAGCCCGCCACAGTTTCGCTGAGATCGCGCACCGCGTCCTTTATGTTGGAGGGGTTCTGGCGGAGGATTTCAGCCATTTTCAGCCGCTTTTGATTCAGCTTCTGTGGCGTCATCGTGCGGCGCCCATTTTGGAACCAGAAGCCTAGAAACTCGAAACCGTTATCTTCGGACGTGAACGAGCGGCTCTCTGCGTTGAGAAGCAGTCCGCAGTTCATGGATAGGAATGCTTCGGCGCGTTCGAAGGTATCTTTCACCTGAACCGGCTCAGTGCCCAACAAGAGGAAATTATCGGCGTACCGCACCCATTCCACCCCGCTTTGGTTCAGAAAACGGTCAAAGCCGGTCAGCGCGATGTTGGAAAGCAGCGGAGAAAGCGGGCTACCCTGGCCCACTCCGCGCCCCGAATCGACCAATTCGAAATCCCGCGCGATACCGATGTGAAGGTAAGTTTCGAGCAGGTCCAGAATGGGATTCTCAAACACGGTTTGCCGGACGTCACGCAGGACGTGGTCGCGGTCGATGTTGGAAAAGAAGTCATCAATGTCGCCTGAAGCTATGCGAACCAGCCCCTGGCGCAAGCACTTCGTGACGCGCTCGATTGCGGTCCAGGCACCCTTTCCCGGCCGATAGGCGTATGATTGCGCCAGGAACTGGCGCTCAAACAGCGGCGTCAGGAGCCGGTTGAGGGCAGTGAGGACAATTCGATCTTCAGGACGGATCAGAGTGATGGGCCGCCGCTCTTCAGGGTGGTTGGGCTTGCGAATGAAAATAAGCGATGCAGGTTCGGGAATGAACGTGCGGCCCCGTAGCGCTGCGGCAAGCCGCTGGATCTCTCCGCCCCGCTTGCGGTCGAACGTTCGCAGTTCCTGCGGAACGTGATCCTTGGGATAGTGCGCCAGCACGTCGGACCAGGCGCGCTCGAGTTCTTGCGGGTTTGTCAGCCGCTGGAACAGATGCGCCTTGCGTTGGGTCATATTTTATCCGCCTCCTCATTTCACAAACGGTCAAAACGTTTCCGACGGTCCCTTTCGTTCCCGGCCGAGGTTCTGGGAGCGGAAGAAGCAAGCGTCACAGAGCGGATACATGTCGACCCGGTCACGGCGGGGATCAATCAAGGTCCGCAGCCGCTCAATGAGTTGGTTGGCGCGCTGCATCGTCAGTTCACACTCGAAGACACTATATTGCACGCGCAGACCGAAGTTCTTGACCGTGTTCATTACTTTCTCGCGCCTGCGGTCTTGCACGATATCGTAGGCCACCACGAAATGCATTTTAATCCTCCGAAACCTTTCTGCAAGCTATATCATAATCAACATGGCGTCAAATTCAGAATTGCCGGACTGGCTCGGAAAGTTTTGGTGGCGCGAAGCATGGCTGACGCTCGAAGCCGCCGAGCCCGCGACTCTGCCGCCCTTCTTAGGTTCGACGCTCCGCGGCGCGCTCGGACACCTGCTGCGGGCGGCTCTCTGCGAAGGGTCCGGATGCGGCCATGAGTGCCACCGTCCGGACACCTGCCGCTACTATTCGCTGTTCGAACAGAGCCGCAATGGTGCCAAACCGTTCCTGCTTCTGGCACCGTCTCCGCCTGGCTTGGAGGAGATCGCGATGGGCGGCCCGGTCAACCTGCCGTACCGAACTGGGCCGCCGCGTGATGGCGAAACAATTCCCACACTGCGCTGTGAGGCGGGATGGAAGTTCGATCCCGGTGGGACGCTCCGTTTCGGTCTGCGCCTCGTGGGAGTGGCATCCAATGCGTTGGCGGCGATCCTGGAAGCAGTGGAGCGATGCGGCCTAGCAGTCGGTGGCGCGCAGTTTCGGCTGTTGGCGGCGCGCGACAGTTCCGGACAGCTTCTGTATGACCGCCGGTTGCCAGCAGTACCCGTGCAAACGCCCTCCGCTCGTGCTTTGACGATCCAAAACGAAGTGGCTGGCCGGGTCCGGATTGTTTTTCTCTCTCCGACCGTCTTCAAGCTGGATCGGTCTCCCACATTTTCGCCTAAGGACTTCGCCACGCGATTCTTCGAACACAGCATAGGTCGGGCTGGACAGTTATATCGAACATGTTCAGGAGTTCGGCCGCCTTGGGTGGAAGCTCCGGCGGCACGCGCCGAGATGGTGGGCTACCGGCTATATCACTACGACCTTCCGCGCCACAGCTTCCGGCAAGACAAGTGGCTGGATTTCGACGGTGTAGTGGGTTATATCGATCTGGCAGGCGAACTCGGAGCCGCTATGCCCTGGGCTCGCGCGGCGGAGGTATTTCACTTCGGCCAGAAGGCTGCATTCGGTCTGGGCAAGGTACGAGTACTGGTGCTGCAATGACCCACCTCAATTTACCTGGAAGTCGATAGCAGCATCAGCCAGACTCAATATATGTATTTGCGTGACTGACGTGACTCCGAGATTGATATGTCGTTCCGCTGAGGATCATCCCCGAGACTTGGCGGAATTTTAGGCTCGCTCTTCCACGGAGGCGACTTGCCGGGAGTGACTCATCCGGCGCGGGGTCACCGTATAGCGTCGCAATTTGAGGCGCTTGCTGCTGGGCTCGTACCAGGGGACGGTCAGCCCAGAGAATCTAGAGACTACTACCTGGATGAGTTCACGCTCCGGCGAAATCTACGCACCAGTGGCAAGGTCTCTTCACGGCTCGCACAGCAAGACGTGCTGTGAGACCCACGCTACTCTCTATACACGTCAGTTCATATACCTGCCTGCCTAATATTGACCAAATTTGCAGAATCATCTACACTTCACCTCAAAGGTCGAGTTATCATTTGCAGTCTCTCAAGCATATAACAATAACAATCTTTATGCGGGAAGAAAATATTGACCACGTCTATAATTCTACTTTATCTGGTAAAGACAGGAAACCGACGTATGATGATTTGATGCAGTTGGAACGTGCCGAAATGACGGCACGAGAGGATCGGGATGCCGCCCAAGCTGAGTTCGAGACGGCTATACACGCAGCACAAAGCCATCCGCATCCGAGACAGGTAGAAACTGAAAGGCTTGCGGCATCTGAGGCGGCCAGACGGTGGCAAGAAGCCGCCGAAAAACTCCGCACGGCTCGTGCAAGACTTATAGCAGAACGAGGATACTAGGACTCCTGGCGCTTCCGGCCATTGTTTGTCCTGCTTCCAGGTCTAATCCCACCGTCCTTCGGGTGGTCAGCTTTCAGCAGGTAGCGGCGGCTTTCCCGTGTAGTTAAACACACCGGCGGCGGCATGCTTATGTCCCTTCGCGAACCGAGGGCGACGAGGATCTCAAGGCTAAGCGGGCTGAGCCAGCGCAGCAGCCGCTAACCTGGATGGGGATCGGGTGTCAAACCGGCTCTGGAAGTTGGAGACGAAATGCGAATTGCTGGATTGCTACCACAATTTCCTAAAACCTTGGCTGCCGGATCTCCGCCGGCCTGGAGTACGATGGCGGCCCTCTGTCATCCCGCCACTGTGGCGGAATGTCAGAGGGCCTATTCCGAAGGAGTGGATCGCTCGCCAAAGGATCTCAGACGGTCAACTATGTCCTGATACGAAAAGTTGGGAATGGCCCAGTTGATTTGGCTCGGCTCGAAAACGCCATTGTTCCAAGAGCAGCGGTAAATGTCGGCACCGAGGCCCTTGACCCAGAACTGCCTGAAATTCCAGAACTTAACTGCCAATGGCCCGTTCCTGCGCCTCCGCCAGCATTGAAGCATTCTGTCGGACGGCAAAAGGAACCTTCACAGTCCCAGGCGTCCGGTGTGGTCGCGCCCGGCGGCAGCACATAAGGGGATGTGTCGAAAATCGACCGCTCCCTCTCGTACTTCGCACCGTAAACGATCAGGTACTCTTCGGTCTGATTCGTGCACTGGCCCCAGCCACGTCCGCGCAGGATGCGGAATGGCGGACGGGTCAGGTCGCCATAATCCAGATCGAACAGCAGCATGTCTTCCGGTCGGCACTTCATACTGGGCAATTATCCGATGATAGCGGCGCTAGCGTCACCACCGACTTCCACCGCAATCCGGATGTCGAACGCTGGCGACGGCGGTCTGCGCAGGTGGACTGCTCCGGCAAAGGCCATCATCTACTACTACCACAGGCAAATTTTCGCGAGTGCCGAAGTTGAGTAGTCGTGGCTTACCAATCGCCAGCTTCGAGCAATGCTCTGCTGCAAGGCTTCTAATTCTCCAAATCCTTGACTCTTTTCAACCGAGTCGCTATAGTACCAGCGAAAGGCCGGTTGGGCCGCATTTGTGCAATTACAATCTCCTCCCATGGATACGAATTCCGGCAAGCAGAAAATCGCCAGGGAAGCCAAAGCACTCGTTGCCCTGGCATTTCGGAATGGACCGATTGAGGACGTCCACGCCGGCAAACCTTGTCCGACCTGCACCGGGCGGCCCGGATACGGCCGGATCACGGACGAGGAAATGAAGGACATTATGAAGAGTGCGGTAGATCAACTCTATCGCTTCCTCTGCCTGAAGAACGAAGATCCCCAAATGTACGAATCGGAAATCAGGCGTGGTGCCACCTACACCACTGCCTTGGACGAACCTGCGGGCGCTCCGAGCGATCTACAATTACGGCAAGACTCGCCGCGACATGCGGAAATGCCTGACAGCGCGGTGTTGGTCACCATGCCACTGCGGGCAATCCATTCCGCTCATCACAATTCGACCCAGCCGTATTCGTTCGAACAAGTTCGGAACAGGCTGGAGCAAATCGTGTCATATATCGGCTTCACCGTCCGGCAACGGGGCATCGCCTCGATGTTCGAGTGTAAGGCCGACGACGATGCATTGACCTTGCTGCTGATCGGTGCCGATGTCAAAACCATCCGAACCGAAGTTCTGTCCTACCTCCATCTCTTCCAACTGCCGGATAATTCGCGGATGACCGTGTTTACCAGCGGTTCGCCTCACGAGATCAAACTCAACTGATTTTGCGGTCGGGCGCTAATTTCGGGACCTGAAAAACTAGGATGGTCGGATCAATACCGAGGTTGGTTTTGGCTCCGGCGCAAGAAAGACAGGGGACAGGGATATATCCACAGGGACGGGGAGATTATTGGCAAATCATCCAAGTTTTCCCGCCTTGCGGGGGTTTTCCCTATTTGCTATGCTCGCTGCACTATGACGGTGCAAGAAGCATTTCCTCTGTTCATGGCTCACGACCGGGCAGAGCGCCAATACGCAAAAGAGACCTCGGGGATGGAAGGGCTGCCTACAGGTCCTATGGCAATGTCACACACAACTCAGCCGGCGATTGGTAGAGCCGGGGCGGCATATTTCGTATCAAGGACGATCTTCAGCAAACGCTTGATCAGGACGCTCCAAGTTCGAGGGATGCTCCGCTGCGGGGCACCATCTGTACAATCAAAGCGGTTTGCGACCTCATTGAAGGGCAAAGCCAGCATGATTTCGGGAGCTTTTCCGGAGATCAGGCAGTTCGAGGTAAGCGAATCCAGCAAATCCCGCTTTTCCTCCTGAAGACCGAGTTTATAGCCTAAATACGCGCCATCTGCNNGCGCGTTCGAGGAAGCTCAACAGTTCGTCTGCCGGATTCCGTTTACCGGTCCGCCATTCCGCAAGCCGTTGTTCGAAATCCTTGCGCTCCACCAAGAGCGCAGTTTTTCGTTTCTCAAAAAGGTCCTTTTCGATCAACCGGTCAATGTAGGCGTCAGTCAGGCGATTGAAACGCTCCTCGTTCTGGGCGAGTTGCAAGATCAAGGCGTTGATTATCTTCTCCTGCTCCTCGACGTTCCGCAGCTTCATGTCGCTGAGTTTGGGGCCAAACCACTCGCGCTCGTCTTTGGCGAAGCTCAGGCGCGCGAATTGCGCCAGTACCGCGCCTTCCACGGCCTCCTCCCGGATGCATTTTGTCGGGCATGCGGAAATCTGGCACCGGTAGTAGACGTTGCCCTTCTGGCGCTCTCCGACCAGGGAATAGCCGCAGTCCTTGCAAGTCAAGCGCCGCCGGTAGAGATAGTTATGTTTAATGCTGCGGCTGTTGGTTTTGCCCTTGAGTATCCCTTGGACACGCTCAAAGAGCTGCCGGCTGATCAATGGCTCATGTACACCCTCGAAGGTCTGGTTCGTGAGCTTAATGCGGATCAGGCCCGTGTAGAAAGGATTCCTGAGCAGTTCCGACAGGCGGTTAGGGTATAGAGGCGTTCCACAAGGTCGGCAGAGGCCGAGCCGGTTAAGTTCCTGACACAGGGCACTCAGATTGTACCGGCCCGTGCCATACAGATCAAATGCTTTGCGCATCAGCGGACCGCTCTTTGGATCTGGGGTCTTGGGTTTGCCCTGGCCGTTGTTGACATAGCCCAGAGGGGCCGGCATGGGATACAGACCTTGCTTGAGCCGCCCGTAGAAGCCTTTCTTCGTTTCCTCGCGCAGGTTGCGAATATAGTCGGCAGCTACCACCGCCTGGATATCGGCCGAGAGCCTGCCGCCACGGGAGGTCAGATCCAAGGCTTCATTGGCAAAATGGACCTCGACGCCGCGATCAATCAGTTCGCCGAGATCAGCCCAGTCCCGAAGGTTTCGGGCGCTACGGTCAATCTTGTGGATAAGCACGCCGCGGGCTTTGCCAGCCTTAAGCTGCTTGACCATCCTGCTGAACAACGGCCGGCCTTGCTTGGCCGCGGTTTCCAGTTCTTCGAACCATTCGCAGATTACAAGGCCATGCCGCTGGGCGTAGTAGATGATCGCTTCCTTTTGCTGCTGAAGGGATACTCCCTCGCCTTGCCGCACGGTCGAGACGCGGATGTAGCCATAGTATTCATTCATGGCTGTTTTGAAAACAGTTAATGGTTTTTCTCGCATGAATTCGACCTTTCGTCGTGTATGGTAGGCAAAGGTCCGGGAACAGTCAAATCCGGGTCGGTCAGGCAATAGCCTTCCGCCTGAAGCCGTGCGGCAATTCGCATCATCACGGCCAAATACCGCTCAAGATTGGCTTCCGCCTCCTCAAGCTGCCGATCTGTCAGGTTGGGGTAGAGATCCCGGAGAGTTTTAGGCGGGTTCAGTTGCATGCTCCACACACCGTATCCCATCAATTTGAATTTGCAAAGACGGGAAAATTTGGCACTCTTGCCATGGCGGCCAAGAAAGCCCAAGGTTTCCCGTCTTTACTTTTGGCCCAGACAGCGCCATCATCTGCCCCATGTTCAAGCTCAATGTTGTCGTTGAATTCATGGCGGAACTATTGCGGACTCTCCTCGTGGGTGAGTCTGTTGAACGTGTCTGCTCAAGGGCCCGGAAGCTACGTGTGCCGCGTCGGCTGCGTGGAATGAAGCAGGTTCGCCGCCACGTTCACCGCCAGTGCCGCCGGCGGCTTTTTGACAAGTTATCCACATCAGACTAGCCTTGCGTGGTCTTTCTGCCAAATTTTCCCTACTTTGCAAACTTTACGGAATTGCTACAGTGACTTTACTTAAGAAAATAAAAAGTCACCATGCGACAAAACAAACAGCAACATCAAAACATGCTCGATCACTTTCGAAGGAGGATGGGCTTTACCGCCGCGCATGTTGCCCGCCTGCTAAGGCAGCAGGACACGTCAGCCGTGTCGGACTACGAGCGCGGCCAGCACACGCCGTCACTGGCCAATGCCCTGCGACTCGGGATCATTCTGCGGGTGCCGGTTGAGTTCTTGTTTCCGGCCCTTTACGACGGGCTGCGCAATGAGATCCGGGCGGAGGAGGAGCGGCTGGCCGCGCCTGAGCAACAAACGCTGTTTTGAACTGGCATTTTAATCATTAGCAAAAGACAATGACAAACATTCTTGATCAGGTAGCCAGGAGTTCCGCCTCTGCCCGATACAGCCAGTTTCAACCAAGCGACCAGCAGGAGTACTTCGCTTTGCGCCTGGCTCAGAAGCTCGACGACGCCGAAGCGGCCCGCCACTACGTGAAACTCCTGGACCATTATTCCCAGGCTCAACTCCTAACAGCCTACCGCCGCACCAAAGCTGTCGGCTCCCATTCTGATCCCGCCCGCGGCTTTCATGCTGAGCTTAAGCGGCTGGAAGGCCGAACCGGAGACGATCCACCCATTCGGCGATTGGCCGCGATCCGGATTGAACGCCGGGCGGTAGCCGTCGCTATCCTGGAGGGCGAGCATTTGGCCGCACCTCCGCAGGTACGACAGCTCTCCTCCAATAGCGACAAGGCTCTTAACAGCGCCGCCTCGTTTATCAGTAGCGTCCTGCAAAAGTACCCTCTAGGCAGGACAGCCCTCGAAACCATACCTCATGAAACGGAGGTTCTCCGGGGCGACCTCATGGACATCATCTCGGGCGTCTTAATTGAGCAGGGCATTAGCATCTGGGAGGTATCGAAGCGGGACGTGCTGGCATCGTTCGGATATCCCAGCCCGCGCTTCCGCGACCAAGTGCGCAAGACCATCTCCGCAATCTGGCCCGGTGTCAACGGCAGCTTCGGATCTCCTCTTCTGAAGGATGCTCTGGCCCTGGGCCTGTACTGCCAGGTCGAGTACCTCTTTAATCTTTAACCGACAATTTCATGGTTGGTCCCCTTGCATACATCGGCGGCAAGAATCGTCTCGCCGCCAAGATCATCGCGCTGCTGCCCGAGCACACTACCTACGTAGAACCCTTTGCCGGCGGCGCCCAAGTGTTTTTTCACAAGCGCCCCTCCGAGGTTGAAGTACTCAATGACCTGGACGGGGAGATCGTCAACCTCCTGCGGGTCTGCCAGTGGCACCATGAGGAGCTGATCCGGTATTTGAAATTCACCGTAGCCAGCCGCTCCTGGTTTGACCTGCTCGCCAAAACTGACCCAGCCACGCTGACCGATATTCAGCGCGCTGGCCGATTTTTTTATCTTCAGAAGAACTGCTTCGGCGGTCTGGTAGTCAAGCAGCACTACCACTATGCCGTGGTGCAGTCCCCCAATTTCAACCCACAGCGTTTGCCGACCGTCATTGCCAAAGCGCACGAGCGCCTTCAGCGCGTGCAGATCGAGTCCCTACCCTACCAGCAGATCTTGGAACGGTACGACCGCCCCACCACCTGCTTCTATATGGACCCGCCGTACTGGCGGCGGAAGCTTTACCGCTACAATTTTAGCGACGAAGACTTCGCGCAGCTCGAACAACGCTTACACAAAATCCGCGGCCGGTTTCTGCTTTCCTTGGACGATCATCCCGAGGTAAGAAAGCTATTTAGCGCCTGGCGGATTACGCCCATCCAGATCGTCTACACGGCTCAGCGCTGCCCCAAGCAGCGGTACGGCGAGGTGCTCATCAGCAATTACGAACTGCCGGGGCAATGAGAAAAGCGACGGTGACACGGTGCATTGTGCCAAAACGCCGCGCACGGCGTTTTTAAGATCCTTTATCTGCACTCCTTCATGAACGATTGTGAATTCAATGGCTTGCCACAATCCGGTCTTGCAGCAAATCGCATCTATCGCGGCGACTGCCTTGAGGGGATGAAGCTGCTCCCTGCCCGCAGCGTGGATATGATTCTCTCCGACCCGCCCTACGGCGTTACCGCCAATGCCTGGGACTCGATCATTAACATGGACAGGCTGTGGACCGAGTACAAGCGGATCATCAAGCCCAAAGGCGCAATCGTGCTGACCGCCCGGTGTCCCTTCGACAAGGTGCTCGGTATGAGCAATCTCCCGTGGCTTCGGTACGAATGGATCTGGGAGAAATCGCGGGCCACGGGATTCTTGGATGCCAAGCGCATGCCGCTGCGGGCGCACGAGAATGTCCTGGTATTTTGCGACCGCTCGCCGCCCTACCATCCGCAGTTTGAAAAGGGCAAGCCGTACAAGAGCACCCGCCGCGCCCGCTATGACGCCAACACCGGCAAGCACCTCCGTGCTGCCGTCTCTGAGAATCCAGGCTTCCGCTGTCCCCGCAGCGTGCTGCATGTAGCGTCCGAGTCTAACACCGTCCACCACACCCAAAAACCACTGGCGCTGTTTGAATACCTGATCAAAACCTACACCAATCCCGGCGAGTTGGTGCTTGACAGTTGCATGGGATCGGGCACTACGGCCATCGCCTGTCTCAATACTGGCCGCAACTTTATCGGTTTTGAACTCGATCCTCAGTGTTTCGCGGCTGCCCAGCATCGCCTACAGACCCATCAGTGTTCCCTCCAACGGCCCGGCGACGGCGATTACGCCACTCGGTTAGAGCGAGAATAAGGATGGACGGCGCAATCTTAGTCGAGTACGCGCCTGATGAACACAAAGGCATGCCCAAACCAGGGATCTCCGGCACCAGTGACCTCACGCCAGATCTGCTGGAACTGCGTTTCACCATTGATTGGCTCATGAGCGTGGGTGTCTCCTCGCCCAGGCTGGCGGGCTTGTTTCAAACCAGCCCCGAAAACATCAGGCGCCTGAAGTATTTCGCCGCGCGGCAATTGGAGCCGTCGCTCATCACGTTCGTACCGGATTTGGAAATGGTGCCCTCTACGGCCATGCATGGCGGCGTCGGCATTCGCTCCCACAGAGAAATCCTGCGCCGGTCGGAAAAACCCAGTTCGACGCTGCCCTGGCTGGTGGAGCAAGTCGAGGCGCGATTTGAATCCCACAGCCAGCAATACCGCTTTCTCGACGGAGCCAGAAGCCTGCTACAGCTTAAGCAAAAACTCGGACACATGTCAGAGGCCCGCCGCATCGCTGTAGCCGGAGTCTTAGAGCAGAAAATTTCCTGGTTCCTGGTCCACAGCGGATTTACCCGTTCCGCTATCAGTCATGCCAGCTCGTCCTTGTGGCTGCTGCAGACCGCCTACTACCGCCTTGGCCGCCACGACGACGTTCGGGAGTTCATCAAATCCGCGCTGATCGCTTCTCAGGGCAACCTGCTGGCCGGACGCCCCGCAGCTTCTCTGCCCATCCTCGATATCATCCGCGACGCCGCGCAAACCATTGGCGCTCCGCTCGGATCGGATTATTACCGCCAGCGCGGCGTGGCCCTGTTCCAGGCTGGCAGCCGGTATGATGACGAAACCAAGAAGAGTTTTGAGCAGTCAGAGCAGCAAATGAGGCGCCTTGGAGAAGCTGGCAGCGAGGCTCAGGCCCTCATGACCGGGACCCGCCACACCAACCTGCTTGGTAAACCAGATTGGGATGGGGCGCTGCGGGTCCTGGAGATTGTCCAAAGCACGTTCTCCGCAGATAGCCTGGAGGCGTCCATGACTCGGCACTGGGCTGCGGCCTGCGGTTTTCTTACCGATGACAACCACATCCGGCAAAGGGCCACGGAACTGCTCCAGGACAATCAGGCCACGGCCGCGCGCTTCGGTCATCAAGCCACTATTTCAAAACTCCTGTCCATGACGCCCGAGCTGGGCTTGCCAAAGGGTCTTCAGGCCGTTTGGATTCGCAAGAGCCTGTACCAAAATGCCTTCCGGCTCAAGTAGTTAGCAAAACCGTTACGAATTTCCACCCGGATGCTAGTTCCCTAAATCCCTTACATCGCCGAGGCTAAGGACTGTTAGGCGCAGCTCTTATGCCACTGGATGATTTGGAAAGCTTCAGATTCAAGACCTGCCGGGACCTGTACGGCGGCGTGCAGCAGATCAGCACCGGACGGCGCAATGGCAGACCCGCGATTTTCTTCCCCCCGGACATAGCCGAACCAACTGCTAAGGCCGACCCCGCGCCCGATCTCCGGGAGCAGGAGCGGCTGTTCGTCAACCTGACTCCGATTGAGCGTCAGACCTGGCGCAAGATCCTCAGCGCCCAGCCCATCGCCAGCATCGCCAAGGAAGAAGGCGTTTCCCGCGCCGCCATCTACGCCCGCATCGAGGGCAACTGCAAAGGCCAGGGAGGCATGATCGCCAAGAATTTCTGGGTGCTTCTCTGGTGGCTCATGCGGCGACGGGCTGATTACCAAACCAAGGGAATTACATACTTAACTCCCCCGGACGAGAAATGCTAATCGAGCGTCTTTGGGAAATGCCGAACAAGTACACCTTCAAAATGAAGGCCGTCACAGCTTTGCTCAGGCTGGAGATGGAAGGTACTTGGGCTGACCCGTTCGCTGGACGATTTAGCCCCGCGCAGATTCGGAATGACGCGGACAAACAGTGCGAGGCCGATTCCCATAGAGACGGCCTGGACTTCCTTCGTGAGCTAACCGTTGTAGATGGCGTACTTTTCGATCCTCCGTACTCAACCGCGCAAGCGCTTCGTAAGTACAGGCCAGTACATAACGGCACGGCGGGACGCGCAGAATATTGGGCACGCTGCAAGGATGAAATAGCCCGGATTGTGCGTCCGGGCGGCAAGGCAATTTGCTTCGGATGGGACTCTACGGGCATCGGCAAGACACGCGGATTTGAGTTAGAACGGACGCTTTTGATATGCCACGGGGCTTGTCACAACGACACAATCATCACTGTGGAAAGTAAGAGGTCAGGGAGTTAAGCATATAATCCCCATACTTATGAACTCATTTTTCGAACAACTCTTCGCCCGCGCATGGAATCGGATGGTTGCAAAGCCGGCCCATCCTACCAATCCCAACTCTTTGAACTTGGGCTCACTGGTGATCGACGGAAAGGCAACCCCGAGCCGCATGATCATCCCGCAGGTCAAGCGGGCCGAGCACATGGCTATTTTGGGCCGAACCGGCACCGGAAAAAGTTCGCTCCTGCGCTACCTGGCTTCGCAGGATATCAACTGCGGCCGCGGCTTTGTCTTCTTCGATCTGCATGGCGACGCGACCCCGGTGCTGCTCCAGCTTCTCGCCCGGCAGGAGCAGATCACACGGGCCGATTTGAGCACCAAGGTAATCGTCATTGAGCCTGCCGACGCGGAGGTTTCAGTCGGACTCAACGTGCTTGAGGCCGCGGGTACCCAGCACAGCTTTGTCCAGATCGCGGAATTCGCCCAGCTCCTCAAACAGCGCTGGCATCTGGATTCCTTCGGCGCCCGCACTGAAGAACTGCTTAGAAACAGTTTGCTGCTGCTGGCCGAGAACCGGATGACGCTTTTGGAACTGCCGCCGCTGTTGACCGATGAAGCCTTCCGGGCGCGCTGCCTGCGGACAGCCGCCAATTCCGAAGCGCGCGATTACTTCGCGGCTCGCTACAACCCGGCCAGCGAAGGAATGCAGAACATGTTCCGCGATGCCGTGCTGAACAAGGTGTCGGCCTTCACGGCCGATCCGCACTTCCGGCACATCCTGGGCCAGCAGCGCTCCACCTTTTCTTTGATTGATGCCATCGACAGGGGCTACTGGATAATCCTAAACCTCGACAAAGGCCGGCTCGGCGAGCACGCTGCCACGCTAGGCAGCCTGCTTCTGACCAAGTTAAAGAACGCCCTGTTCGCCCGGCGCCGGCGGCAGCTGTTCACGCTGTACTGCGACGAGATCCAAAACCTCGTTGCTTTTGACGGCTCGATCGACACTCTGCTTTCGGAAGCCCGGAAATTCGGCATCGGCGTCATCTCGGCTAATCAGTTTTTGGACCAATACCCGCCCCAGATGCGCGCCGCCATCATGGCCATCGGCACGCACATCCTGTTTCAGCTTTCCAGCTCAGACGCCGAGAAGATGGCAGCAGCCCTGGATGGCGGCAGACACCTGGCGGAAATCCTGAAGAACCTGCCGCAGCGCCACTTGGTGGTCAAGACCGGCGAGTACCGCTACAGCCGCGTTGTGGTGCCGCCGTTTGAACCAACCGACGCCGATTACCGGGACCTACTTACGCGTTGCCGCGCTCGCTGGGCCAAGCGCCGGGTGGATGTCGAGCGAGAGATCAGAGGCCGCGTCCGTCCCGACCAAACGGATCAGACTCGGGAGGCCCTGCATGGCTGGCAATAAACGGAGAGCACTAATACTGCAACCCCGCGACCTCAGGCTCATGGAGGCGCTCGAAACTATGCGGGTGATCGACCGCCAGCAGGCCAAAGTAGTCGCGGGCTTTAACTCCACCACCCGCGCCAACGCTCGGCTGTTGGACCTCACCCGCGCACGATTCCTCAAGCGCACATCTATCGGCAGCCGCCAAGCGGTTTATTGGCTGGCAAGCAAACCGCTGCGGAACCCCAGTCACAAAAGCAGAGACGATGCCGCCGAACCGGCTGCGCTGTTCCTCAGGCATCAGATGGAAATCAATCGCGCGCACTTGCTGGTGCAGTACAGTAGCATCCGCATACCCGGCTGGTGGTTTGTCCGCTGGCAGAGCTTTCAAAAGCCGCTGTCAGCTTCCGTTCCGCTGATCCCAGACGGATATTTCGAGGTCGGCTCTAGCCAGGGATATCGCCCGGCCTTCGTCGAGATCGACCTGGGCACCGAGGCCGTGGCCATTGTGGCTAAAAAGGCCAGCCTCTATCTTCAACTGGCGACCTCCGGCGAATTCGCGCAGCTTTTCGGTCGCAGCCAATTCCGGGTGCTAATCATTACCACGTCAGACCAGCGCCTGCAAAACCTGCGCGCGGCCATCTCCAAACTTACCGACAAGATTTTCTGGTTTGCGACTCTGCCGGTTCTCTCGCAGGAAACCTTCTGGTCCGCGGCCTGGCTCCGGCCGACCGGCGAAAACTTTCAACCACTCTTGTGAGATTTCATCTATGCGTTATTGCCACAATTGCCACAAGACAACCACAGGTGACGCGCTGTTCTGCCATTTCTGCGGTTCCACCTATGACGCCAAGCTCTGCCCGGCCCGGCACATTAACCCCCGCTGGGCGCAGGTCTGCTCGCAGTGCGGCTCACGCGATCTCAGCACGCCCGCCCCGCGCGTCCCGCTGTGGCTCAAGCCTCTGCTGCTGGCGCTGTCGCTTTTGCCCGGCGTCGGCCTAGCGGCGCTGCTGGTGTTTGTCGTTATTGGTATCTTTCATGCCATTCTGACCAACCAAGCTATTCAAGCCCAACTCATAGTCTTGCTGCTCATTCTGGCTCTGCTCTGGTGGCTGTACTTACAGCTTCCTCACTTTATTCAAAACATGTTCCGATCCCTATGGCACAAACCAAAAAAAGACAGGCACACCCATTGACACTCGTGGCGAAACCGCCTCGGGCGGAGTCATTGATTCTACGGGCTTTATCCGCAAAGACCCCGGGCAACCCCGCGGGCAGCCTAACCGCCCCGTTGCCCGGAGGGTTGCCCGAGGCGTTGCCCGCGCCACTTCGGGGCTTTCCGGCCGCCCCGAGGCAACGCCGCCTAAGCCTTCCTAGGGGCCGACGTGGGCCAAACGTGGGCCAACAGGCGGCTCTTTACGGGCCCCTGGGACCGCCCATGGATATTCGCCAAGCCGCCGCCGTGATCGGCTGCTCGCCCTGGACCGTAAGACAGAAGCTCATCCCCATGGGCTTAGCGTGCTTCCGGTCCGGGGCCAGCGGCAAATTGATCTTCTATCTGGATCAAGTCGTTCGCTGGATCGAAACCAAACAAAAGGAGGACTGACAACCAAGTGAGCCTGTTTAAACGCGGCAATGTCTGGTGGTCGTATTTTTTCGTCGACGGCGTCCGGCACCAGCAGTCCACTGAGACTGCGAACAAAAAGCAGGCCGAGACCATCGAATCCAAGCTCAAGGAAGAAGTCACGGCCCGGCGCTTTGGCCTGGTCCAAGCCGACCCGCGCATGAAGTTCGGCGCACTAGCCGCCCGGTTCATCGCCAGCGGCATCGCCCGTAAGCACCACCTGTACCACTTGAAGTTCCTGCTGCCGTTCTTCGCTGAGGTCCCCGTGCTACGGCTCACCAAGCCCATGACCGAGGAATTCCGGCGGAAACGCAAAGCAGAACCGATCATCCGGCCAATCAAGGATGCCACAGTCAACCGTGACTTAAGCGTCCTACGCCATATCCTGTACTGGGCCGTTGACGAGCAACTGCTGGAGGTCAATCCTTTGGCCCGGCTCAAGATGGCCCGCGAGCGCCGCACCCGGCGCCCGGTGCTCAGCCCGGCTGAAGAGCAATTGCTCCTTAAAGCCGCGCCGCCGCACCTTTACGCCATGACCATGGCCGCCCTGGATACCGGCATGCGGCGGGGCGAGATTACCAACCAGCTCTGGGAGGACATTGATTTCCCAAGGCGTGTGTTGTTCGTCACCCGCTCAAAGACTCCCGAGGGCGAGTCGCGCGAGATTCCGCTGACAACCAGGCTGTTTCGCTGGCTCTCGGAGAACCAGCACGACCAGGGAACCGTGTTCGGCTATAACGGCGAGCAAGTCCAATTCGTAAAGCGCTCGTGGAGAACCGCACTCAAACATGCGGGCATCCGCCACGTCCGTTTTCACGATCTTCGGCATACCTTCAACACCCGCCTGATGGAGGCCGGCGTCCTGCAAGAAATTCGCATGGCGCTGATGGGCCATTCCACAGGCAGCAAAGTGCACGCAACGTACACCCACATCGAGCTTCCGGCCAAACGCGAAGCCATCCGGAAACTCGAGGCCTGGGTAAACCAGCAACAGCAGCAACCAGAAACACAGGAGAAAAACGATGCCAGTACCGAAAGGGAGCGATCCCAAACAGACGGAAGTGAAAGCGCCCCCGGCACCCAAGCCGGAGCGCAAGGTGTGGAAGAAGAAGACGCCCGTTGAGGTGGTCTTGGAACAAGCCGACAAGCTCAAGGCCGAGATCGGCGAGATGGAAGAGGAACTCAAGGCCAAGCGGCGGCAACTGCAGAAATTCGAAGAAGCCAAGAAGCTGTTCGAAGGGATGTAGGCATGTCGCTGCTGGACGATCAGCTCAGAGGCCGCTTGCCGCCGCTTTACGCGCAGGAGGCCGATCCCGAGCCGATGGTTTACGCCAAGTTCTACCTGCCCGGCACCCGCTGGGCCTGGTACGTATTTGAAGGACAACCCGAAGGGCATGACTATGTGTTCTTCGGATTCGTCTCGGGCCGGGAATGCGAGTTCGCGCAATTCCGCCTGTCCGATCTGGAGGCCCTGCGCAGCATGATCGGGCAGGAGGTGCAGCGCGACCTGACTTTCCCCGAAGGAAGGCTCACTGATGTTGTCCCCGCGCCGGAAGACTGACGGCGCACACTTAGAGACCAAGCTAACCCCTTGGTCTCTTTCTTTTTCGAAACTACTTACACCCCTCCGCTTTACTTATATATAGAGGGAGCGGGTAAGTGGCTTCCTCCCAAATCTAACCTAAAAAACAAGGAGACAGCTTATCATGAAACATCTGTCAGTAGTGGTGGCCGGCAGCGGCCAGATTCGCGACGTGCAGATTCAGCCCGGCACCACTGCCGGGGACATCCTCCACCAATTGAACCTCCCGGAGGGTCCTATCCGAAAAGTGTAAACGGCGTTCAGAGCCTTTGAATCCATGGAGTTGCGGCCTGGGGCGTTTTCGCAGGTTCG
>PKYZ01000619.1 GCA_003132865.1 Bryobacterales bacterium
AGGTGAGATTCTCTTTGCGCTTCAGAACGCACCAGCGAGATTTCTTCAACAGCGGCGGGGGGCCCTCCTGGGCCATCTTGCGGGACTCGGCAACGCTGATTGTATTGGGTCTCGGCTGCGCTGGCCCCCGCTACGTTACAAAACGTTACACGAAAGGGGGGTGGCTGGAGATGCCTTACTGCACTTTTCGCGCAATTTCCCACGTCATCGCACCAGCGGCCACTCGGCGCGCTGAACGCGAGNNTCTCGCCTGCGGCGGCCCGGCGGCGTAGATGGGGGTCGAGCACATGCCAATGCTGTGGCATAGATATTTGTTCCGATCAATCTGGTGCCGTCCGAGCCCCCCAGCAAGCATGCCATCCACAACTCTTCCGAGCTCGCCCGCAACCGGCGATAGGTCCTCCACCACATCTTCTTGGGCTTGAGGGAAACGGCTGCGCCATCGAGGCACTGNNATCGCTTGCGCCTTCGAAAGCGCGCGGTTCATGTCATCCTGGCGCTGGCTGGTATAGCTGAGCTGGCAGCACCGCCGGCAGGCGAAGGATCTGCCCCCAGGCGGCAGATACAGCTTGCGCACGCGGCGCTGACAGGCTCGGCCCCCCACCGTTACCGGACAGATGAACCACCAGCGCAGACCCCCGTAGTGGGGAGACGTGGAGACCAGCTCCACTTCCACGATGGCTCTCGTGCTGCTCCGAAAGCATCAGCTAACACGCTGCGCGCTCCGCCGCACNNACTTCGCGCTCTTCACGCGGGCGATGCCGGCGGCCAACTCCGGCGCCAGCAGCCCGTTGTCGGTCGCCGCGACCGCCAGCGTGCGGAGGGCCGCATGCGGATTGACGATCGATGAAGACCCAGACCGCGGGCCTTCAGGGTTACTCGCCCATCCAGGGCCAGAAATGCAATTCTTGCTTCAGGAAAAGTACTGCTTCATCATACTCAAGTACCGGCGGCACGTTTCCTTCATGTCCTCGCCGGAGCCGTCCTGCTCAAGGGACAGAAAGCCGGTGAAGCCGACGGCCTTCACGGCGTCTGCGATGGCTTTGAAGTCCATCACGCCTTGCCCGATGGCCACGTATTCTCGCATCGTGGCGCTGACGTCGCGCACGTGAAGATTCAGGAGATGCTTGTTCAATTTGTAGATGGCCACCGGGGGATACTCTCGCTGATTCATGGCCCAGCCACAATCGAGATTGCAGCCGAATGCGGGGTCGCGAATGGCGTCCCACAGTCGCAGGAAACTGTCCGTCACTGGCATCATGGTGTGCGTATGATTCTCGATCGAGAAATTCATCCCGTACGCCTTCGCACGCTCCAGGCAAGCCCGCATTGTCTGGCTGAACAAGTCCCACAACTCGTCAAAGTCGTAACCCGGCGCGATGTCGATGTGGAACTTGTCGCCAGCCTTGGGATCGCCCATGAAGTAACGCGGCAGGTATGTAGTCGACGGAGCGCTCAGTTCTCGGGCCCATGGCGCGACGATGTTCACCATGGGCGCACCCAGTTTCTTTGCGATGCGACAACCGCGCTCGAAGTAATCCACGCTGCGCTTGCGCTCTTCGGCATCCCGGCCCGTCAACCCTTCCACCACTGGCTGGAAGAATGGAAACTGGTTCAACACCAAGTGATTTCGTTCCAACTGTCTCCGGATGCGGCCGATGCTGGGGTCCGTCCAATACTCGTCAATGTCCTGACGCGAATTCGCGATGAGTTCGATACCGTCGAATCCCAGGCTTCCGATGATGTCTATGGCCTCCTCAGGGTGCGCGCCGGGCGCGAGGCTATGGAAATTCCAACTCACGCAACCGATCCTGGGCCGTCGTCTCCCCTCCGTGGCAGACTGCAGTGGCGGGATCGCTTGCGCCGCGGCGCAAGCGTGCGTTCCAGCGACGAACATTGGACCACCCAGGCCCAAGGTTGGAAGAAATTCTCGACGCCTCACGTTGGATCTCCTTGTCGGAACGATGTGGTGCTGAGACATACCGGCAACGTCCGCCGCCAGTCTCCACGCCGGCACCATCCCACTATAGCAGCGCGACCGCTTGAAACGAAGGCTCTGTTCTCACATCATACCCAGAGGTGGATATCTCCGTGCCGTTCGATTGGAACGCGACTGCGGCCAAGGTGACCGAGAGGGTGCGGGCGGCCATGGACGATTGACGCTCGTGGGCGACAATCGACGCGAATAGGCTCCGGAACGATGTGTAGCATTATCGACCGCTATTGCGATGCGCCGGTTTGGGCACGCAGAGTCGTCCGCTCGGCGCATGCCCGCTGGCGGACCGCGCGATCTACTTCTTCTGCGGGTTGATCATGATGTGGGCACCCGCAGTTCCTGGGTACATCAGCCACGGCGCATTGTCGCTCGGCTTGGTCGACAGTCCCGTGGATTCCGGTGTGGCAAAAGGCACATAGATGACCCATCGCAGGTAGGCGTCTGTCACTTTCCCACTGCTGACGTCGAAGCCGGTACCGGTCAGTACGTACAGCGTTCGAGGCTCGCGCGGCAGCGAGAGTTTCCCTTCCGCAACCTCTTTCCAGCGCATGTCGTTGCGCTTCTGTCCAGTGACTTTCTGAGCCGCGAGTTCACGGCCGCGAGCCATGTACGACTCGAGGTCCCGGTGGTAACAGGCGACGCTGAATGAAGTCTTGCTCGGGTCGTTCGCGAGGCAGATGAGTTCGTTCTTGCCCTCGCGGAGCCTGACCAGCTCGCCCTGCGGGTTGTAACCGAGGACGGCTGCGCCTTCACGGAGTTCCCCTGGCGCGGCGAGGACTGCGGCAGCGATCTGGACCTCTGGGGATGGCACATTGGCGGCAGCCGCCATCGATGCCAGGAGAACAGTCGAAACCATGATCGTCGTTTTCATATCAAATCCTTGCCCTCCAAAGGCTCTCATTCGCTGAGCTGCCAACTGGATCGCCCGCGCGCTTACGGCGTCAGTGCGAAAACCGTCCCATAACTCCGCCACCATATTAATACATTTTATTGGGATCCACACAGAACGTAAGCTACCCCGCCCTACTTTCCAAAACGCGCGTGAGTATAGGGCGTCCATGCTTTCTGTCTCAGCATAGCCTTTTAGTCGTCAGTAGCGACCGCCAGACCACCGCAAACCAATTTGCGGACGTGTTCGAAACTACCGCGCGCGACGACTCCGGGCGCGACTGGCACGGGATGATCCGGGAGGCCGTTACCGCCGCCATTTACGAGGAGGAGCGGCCCGCCCGTGCTGGCAGCACTCGAACCGTGTACCGCATCCGCCCGGAGGTAGCCGCTGAGCTTGCCCGAGGGTGCATCTACATCGAGCAGGCAAGATCCGGCAAAGCGGGCGCTGCCCGCCGTCCGCTGTTCGAGCAGATGAAGCGCGACGCCGCGGGAAGGAAATTTAGCCGCTTGCTGGTCTGGAAGGTCTCCCGCCTCGGCCGCGACTGGAAGTCCTCCGGCGACGCTCAGGGTAAGCCCAACTGACCACAGCGCTAATATTGCAACCTTTGGGACGCCTGGCGACGTCTCACGGAGGTTAGGACACCACTATGGCTCAAACATGCGGGCTCACCCGCCGCGGACTCCTGACGCTCGCCTCGGGAACAGGTGCGCAGCCCTGGTTTCGACTATACGCGGGAGAATCGGAATTCATGGAATAAGAAAGATCCGTCGCAGTGGTCGAGCGATGAAATTGAAAGGTTGAAGACGAAGTCGCCATGGGCAAAGTCGGTCAACGTCGCGCTGCGCCAATCGGGCAGCGGCGGCAATGGCGGCGGGGTAGGATACCCCGGTGGCGGGATGGGCGGCGGCGGGATGGGCCGTGGCAGACGCGGCGGCATGGGTGGTCCAGCGCCGATCGAGTACCACGGAGTGGTGCGCTGGGTCAGCGCCAAGCCGATTCAGGAAGCCCTGAAATCGCCCGTTCCGGAGGGCTTGGCCAACGCTTACGTCATCAGCGTGAGCGGCATCCCGATTGTCACCGGGGGCCGGCAGCACACCGACGACGGCGATTCCGACACCACGGGCGCGAAGGGGCCCAGCCAGGACGTGCTTGACCGAATCAAGAACCTGACTTACCTGGAGCCGAAGGGCAAGTCTCCCGCGCAGCCCGGCACCGTGCAGCAGGGATCGGCCCGTTTCGAGACCAACGTCTTGTTGTTCGGGTTCTCCCATGAACTGCTGCAATTGACGTCTGAGGACAAGGAAGTCAGCTTCACCACGCAACTGGGAAGGTTCGAGGTCAAGACCAAATTCAACCTAAAGGACATGATGTATCATAAAAAACTGGCGCTATAGAAACGGGAAGAAGCTAACACTCGCGCCAGCAGACCCGCCGTTTGTTGCGTTCGTGAGCGCAATGGAAAACCCATTAATTCGTCTTATCGGTAAGCTTTCTGCTTTGCAGGTCGTGGCAGTTCGGGTCGCCGTCGCTGGGGTGCGAGAGTCCGGTCGGAGATGTCCAATCCAATCCGCGCCGCACCCAAGCGGCAGTTCGCGCGGGCTCGCATAGTGAAAACCGCCGGCCAACCGGTTGTCCACAGGTTTCAGCGCCGCAGCGCTGACATGTACGACTGGACGACATTCTGAAGGCCTACGGCACCTTCGGCAATGCCGCCAAACATTGCGCTCTGAAAGTGGCATTGAAGGCCCTGAGAGTCAAACTCGGAAACAACATCTTGGGAGTTCAGATTCAGCAGGTACGAGCCCGTCAGGCAATCTTCGCGGATTTCTTGATGGGCGGTCCTACGACGGAGCTTCCCGCTCTGACCATACATGGTCAGGTGACCTTATGCGGTCAAAACCTGAGGGCGTCCCAGAACACGGTGCCCAGCCCTGTGGGCGTTTGGCTGATCGGCGCGAGAATTGCACTGCTACGCGCCAGGAGTTTAACGATGACACGAACTTTTCTCAGTGCAGGTCTTCTGGCGGCGACGCTGCTCACCGGCGGTTGCGCAACCAAGAAGTACGTACAGAACACAACCGTGCCGATCCAAGCCAAGGTGGATCAGGTCGGCGACCAAACTAACAAGAACGGCCAGCAAATCCAGCAGACCCGCACCGACCTGACGGCCAACATCAACGGTGTGGACGAGAAGGCCCAGAGCGGCATCAGCGCCGCGAAAGAGCAGGCCATGACGGCCCAGAACAGCGCGCAAAACGCCATGAGCAAGGCCGGCGAGGCGTCGGATCTGGCAAACAAGGACTCCGAGGAGATCAAGAGTCTGCGGCAGGTGGTTTCCAACCTGGACGATTACAAGCAGGTCGGCGATCTGACGATCCCGTTCGCGTTCAACAAGGACACGCTTACCGCCAAGGACCGCGAGGATCTGGATAGCATGGTGGCGAATGCCTCCAAGAACAAGCGGTACTTCATCGCCGTGGAAGGCTTCACGGACCGGACCGGGTCGCGCCAGTACAACGAAGTGCTCAGCCGCAAACGGGCCGATGCCGTGACCGAATACCTGGTGGCCAAGCATGACATTCCTATTTACCGCATCCACATGATCGGGCTTGGGGAAGAGAAGCCGGTAGATGACGGCCACACTCGCGCCGCGCGCGCCAAGAACCGCCGCGTGGAGATCAAGATTTTCAGCGCCGACGAGAGTAACTCCCTATCGCAGGTGCAGCCGCAATCGGCCCCCCAACAGGCGCAGGCTCAACAATCGCAGCAATAGCATCGCCGGCCGCGCAATGCCGTCGTTCAGCGTCGGGTGGGTTCCTTTCGGGGCCCCCCCTTTTTTTATGCGGGCGCGCTGGCGCGGGCGCTGTGCGTAGCGGGCTACCAGATGTGCAGAGCCAAAAGGCCGGTAGTGACTTCCAGCGATCTTCCGGGCAGCCTCGGCGATAAAGGCGATCACGACGCAAAATACCAGGACCTCTAAAGACTAGTCCCCAGGGCACGATGTGCAGAGATATCGGTAGCCAAATCGGCGCGATGAAAATCTGCGCCGCGCGTGGGCGTGGGATTCCCTTCGGCTGGGTCTCAATGGCCTTTCCGCCGGATGATCGCGGCAAACTCGCGACCGACCCCACGAAAGAATGGGTGGCCGAAGATTCCGGTGCAGAGCACTCCCGGCGAACAGCGCCATTGCCTCGAAACTTTCGCGCCCTTCCCGCTCTCATTACACCGTCCCGGAGATTGAGCTACAGCGCGAACTCATCCAACGTGAGCGCGGCCCGCCACGTTTACATACAACGTTACGCCCAAGGGGGGCGCCTGGAGATGTAAAATCAGGTGCAATGCGCTCGAAGTGCACGATTGACAGGCCTGCCAAGCACTTTTGCATTTTGTTCCGGCTTTACAATCGGTTGGTGATAGCTCAACCTAATTACAGCGATGCCAGGCGTAATCGGAGATCTCCGCGGCCAGCGCTTCGGCCGGCTCAAGGTGCCCGATGGAGCGGATCCAGTCATCCACAACCACAATGCCTACCGGCCCGTCATTTATGATGCGGCCAGGTGGGCCTGGTCGCTGGATTCCACCTGTCCCGCGGGCAGCCAAGCTCAAACCGGCCGCGCGGCGCCGGGCGATCACGGGGCTGGGGGGACCGCCACCAGGAGTTGCGTGTTCCGCCCTGCTACCAACGACGCGTATGGCCAAATTCAAGTTAGGCGACCAGGCCGGAGCCCAAACGGACTTCCAAAGAGCTACAATTGCCGTGGAGCGCAGCCTGGCCACTGGGATTCCACCCGTGGGGGGCCGAGACGGTAGCCTGTGGCAGTTGGGGGGACCGATCCTGTGCTCCGACGGGCAGCCGCTCAAACCGGTCGCGCGGCGCCGGGCGATCGCGGAGTTGGGGGCAGGCGGCGCCGAACAGCCGCTTCCCGCATGACGGGCACAGCGCCGGACCCCGAGCGCCGTCCCGACAAGGCGATCCAGATCCAGGCGGACAATGCGCCCGCTTCAGCAAACCGGGGCGGCCCAGATGTCAACGCCGGCCGGGACCAACGCGCCATCGAGGAACTCGACAATGAGATCGAGCTCCGGCCGAGTAAAGGGGCCTACATGCGCCGAGGGAACGCCTTCGGAGATCTTGGCCAGTTCGAGCGCGCCATAGAAGACTTCGACCGGGCCATCCAACTGCAGCCGGATGTCCTCGACGTCTACTACCTCCGCGGTACCGCCAAATTCAAGTCAGGCGACGAAGTCGGAGCCCAAAGAGACTTTCAAAGAGCCAAGGCCTTAGGCTTCTGAAACGCCGTAATCCGCGGGGTCGGGTTGCCATAACGCGCAGTTCATAACGTTGCGGATGGGACCCGTTGGCCGGCGAACCGCTCGATCGCGCGGCGCCGCGCAGCCGGCGTGGGGAGGCGGGCGCCCTGGCGCACCGCCGGATCGGCTCGCCAGCAGCCGCCGGGCACGGATGCGGCCCAGCAGCAGCGCCGAGCCGGGCATCGGGCGCCGGCGGCAGGCGCAGGCGGACGCCAGCACCGCGTACAGCTCGCCGGTTTCAGTAGGATGCTTTCGCTTGCAGCGCCGTGTTAGGATTGATCTTCATCCGATTCTACGGTCGCTCCTAGCGGTAAACCATGACGATTGAAGACTTCGATGATTGCGTCGGTGCTGATGTCGGTCAGCATTGAGTATCTCGTGGCTAGACCGTATACCGTTGGCCGTGATCGGAAGCCTGTCCTCTGGTCCTTCGCATTGTATGCCTTCAGCAAGAGACACGCGAGGTCGTAGATATCTCCTTCAAACGGAACTTTGACGGATTTCAGCGACCGAAGGTCGATCTTGGTACGTTTCATGTCCCCCCGAGTCTACGACATGCTAACTCCCGTTTAGGCTGACCAGTATAAACCCGGTCTGCTCGAATGTTCCGGCGTGTGGCGCGTTGACACCGCTGTTCAGGTCAGCGACGTGTCCCACGACTTCTGCTACAAACTGATCTCGGTACACAAGAAGGTTGACGGTTGTTACCGACACATCTGTGCGGACGTTTGAACCAGTGGACATCGTTAATGATATCTTATCAAGTCGGCTATCCCGGAAGGTCGCTTGGACGCGTAGTCGGCTTCGCGTAGAAGTGCCGTGCTTCAGCCGCCTTTCGATCATGGGGCCGGCGGCTGGATCGGTTGGAACGAAGAATGGTTCGCTTGCCCACGTGCCGGCCTGGTCCTTGAGCCTGTGGCACAATGAACTAGCGGGACTTTCGCAAATCTGGGGTGGCGCCGCGCCCGTGGAGGGCTGCCGAAGGCCTGTTAAACAAGCGGTTCACTTCAATCGCGTGCTTGGCC
>PKYZ01000658.1 GCA_003132865.1 Bryobacterales bacterium
CGCAAGGACCCGCAGCGCTTCTTGCCTCACCAGTTGGGACCTGCGGCTCTGCAAATGCCGTCGAGCCCGGCAACCGACGTAGCGTGGCTCGAACCTTACCCGAATGCCTACCTCGAAGGGATCGGGGACGAGGCGACGAACCCCGAGGCACGCTATGCCGCTCGCGAGGCTGTGCAACTGGCTTTCGTCGCTGCCATTCAGTTGTTGCCGGCGCGTCAGCGCGCCGTACTGTTGCTATGCGACGTGCTCGGTTGGGCTGCTGCCGAAGCCGCGACCCTGCTCGAAAGCTCGACGGCTTCGATCAACAGCGCTTTGCAGCGGGCGCGAGAAACTCTTGCCAAACACTATCCCGGAGGTCGNNAGCTCTCCTGAAAGAGGATGCCACGGTCACAATGCCGCCATGGAGAGAATGGTTTGTGGGCCGCGACGCCATTGGGTCCTTCTTTGGGGCGGCTTGGAAGACTTGCAACGGTCTTCGCCTGGTTCCGACAGGAGCCAACGGCCAGCCCGCTTTCGCCGTTTATGAGCTCAGCAGCGGCCCTGATGCCCGGTGGGCCGCGCACTCTATCCACGTGCTCTCACTTGACCAGGAAACGATTTCGACCATCACGATGTTCGTGCCGCCTACTGGGCCGAACCTGTTCAAGTCATTTGAACTTCCGCTGATTCTCCCGGACGTTGGAGACGCTTCCACCCCGCATCACTCCTAGGGTGTTAATCCGGTTGTGGGGAAGTCTCGCGCACTTGTCGTTACGCGTTATGCTCCGAGCTATCCTTGCGCCCTTGTGGGCACTGCCCAAATCGATGGTTCCCGACTAGTCGCGCAGCGTTTACCGAATTGTTGTCGATAACAGCCGTTCCGGCCAACAACCCGCCCCGCTCGACATAAACGGCGTTCGAGTACGTCTTGTCGAAACTGGATGCGCGTATCGGCTTTCACCTCATGGCGCCGTGGCGGCGCAAAAGGCCGGCGATCCCGACGTGGCCCATCTTGGCCGCCCAAGCCAACGGCGTGGCCCATGCTTCGGCGTCCGGTTCATCGCCCGGCGCGCCGCGCGCGATCAGCAACTCCACCAGTTCCCTCCGCCCCCAGCGGCACGCCCAGCCGAGCGGTGTGGACCGCAGCAGCTCGTCCCGCACGTCGAGCTTGGCGCCGCGGTCGAGCAGCATCGCGGCGAAGCGCACGCGCTGCGCCTCCGTCGGATTAGCACGCGCGGCCGCGAAATGCAGCGCCGTTTCACCCCGGCGCGACACGTTCGGATCGATTCCACGTTTCAGCAGCACCGCCATGCACGTGAAGAAGGCCTCGTCGTCGGACTTGTCGCCCACACTGCGAATCGGCTGGATCAAAACCCAGTTCCATCGCGGATCGTTCGCGGCCCACGTCAGCCGCGGCAACGCCAGTTCCACGATGGCCGGGCATCCGTTACACGCTGCCGACCAGGCCAGTTCGCGCGCCAGATCTTCGCTCGCGTCCGCCTCCAGCATGCGCCTCGCCTCGCCCGCATCATGCGCCATGGCGATCGTCCAAGGCTGCGGCTTCGCGCCGCGCTCCAGCAGCAACTGCTTCATGGCCTCGTCCCCATGACGGTACGCATGGTCGATCGGCCAGCCGGAGGCGTACACATTGGCGTTCGGGTCGGCGCCCCGGTCGAGCAGCAACTCCGCGATATCGCGCCGCCGGGCCAGCGATGCAAACCACAATGGACTGCCCCAGCTCGGCGTAGGCTCCTCCAACTCGTCGAGTGTGGTCCGCTCGTCCACATCGGCCCCCAGGTCGAGCAGCAGCCTGACGATGTCGATGTGCCCGTGCTTCACGGCCAGGGTCAGCAGCCCGCCCGACTGCCAGCGGATCTCCCGCAATACGCCGGCGTCGGCCAGCACCAGCTCGCGAATGCGCTCCGTGTCCGCCAGCGCCACAGCCGCGCGGATCGTCACGTCCGCGCCATGCGCAAGCAGCCGCCGCGCGACGGCGGGAAAGCCTTCCCCTCCATCATTGCGCGGATCGACGGCCAGCGCGGCGCGGTCAATCGGCGTCCAGGCTTTCAAATCCTGTTTACGCGCGTTGGCCCGTCTGCTCAGCAGCCACGCCACCATCTCCTCGTTCATCTCTTCGGCGGCGGCGTGCAGCGGCGTCGCGCCGTCACGGTCGCACGCGCGAATCAGAGATTCGTCCGCCTCCAGCAGCCGGATCGCCTCGCCGCTGTCGCCGTTGCGTATGGCGCGGTTGATCTGCTCCTGCACCGGCGAAACCGTGGCGTTGGGGCAACTCATCGCCTCGCGCCGGTGCTGCTCCTCCTCCTCGATGGCGGCGGCGATGTCATGGTAGCCGCGGTCTCGCGCGAGCGCGAACGCCGTGGTCGCATCGCGGTGCGGAAAGATGCCCTTGCGGGCGTCGGCGCCGGCTGCCATCAGCAGACGCACTATCGCCGCATCGCGCCGCAACACCGCGTAGTGCAGCGCCTGGTGCTCGTTGTCGCCGGCCATGTCCATGCTGGCCAGTTCAGGGCGCGCATGCAGCAGCGCTCGCGCCTGGGCCACGTCGCCCGCATTGACGGCCTCCGCCAGCCGGGCGACGTTCGCTCCGTCCACGAAGGCCTTGAGCTTGGCCCAGCTCTCGTAGCCGTACGCGCGCGCCAGCACGTGCTGTGCGTCGTGGAGGGCAAATGCCGCCGCGTCGGGATGGCGCTCGAACCGATGCATCTCCGCGACAGCGGCAGGCTCTCCGGCGCGATATTCCTCCAGCAGATCCTTGGCTTGTTTTCGCAATTGCTCCAGGCTGGGCTGCCGCGGCAGACGGCGTGCCTGCTGAGGATTTAGACGAGGCATGACGATCTCCTTTTAGTCATTGCCCGGTGTCCGCGTGACGGGCGAAAAGAAGATTCGTCGTGAAGCTATAGCAACGCTGACGATCGGTGGGCTCAGCCCTTCCCGCGGACACGGCGGCGCCCGGCGCGCTCAGTCCGCATCATACCACGAGCCGTATGGTGCAATCCTCCCCAATGCCCCTCGGTTTTTGTATCTGGAGCAAGTGGGGCGGGACTCCAGTCCTGCGCGGGTCCTCCAGGACCCGCTCCTCGCGCAACGGAATCCGCCATATCCGAGCACAAACAGGCCAACGTGGACGCCGGTGACCGTGGCCTTGAACGTCGCCGTCCACAAAACGGTGGCGCACACGGAGCCGAAGTCATCGAACTGCGGGTGCTGCGAGCCGCTGGAATCGCGGCCACATCGTCGATACAGCGGGCCTCCAACCTGGCGCATATGCGGTACGCTAAAGAGTAGGGGACGATGGCAACCCAGAACAACCTGCACATTCCGGACGATCTGCTGAGCGCGGTAAATGAAGCGGCGAGTGCGGATGGGAAAACCAAGGACGAACTCGCGGCGGACGCCCTGCGGCGATACCTGGCACACCGCAAGCTGGAACAACTCGGCAAGTATGGGTCTGAGCAGTCGCGCCGGCTGGGCTACACGGAGGCCGATGTCCCCCGCTTTAATCGCAGAATCCCGGCGTGAGAATCGTGGCCGCCAGGGCTAGGGTCACCCTCGATACCAATGTTTACGTGTCCGCCTTTCAGTTCGGCGGCATGCGGCTCCTGCACTTGGCGGTCGACGGCGATATTGAAATTGCCGTGTCGCAATCAATCATTGAAGAAGTGATACCGGTTCTGCGAGATAAGTTCCACTGGGATGGCTATCGGCTCCATGACGCCAGACAGCAGATTCTGGGATTTGCCAGGCTCGTCACGCCGAAACAAACCCTGGACGTCGTGAAGGAGGATGAACCCGATAACCGCATCCTCGAATGCGCCGCGGAGGCCGGGTCGGATTTCATCATCTCCGCCGATAAAGATCTGCTACGGCTGGGAAGCTACGCTGGCGCCCCGATCATGCGGGCGGCGGATTTCCCGCAACGCCAGGAGGAACAACGGGAGCAGTAAAGCTTCGGCGCGGTGGTCAAACAGCCGTCACAACCGCTTGCCCCGCGCGGCCTGGCCGGCCAACAGGAACGTGCTCGGAAACTTGCCGGTGCCGCACAGCTTGAATGTTTCGAAATCCTTGTATCAGTCACCATCCGGCACGTCGGGATCCTGCATCTTCCCCTCGGCCAATTCGAACAAATCCTCCTTCTCTCTCGGCAGCGCTCCCACTGAATCTTGGGCATGCTTCAACAACCGAGTATCAACGTTCGGAATTCATCGACCAGTCGATCCTTGCAGCTTCGGATCGTCGTTGGCAAGATTCTCCTTCAACCTCTTAAAGAAATCCCGCTTGCGATCCTCCTGGCTTTCCAGGCCGATGCGAACGAGCGCCGCGATTGCCTTGCTCATGCTCGTATCGACCGTCTCCGCGTACCGCGCCACTTGATTGGCGACACCGGGAGCTAGTCCGAGGGTATACCGCGATTCGACCTTGCTCGGACGATTCCTCGACTTCTGATCGCCGCGCCGGCTGCGTTTAATTGTCATCTCGGAATGAGGCATATGTCATCAGAAGGTCTCACTAACACCGCCGAATTCGTTAGAATAAATGCCATGTCCGCCGCGCCCACAAACTGGCGAAAATACGCGCTGAAGCTGGTGGGCGTAGGAATCGGAACCGCAGTCGCCGGACCACTCGGGACAGCGCTCGGCGGGGCACTCGGCGGACTGTTCGGCGAACAAGCGGAAAAGTTGTTCGCGGAAGACGCCGGTGCTAGTGGCGAGAAGCTTGCGGAGTTCGGCGTGCACTATTGCTACGACCAACTGCGCGAGATGCAGGAACATCCGCCGCTGGAAGCCGTAGTTCGCGAAGCCCTGTACCACGCCCTCGAAGAGGTCCGCCGGGGACTCGATTCCGATCAGAAGGAAGCCTACGCCGACTGGTTCGAGAATTGGGCCCGGCGATTAAACGGCTCAGGCGCGATCCAGCTTGATTCGCTTTCCGATGTTGTCGGGAAGCTCGCCTCAGGCGCGCTGCCCGCCGATCAAAACGGGACCGAACTGGCGTTGGACCAACTCTTTCGCTGCGCCATGGAGCGGCTGGATGGAGAGGCGCGGGCGCAGCAAACCGCGGATGCGCGTGGGAGCCTGTCGATTACAGCCGAAGGCAGCTTCCAGGCGATGCCCGATACGTTGCTTCAGTTGCTCACCGAACGGTTGCCAGCGCCGCTGGAGGCCCGCTGAGGCTGCCTACCTGGAGGCTCTTGCGATTCGACGGCGGCTGGCCGAGGCCAACCCCGAGGCGTACTTCCCCTATCTCGCCAACTCGCTGAACAACTTGGCAAATCTGTACAATGACACGCAGCGGATGACGGAGGCCGAGACCGCCCACGTGGAGGCACTTTCGACCCGACGGTGGCTGTCCGAGGCCAACCCCGAAACGTACTTGCCTGATGTCGCCACGACGCTGAACAACCTGGCGGCTCTGTACAGCGCCACGCAGCGGATGAAGGAGGCCGAGACCGCTTGGTTGGAGGCGCTCTCGATTTACCGGCGAACGGCCGAGGCCAACCCCGAGGCGTTCATGCCTTATGTCGCCACCACGCTGAATAACCTGGCGAATCTGTACAGCGCCACGCACCGTTTACGGACTTCTTCATGAGCATTTCCTTCTCCGCCCTCTATACTAAATCTCGGAAGGGAAGGCGTTTCACTGATCTTGGCACAGAGGGGAGAACTGAAAAAACGGCTCTGGGTTGCATCTTCCCAAATTCCAGTCACTCGGCGCATACTGCTCCACATTGTGACACTGAATCAGCTAATGGCCCCTAACCCGCCCGTCTTCTCCTCGGCGACGGCCCACCTCCGGCGAGGCGCGCGGCGGGATCGGCGGGCCAGCGGGCGCAGCGCATTCTAACGGCGTCCTGCGGCTGTCTATCTCTGTCCGCTTGGCGCGATGAATTCAAGCTATGCCGGTCGAATGCGAATCGCGCATCCGGCGCCCGGCGCCAGCTTCAAGCGCAACTTCGTGAGGCGCCGCACGCGTTGCTGCGAGATCGCAGTATGCGTGGGCTGGTCGGCGGCGTCCGCGGCATCGGCGTAGATCTTCGCCCGCGCTAGCCACCGCGACGGTCAGCTTCAGGTTCGCTCCCAGCGATGGCTGATTCTGCAGATCGAAGCCCAGCGGCGAGGGACCGACCACCGGCCTGCTACCAAACGTCACGCGATACTGAAGTTGCTCCACGCCGGGAGTGAGTTCAAATACGATCCGGCCGTCGGGAGAGGCGACACGTGCCTGAGGCCAGGCGGCGGTCGCAACCAGAATGAGGCCGAAGGACAATTTAATTTAAGGACCGGCATGTCCAATATTGTACAGCCGGCAGATGTCCATTCGGCCGACGTGGCCTGCGGGCAATCAGCAGGGCCGCCTTGGGCGGGGGTTGCCGACGAGCGCGGCCTGGCGCCGCTGCCGTACAATCCTGGTTGTGAACCGCCGCAACTTTCTCCTTACCGCCGGCGTCCTGGCCGGCGCCCCCGCACTGCCGCAATCTAACGTGGAGCGGCCCGCCAACGCCGTCCGCAGCGTCCAGCGCCTCTTCACCAGCGAGATCGAAGACAAGCCCTGGTTTTACGACCGCGAGATGTGGCCGCGTTACCTCGCCATGCTCGCGGAAAACCGCTTCAACCGCTTCAACCTCAGCTTCGGCATAGGCTACGACTTCCTGCGCGCTGTCACCGACGCCTACTTTCTCTTCGCCTACCCCTTCTTTCTCTCCGTGCCGGGCTACAATGTCCGCGCCGCGAACCTGCCGGACGAGGAGCGCGACCGCAATCTCGAAACGCTGCGCTTCATCAGCGAGCAGACCGCCGCCCACGGCCTCCAATTCCAGTTGGGCATCTGGATGCATGGCTACCAGTGGGAGAACAGCCCGCATCCGAACTACACCATCGAGGGACTCAACGCCGAGAACCACGGCCCGTACTGCCGCGACGCGCTTGCCGCTCTCCTCCGCGCCTGCCCCTCCATCAGCGGCGTCACCTTCCGCATCCACGGCGAAAGCGGCGTCGCCGAAGGCAGCTACTCGTTCTGGAGCGCCATCTTCGACGGCGTGAAGCGCTCCGGCCGCAAGGTCGAGATCGACATGCACGCCAAGGGCATCGACCAAGGCATGATCGACCTCGCGCTGGCCACGGGCATGCCCGTCAAAGTGTCGCCGAAGTTCTGGGCCGAGCACCTGGGAATGCCGTACCACCAGGCCGACATCCGCGACCAGGAAGTGCCTCAGGCCGGCCACCGCGACAGCGGCCTCATGGCGCTGAGCGCCGGCCACCGCGACAGCGGCCTCATGGCGCTGAGCGCCGGCTCCCGCAGCTTTACCCGCTACGGCTACGCCGACCTGATGCGCGAAGACCGCCGCTTCGACATCCTCTGGCGCATCTGGCCCGGCACGCAGCGCCTGCTGCTGTGGGCTGACCCAGTTTTCGCCGCCGGCTACGCGCGAGCCTTCCAATTCTGCGGATCGAGCGGCGTCGAGATCATGGAGCCGCTCTCCTTCAAGGGGCGGCGCGGATCGGGCCGGGTGCCATCTGGGCCGGGCGGCCGCTGCGCCTACGCCGACGCCTCGCTGCGCCCGCGCTGGGATTGGGAGAAGTACCTGGATACCTATCGCGTCTGGGGCCGGAAGCTCTACAACCCGGATGCCAAGGTCGCAGTCGAGCCTTCGCTCGCCGCCGCCAGCCGCATTCTGCCGATCGTCACTACCGCGCATCTACCCTCGGCCGCGAACAACAACTACTGGCCTGAGATCTACACCAACCAGTCGCTCGTGGAGCCGTCGAAAACCGAGTATACTGACACCCCTTCATCGAAGACCTTCGGCAATACCAGCCCACTCGACCCGCAACTCTTCTCCCGCATCAACGACTTCGCCGACGAGTTGCTCAAGGGTGAGCGGAGCGGCAAGTATTCGCCCATCGAGGTCGCGCAATGGCTGGAAGATCTGGCCGGCGCCACGCAACCGTTAAAGGCCCGCCGCGTTGACATTGATGTTGCGATTCAGGCCGGCTTGGGTAGATTTTTCGCCGCCAAATTCCGCGCTGGCGTCCTATATGCGATTCACGAGCGCACGGGCGACCGCGCCGCCCTTAACGAGGCGCTCAAGTCCTACCGCACCGCGCGTGCCGCCTGGGCCGGATTGGCCGATAACGCCAAGGGGGTCTACGTTCCGGACATCACCGTCGGCGAACTCCCCTGGCTCCGTGGCCACTGGCTCGACCGCCTCCCCGCCATTGATGCCGATATCGCCCTTCTGGAGAAGCGCCTCCCCTCCGCAAAGCCCACCGACGATCCGAAGGTGAAGGCCGTCATCGCCGAAGCCACGGGCCGCCCGCAGCGCCCTTCCGCCGCAATGGGCCATCGTGCGCCCGACCGCTTCCAGCGCAAGCAGCCGCTGGCGCTCGAACTCAGGGGGCCGGTGCTCGCCTCGGCGCGCCTCCACTACCGCCACGTCAACCAGGCCGAGCGTTGGCAGTCCGCCGTCATGGACCGCAAGGGCCCGGCCTACGTCGCCGCCATCCCAGGCGCATACACAGACTCGCCGTACTCGCTCCAATACTACTTCGAACTGAAATCGGCCCCGGATCGCGCCTGGCTGTACCCCGGCTTCCCGTCGGATCTCGCCGGCCCGCCCTATTACGTCGTCCGTGGAGCACCCTAGCTTAGCTAGCGCTTTTTCGGTATAGATGATTTTGAAAACCATTGCTGGACACGCTGGCGAGCTTCTTCCGCCGAAACGACCCGGCCTTCATCCGCGTCCTGAATACCCCGATCAATAGCCGCCAATGTCGCGTCGTCCTCTTCTTCGCTCATGGGAACTGGGTGATCCAGCTTAAGTTCAGCCATACAACCAAGCTACTCCGTCTCCATGGATAGCGCAAATCCTCTGTCACCCGCGGCAGTTGCCGCACTGCGATTAAGGCGCGCGGCAGGAGTGCCCTGGTAACCGGCCAGACGTATCCCTGTTTCGCGGCATACTCCGCGCTGTGCGGTTTTGCCCAAGTCGCCGCTGTTCCGCTGGAACTCGAGAATCACGGCATGCAAAGCGTTTCAGTGGGTCCACGAAAACCCCTCTTGGGCACGCCCCTTGCGGTATTATTATTATGCTCAGGTTTCCTCGTATGCCGACGAACTTCACCGTCTTCAACATTGCGGTCGCCTCACCAACGGATGTCCACCCCGAGCTGATGCAGTAGTACGCGCTGTTGATGAGATCAATAGCGATACGGCACATCGAAAAGGGTTCCATCCCCAGGTGATTCGGTGGGAAGCGGATACCCATCCGGGTTTTCACGCGCTGGGTCCGCAAGGCTTAGTCGATGAGATCCTGGAAATCGAAAGGGCCGACCTGCTTATTGGAATTTTCTGGCATCGCCTCGGAACTCCCACCGCCGACGGAATGACCGGAGCCGAGCACGAGTTTCGGAAGGCCTACCTCAGTTGGCAATCGACTCGCCGGCCCGAAATCATGGTCTACTGATCAACGCGCATCTGCGCAAATTCCTCGGCCCCCGAATCTCACCCAAGCCTATCCCGTTGATTTTCATGGAAGGCAGGAGGGGAAGCCGAGTGCCAAATCCGAACCAGAGAGAGAGAGAGAGAGAGAGAGAGTCTGGTTTGACATGAAGCTCGTCGAGGACCGAGTTGAGAAGCTGTTTCAGTCCCCAGAGTTCTGCGAAATTCGATCCCGGCTCGGCAGCGTCCTGGCGGCACAATTCATCAAGCTCCTGGCGCAAAACCAACCGGCAAGCGCTGAAAAACATCTCGGCTCATGCGGCCTTCCGCCAGGTGACGTGATGCATCTGATGCCCGTGGCAAACGAGGCAATGGACCACGTGAACTCACGGGCACGGACTGATGCGGCTGGTGCACGGGGCCCAAGATGACCGCTACCTGATCGAAAAGCCAGCTATGATTGCGGCGCCGCCA
The DNA here is from genome assembly GCA_003132865.1 of Bryobacterales bacterium. The sequence goes on from PKYZ01000658.1 coordinate 9,910, forward strand.
GCATCACTCGCCAAACACGAACCGCAAGGCCAGCCCCATCAAAATGACGCCGCCAGCAACGGCCACCCACAGCGTGAAACCGGCGGGTTCCAGCATTCCCTTAATGCCCGGCCAGTTGACCGCGCAAAGAACAATCATCGTAACCACCGCCACCACCAGGGATAGCCATTGCGCGATCGCGATCGGCAGCGCAGCCCGCGCCTGGGCCGCCTGCCTTTCCAGCAACCGCGCCTTCCACCAAATGAGCGCGGGGTCCGGCAGCGCGCCTTCGCTGCGGGAAAGTTCCACCAGCCGGCCCATCCAGACCGCGGCTTCAGGCTCGTTCACGGCTTCACCTCGCTAAGACCATTCTGCCTCAGAATACGCTCCAGATTGCGGCGTGCCCGGAACAGCAGCACCCGAACGCTCTTTTCGCTCAAATCCAGCGTCCCGGCGATTTCGCCATGCGCGCACCCTTCCACATACGCCAGCCACAGCAATGCCCGTTCCCGCGGTTTCAGTTTCTGGAAGCACCGCGTAACATCCCCGGTCCCGGCGGCCCGCGGCGCCTCTTCATGGAACCGGAACGCCAGCGACCACAACCGCTCGCGCCTCTGCCTGCGCCACCGGTCGTAGATCGCCGCGGTCGCCGTCTTATAAAGATAGGCTTTCATCGCCGGGCGGTCCTCCGCCGTCGGCTTGGCGCGCAGGAACCGCAGATAGGTCTCCTGGAGTAGATCGTCCGCCGCCTGCCCGTCCCCCGAGACGCGCCGGATGTAGCCGCGCAAAGCCAGAGCTGTCTCGTGATAGAACGCCGTGAACTCGTCCTGGTCCATCGGCGCTTCACTGTTGAGTGTTGCCGGCGCGCTCTGTCAAACCCAACGTCCGCGATAGACGGTGCGAGACGGCGGCCGAAAGCAGGAACCCGATACCCAAGCACAACAGAATCACGCCCATCACCAACAGCGGATTGTCCCGCCAACCGTAGGGCACGGTCAGACCCAGGCAGCCGATCGCCACGATCACCAGAATAATCCCGCGATGCGCAGAGCGCAGAATCCCGCTGGCCGGCTCCTCCCGATCGCTGGAGATGTCTCCCACGAACTGCGCGCCGCTGGGCGTTTGCAGGAACTCGACCACCTCGTGCGCCGAACTGAATTTATCCAGCAGCCGGCCGTGCAGTTCGGCCTGTACTTTCATCCTGCGCTGCCGTTTGCTCATATCGGCAGCCAGATATACCGTCCACCCTATCGTGGCAAACATAGCCAGGAACAGTAGCATGATCCCGGCGGTCTTTGGTTCCATTTGAATCCTCCTCGTTAGCTAAAACGGTGAGGTCTTCTTGCGGTTAACAGGCGGCGGGGCGTATTTGAAATACAGGGTCACGTCCACGATGTGCGTCTTATCGTCGATCTTCGTCTCGGCCCGGGTGTCGCCCAGGTTGTCGAAGAGGCCCGCCTCGCGTACTTGCTGGAGAAAGTAATCCGGATATTCGGGGTTGTACGGCGTGGCTGGCTTGTGCGTCCACATCTTCCGGACAGCGGCCTCGCCGTTGAGGTCCAACCCTTCGATGTGCAGCGTTCCGAAAAGGAACTGCGGGCCTTCGTCGATGCGCAGCACCAGGTTCACGGTCTTCTTGGCATCGTCGATATGGCGCACGATTTGCACGTCGTTCCGCATGTAGCCTTGATGCGCCAGCACCTTTTTGATGCGGTCCACACCCTTGCCAACTTCGTCGAAGTCGGCGAGATCGCCGTTCTTGAACTTCGCGGTCTTCAGCAATCGCACCGCCTCGAAGTGGGGCGCGCCTTCGACGCGCACGCCGCCTAGGTCATAGGTTCCGCCTTCCTCCAACGTCACCTTCACGGCCAGACCCTGTACGTCCTTCGCATTTTCCACCGTCACCTTGGTGAACGTGACGCGAATGCGGCCGCGCGCGTCGTACAGCGGGCGAATACTGGAGTCCAGACACTGGCGGAAGGCCTCTTCTTTGTATGGCAACCCGACCGCCACCTCCGCAATGGCGTTCTGCAGCGCGGAGGTCGGGATCACTTGGTTGCCTTCGAACGCGACCTCCGCCACCGCCGGATCGGAGCGTGCCGGCCGGAACAAAATGACGAACTCGCAGGGCCCTGAGGGCACCCCCACCGGCGTGACCTTCGCGATGACCTTGTCTTTGCCGTTGTGCGCCGTCACATACTCCTGGATCCACTGCTTGTACCGCTCCAACACCGGTTTGGTGGCAGCCAGCCGCGGGGCGAAGAGCGGATCCTTGCCCCGCAGGTAGTCCGCGAGTTCTTTTTCCGGTACCCCCAGATCGTCAAAACGAATGGGATAGGCCGGCTGCGCTTCCACCACCTGGAACGACGCCGCATAGCCGTTCTTATCCCCGCCGGGCGCAAACTTGTATCCCACCGTTTCGAACATGGCGGTGGCCACCAGCCGGTCGCGCGCAGCTTCGAATTCCTGTTTGCCCGCCAGTTGCCCTATCTTCAAGCCAGCCACGGCCAGGATTTGGGCCTGCGTGTAGTTGTGATTCCCTTCCACCTTCAGGCTTTCGATGGGCCACTTGTGCGGCTGGGCAGGCTGCGCGGTGGTCTTCTTGGCGCGGCTGGTCTGCGCGAAGGCAGCCGGAATCCCGGCGCCCGATCCGCACATCAGTAATATCAAAAGCCAAGTCATATCTTTATTGTAGGGGCGATGTAGAATGGAAAAAGTGTCCTACGATCTGATCGTCATCGGCAGCGGCCCCGGTGGATATTCGGCTGCTATTCGCGCCGGCCAGTACGGCCTCAAGACCGCCCTCATCGAGAAGCAGCCTAAATTAGGTGGGACGTGCCTGCTGGTTGGGTGCGTTCCAACAAAGGCCTTGCTGCATACGGCCGATGTCTGGGACCACTTCCTGAATCCGGAGGCCGACGGCATCCACTGCCAGAACCCGGTGCTGGATTACCCGAAGGTCATCGACAAGAAGAACCGCATCGTCAACAAGCACTCCAAAGGCGTCGAAGGCCTGCTGCGCAAGAACAAGGTCGAATGGATCAAGGGCTACGCCCGGCTGAAAGGCGGTGGGCGCATCGAAGTCGAGACCCCGCAAGGCCCGCAAGGCCCGCAAACCCTAGACGCGCGCAACATTATTATTGCGACCGGCTCGGAAGCCCGCATGCTGCCCGGACTCCAGCCGGACCCGGATCTAATCCTGACCAACATCGAGATCCTGAACCTGACCGCGGTGCCCAAGTCTCTGACCATCATCGGCGCGGGTGCCGTAGGCGTGGAGTTCGCCTCTATTTTCAACCGCTTCGGGAGCGAGGTCGCGGTCTTCGAAATGCTGCCGCGCGTCGTGCCGGTGGAGGATGAGGAGATCTCCAAGGAGTTGGACCGGTCGTTCCGCAAGGCCGGCATCCGGGTGGAAACCGGCGCCAAGGTGGAGAACGTGCGCAAGGGCGGTAAAGGCGTGCAGATGACGGCCACGCTGGCGAGCGGTAAAACGGAAGAGGTCGAGGCGGAGAAACTGCTGGTCGCGGTAGGCCGCAAGCCGAATACCGAAAACATCGGCCTGGAAAACACGCGCGTGGAGCTGGACCGCGGCTTTATCAAGGTGAATCCGTATCAGCAGACCGGCGAGCCGGGCGTGTACGCCATCGGCGACGTAGTGGCGGGNNCGGGCATCGGCAGCGTGGGGCTGACGGAAGCGCAGGCCCGCGCGCAAGGCTACCAGGTGAAGATCGGCAAGTTTCCGTTCGCGGGCAATAGCCGGGCTAGCATTCTGGACAGCCACGGCGGATTCATCAAGGTGGTGGCCGACGAGAAGCTCGGCGAAATCCTGGGCGTGCACATTATCGGCCCGGAAGCCTTCGAGCTGATCGCCGAAGCGGTGGCGGCCATGGAATCGGAAGCCACGGTGGAGACCATCATGCACACCATCCATCCGCATCCCACGCTTTCCGAAGTGATGGGCGAAGGCTTCAACGCGGTCTACGGTCTGGCCATCAATGCTTAAGTGCGAGTGGCAGGAACCGGGCCGTGTGGAGTACGGCAGCGCGTTTGAATTGCAACAACGGCTTGTCGCGCGGCGCAAGGCCGGCGCTATCCCCGATCAACTCATCCTGCTGGAGCACCCCCACACCATCACCATGGGCCGCAACGGTCACATGGAAAATCTCCTGGCCGGCGAAGAAATCCTGACCCGCGCCGGCATCGCCTTCCATCCCACAGACCGCGGCGGCGACGTCACCTATCACGGCCCCGGACAGATCGTGGGCTATCCCATCCTCGACCTGCGCGAATGGCAGCGCGATGTGGGAGCCTACGTGCGGGCCATCGAACAGACCCTGATCGATACTCTGTCGGATTTCGGCATCCAGGCCGGCCGTATTCCCAAACTGACGGGCGTCTGGGTGGGCGAGCGCAAAATCGCCGCCATCGGCGTGCACATCAGCCGATGGGTGACTTCGCACGGTTTCGCGCTAAACGTCTCGACCGACCTGCGCTATTTTCAGTATATTGTTCCTTGCGGCCTCACCAAGCCCGTGACTTCCATGGCGCAATTGGGATGCGGCGCCTCGTGGACGGCGGTTGCGGAGCGCCTGGCCGCGCATTTCGGCCGCGTATTTGATCGCGAGATAGAGAGGATTGCACATGACAGACGTAGTGATGCCCCAGATGGGCGAGAGCATCGTGGAAGGGACGCTGACCAAGTGGCTGAAGAAGCCCGGCGACCATGTGGAGCGGGACGAGCCGCTGTTTGAGATTTCGACCGACAAGGTGGATACGGAGATTCCATCGCCGGCCGCGGGGACGCTCTCGGAAGTCATGGTCGAAGAGGGAAAGACGGTCGGCATCAGCACCGTGGTGGCGCGCATCGACGAGGGCGGCGGAACTGCCCCGGCTGCCGCACCAGCCGCTGCCCAGCCTGCCGCTGNNGACTCCAGTCCTGCGGCCGACGTCCACGTCGGCCCCCCGCCGCCGCCCGCTGAAGAGTCCGCCGAAGCCCCCGAGCCCACCGGTCCACTCTCCCCGCTGGTGCGCCGCATGGCGCGGGAATATTCCATCGACCTGAGCAAAGTGAAGGGCACCGGCGCGGGCGGCCGCATCACGAAGCAGGATCTGGAAGGCCACATCGCGCGCCAGCAACAGGCGCCCGCGCCACCGCCTCCGCCACCGCCGGTCGAAGCCGCGCCTCCGCCTCCGCCGCCCCCGTCGGAGCAAGCCGCGCCGCCGCCCCTCCCCGCCGCCGGACAAGCCAAGACTCGCATCGAGCCGATGAGCACCATGCGCATCCGCATCGCCGAGCACATGGTCGCCAGCCGCCGCACCTCGGCGCACGTCACCACCATACATAAGGTGGATATGACCAAAGTGGCCCGCATACGCGATCGCCACAAGGCCGATTTCCAGTCAAACTACGGCCTATCGCTCACCTACCTGCCGTTCGTCGTGCGTGCCACCGTCGTGGGCCTGCGCACTTATCCGTTGCTGAATGCCTCGCTCGAAGGCAACAACATCATCCACCACAACGAGATCAACGTCGGCATCGCGGTGGCGCTGGAAAACGGACTGATCGTGCCGGTGATCCGCCAGGCGGATGAGAAGAACGTGCTGGGCCTGCAGCGCTCCATTGTGGATCTCGCCACGCGCGCCCGCTCCCGGCAACTCAAGCCCGACGAAGTGCAGGGCGGGACATTCTCGATCACCAACTTCGGCAGCTTCGGCAGCGTGATCGCGACCCCCATCATCAACCAGCCGCAGGTGGCCATCCTGGGCGTGGGCGCGGTGGAGAAGACGCCCGTGGTGATCGACGATGCCATTGCCATTCGCTCGGTGATGTACCTGTCGCTGAGCTTCGATCACCGCCTGATCGACGGCGCGCTGGCCGATCAGTTCACGGCGAAGGTGAAGCAGGTGCTGGAGAATTGGTCGGAAGAGGTGCTGTAGAACCTGGCGCCAGTGCGCTTTGCAGGCGATAATGGGAACTAGTGCCAAGCCCTTTACCAACGGCCGTTCGCCTGCACGAAGCCGAGATCGCGGAATTGTGCCGCCGTTATCGAATAAAGGAATTGTCGCTTTTCGGATCGGCGGCGCGAGGGGAGATGGGGCCGGATAGCGACATCGGCCTTTTGGTCGAGTTTCTGCCTGGAGCGAATGTCAGCTTGCTGCGCCATTTCGCAGCAGAGCGCGAGTTGAGCGAGCTTCTCCGCCGCAAGGTGGATCTGGTTTCGAAACGCGCTTTGCGAGAGCCGCTCATGAGAGAAATCATTCCGCGAGCGCGGCTGCTTTATGAGGCGTGACGCGCTTCTCCTTGAAGACATTGTGGCTGCGGCGGATGCCGTTGCGGAATTCATTCAAATGTCTGCTAGCTTTGATTGGGCAAGAATCATGGCCGCCCAGTCCCGCGAGAGAGAACTCGTAGTCGCATCGGCTTACCGGCTGGGTAAGGTCGCTGGGTCAGGTGTTCTTGACCGACTGCTCGTCGCTTGGCTTCAGGCCCAGTTTCTCCAGCTTCCAAAGGAACAGTAGTGCGTATTCGATGACCACGTTACGGAATAGTCGTGCGTACCCTCGCTCGGTCGCAAGAGGATGAACCGCTTCATCGCTGATGATGGTGTACAGATCTGCTACAAATCTTTCCTCAGGCGGTGAAAGCACTGCGTACTGACGGAGGAACGCTAGCCCTTTACCCCACGTTGCAGGAATTGATCCGCCAAACCTGGCTATCAAGATGGGAAAGGCCTCCGTATGCAGGCCTTCAAGGAAGCTGCGGAGGTGTCCCATGCTGGTTTTTAGACTGAATGCGTCTCCGGCTTCATGATAGTTCCGCTCGGCCTCGTCGAGGCTTTTTCCAAGGGTCGCAGTGAACCTGAAGCCGCTCAAATAGCCCTGAACAGCTTCTTTGTCCTGGTTGATTTCGATGTTCAGGCCTTCCATCAGAGATCCTTTGAGAGAGAAATATTGAGCCTTTCTGCAATCCTCGAAGACGCGGTCGGCAAACTGGCGGATCTCTGGTCATATTCAGAGTCGCTGAAGATCGTGAAGTTCAACCTGATCATATCTGCCAGGTGCATGAGCAGCACGATACACGCTGGCGAGGTTGCAATTCTGTCCAGTGCGCCAAAGAACGCATTGGTGGCACCATTCCGCACACAAAACTCCGCAATCAACGGAAGCTCGGACACAAATCCGTACCAGTGCGGGTGGGCTGTACGTTTACCCCGCGCGTGTGCTTGCGTATTTAATCGTCGCAGGACACTCATCACGAACGCTTGTTTTCTTGAATCGCCATTAATCTGAGCATACAGCGCACATAGTAGGTTGTAATTGACACTTTTGAATGTTCAGATCCGCGAATCTTCCTGAACGGCGTCCGGTCGCTGTAAGCGGTACTGATCATTAAGCTGGCCAAGGAGCACAACGGCTTCGGCGAACTCCCCGACTGAACCAGGGTACTTGGATCGCAGCGCTTCCGCACTAGGTTCGTAAACGACTGTAGGATGGGCACGCTCCTTAGCTCCATTCGTGTATAGCCGGGTTTGTCCGTTCACTGCACTGCACTTTAGGTAGCGTATCACCTCGGGGGCTGAGGGTACTGGCTGAAATCTTCGACCCGGCCGGCAGCGCTGCCCTGCGCCGGCCTGTCCAGCCGCTGCCGGGCGCTAGCGGTACACCACCTGAACCGCGTCAAGATTACAGGCATCCGGGCCATGGCGAGGCCGGCGCCAGCAAACGCTCCAAATGGAACACCCATTTCTCTGCCAGCATGCCCTCATAAAGCAGACAGAAACTCCTCCACCGTCAGTCCGGCCTTGGAGATCAGCACCCGCGATGTCCCCCTGGCCACCTCACGGTGATCCGGAATCGAGAGCGTCGCAATGTGCCCAACCTTCGTAAGCACAATGTGGCTACCCCTCTGGCGCGCCACCTGCCACCCAAGTTTCTCGAACGCCCGAATCGCATCGCGCGGCCGGAGCAACGGCACCGCAGCCATCAGATTGAAACTTCGATTTCGCGCGTCGCAACAGTCGCAGGCAGCCCCATCTCCGCCCGAACCGCGAGGCATTCTCGAATGGCATCCCTGACGTTGACCTCGGCCTCAGCCTCCGACGCCCCCTGACTTACACAGCCGGGTATCGATGGACACTCCGCAATGAACGCCCCATCTTCGTCCTGATAGATCGTGATGATCAACCTCATAGCCAGCCCTCCTCCATCTTACGCGCCAACTCACTCCAAATGGAACACCTCCTCCAGCGCCAGCATGCCCTCGTCCGGCCGCCGCCCATCCAGCGCCTCGAAAAACGGCGCCATCTCCCGCTGCCATCGCTCGTTGATCTCGCGCCCCGCCATGCCCCGTAGCGCCGCCGCAAAATCGGGCGTTTCCAGATACCCCACCAGCAGCCCGTCGTCGCGCAGAAACAGCGAGTAGTTCCGCCATCCGGTTTCGCGCAGCGCCGCCAGCATCTCCGGCCAGACCGCTTTGTGGCGCTCTTTGTATTCCGCGAGCCGCCCCGGCCGCACCTTCAGCAGAAAGCATACACGTTCGATCACTTCACCTCCGCCAGCGGCATCTTCAACAGCGACGCCAGCTTGCCGATGCGCGCCAGATTGTGGCCCACTCCCAGCGCGCAATGGTGCGTGGGGCCTTCCATCGACCAGCGGTTGATGAACTCCGCCGGCCCCAACGAAAACCGCAGCCGCGAATTGGTATTGCCGATGCGCAGAATCGGTCCCGGCAGCGATTCGCCCTCCGCGGCTACCAGTTTGAGCTTACCGTCGGCGGTTTGCGTCAAGCCCAGGATCGTCACCGGTCCGGTCTTCACCTTGAACTCGACCGAAACGCCGGAGCCGCGCTTGCCGTGGTACAAGCCCAGCCCGCGCAGCACCGGACGCGCGTCGCTGATGGCGATGTGGCCGGGACCATCGTGCCCCATCAGCACGAAATTGTCGCGAAAGTCCATCGCGTAGAACTCGGTGAACGAGCCGCCCGCCCCGAGTCGATCCATCATCAGCATCGCCAGGCACGTCTTCAAGTCGCCTTCGCCGCTGGCGGGAATGCCGCGCGCCGTGAGCAGCGTATTGCCCAGGATCAGCCCTGCGCCCAGGCGTTCGAATTCATTGCCATCCAGTCCGCGATAGTAGTAGGTGAGGCCGTCGAGCGCGAAGTCCGCCGCCAGACGGTCGAGTCCCACCGCCACCCGCGCGGCCCAATCCAGATCGCTCGCCGGCACGCTCGCATCGATGGCGAACACCTCGCGCGCGGTGGCCAGCTTCGCGCCGACGTCATCCGCGCCCGCGGCCGCCACCCGCTTCGCCAAGTCGTCCATCTCCAGCACCTCGATATGCGCCCCAAGCTGCGCGTGCATCGTGGTGAAGTCCGAATACATGTCCAGCATGCCCGGATAGGTATGGCCCAGGAAGCCGATGCGGCACTGGCGGACGGCGCGCGCTACGGCTGCGGCGCGGCACCAGTCCTCGATTTCGCGCCACGCGGCGGCATCCTCGTGAAGCTGGCCCGAGACCACGTGGAAATCGATGCGGGCGCGCGCGAAAGCGTTCGCAATCTCCGGTACACAGCAGACCGAACAGTTCGCCAGCCATTCCGCGGTATCCGCGGTCTCATAGTCGAGCGCCGCGGAGGGCTGCAGATTCAGCACCAGCACCGGGGCCTGCGGCTTCTGCACGACCGGCAGCACCTGCGACGACGTGGCGTAAGTAGCCACGTAGCAGAGAATCAGGTCCACGTCCTCGCGCAGGAAGAGTTGTCCGCCGGCGCGCGCACCCTCGGGCGTGTCCACCAGCCCGGCGGAAACAACCTCGCCGCCGAAACCGCGGACGCGATCTTCCAGCGCGCGCTGATATCCTTCCAGCCGCTCCTTCATGCCGGGGAACTGGGGCCAGTAGGCCGCCAGTCCGATTCCGAATATTCCGATGCGTGCGTTCATCGTCTCCTGAGGTCCTTGAGCATAGCCGAACGAAGAATCCGGTCCAGACGGCTATGATAACCCGTGCCCTGGGACCTGAGCCATGCCAATACGTCCGCGTCGATGCGCACGGTTAACTGGCGTTTGACCGGTCTGTGGAGACCGCCACGTACCGCATCGGCCCAGAAACCAGCCGGCTTTTTCGGAATGTCACTGTAATCGATCTCCTCGTCAGGCATCTCAGCCAACGCCGCGAGTTCCGCCTTCTGCTTGGGTGTTGGCGGCGCGGGATTTGTTGGATCAAGCTCCATGCTCACGATACGTTCTTTTTTCTTGCGCATTGGGTATCCACTTGACTCAGCCATTTGCGCTGAGTCCGGCTGGTGGGGCGGTCCCCCTGGACCGCGCGGGACGCCCTCGTCCCGCTGCCGCACCAGCCAACTGCACCACGATTGCCGGCTCCCCGTGTTCTTTAGGGTGTCCTCCCCGCCAAGCTTCGCTCCCTTTTAGCCGGAACTACCACAGGGCGGGGAGTAGGTTGATGTTTGGCGCTCCGCTTGCGCGGCTCGCCGGGACCAAAGCCCGGAAGCGGGCGGGCACTCCCGGCGGGACCGTAATCCCGTCCGGCTCTCGCCTCTTGGCTGTTTGGCAGGCATTGCCCGCATCCGCCGCGCACCGCAGCCCGATATTGTTGTTACGGTTGCCTGGCTCGAGCCTGCTACGGTACGACACGCGCGCGTACCTCGGACCATTGTTCCAAGCCCCGCCCCGCAGCGCTCGAGATTGCCCGGATACGGTCCCGCCGGATCAACGGCTGAGCCCGGCGCGTAGCCTCCGTACCCGTCTGCCGTCCACTCCCAGACATTCCCCAGCATGTCGTACAACCCCCACGCGTTCGCTTCCTTCTGCGCGACCTCGTGGGTGTGGCCTCCGCTGTTGCCGTAGTACCACGCGATGCGGTCGATATCGCCGTACCGGCTCTGCACGCTTCCCGCCCGCGCCGCATATTCCCACTCGGCCTCCGTGGGCAGCCTGCCGCCGATTGCCTGGCAGTACGCTTGCGCTTGATCCCAACTGACCTGCTCCACCGGAAGATTAGCGCCTTTGAAATCGCTCGGATCCGTTCCCACCACTCGCTGGTAGGCCGCCTGCGTCACCTCCGTCTGCCCCAGCCAGAACCCCTTGGTGATCGTGACCCTGTGGGCGGGCTTTTCATCGTCGTGGCGCTCCGAATCCCCCGGCGAACAGCCCATGGTGAACGTCCCCGGAGGAGTCCATACGTACCGCAGCCCGTCCTTCGGATTCGTGCGCACACGTAACTGCGGTACCGAGGGCTTCTGCACCGCCGGGTTTTTAACGATCCCAGTTTCTGGCGGCGGTTCGAGGCGGGCCGGGCTCTCGCTCTTCGGCGCTGGGATGGTCGAGGGCTTTGCGGACAAGCTCGGGGCCAGTGGTTCCCGCGGGTTCTCCGTATTCGGCGCTGAGATGTTCCCGGTGCCCTCTGCCGTGCTGGTTGGCGGCGGTTCCCGGCGCGCAGTTTCCGGCGGGACGCTCTCGGTCTTCGGCGCTGGCACCACGGCGGGGGGAAGCGGCCCCCGCCTTTCCAGTGCGTAACGCCCGATGAAGAACGCGGCCGCCGCCAACGCGACAGCAAGACCCGTGATGGTAAGGAGCTTCGGCCGGAGCCTCCGCTCACCCTTGACACGTGTTGCACCGCCATAATCCTTGCGTTGCGGATGGCGCGCGGCTTGCTCCTGCTTTTTCCGCTCCGCTTCTTCCCGCGCGAGCCGTTCCTGTTCGGCCCGAACAACCGCCAGCCTCATGGCCTCGGCCCGCTCGCGCTCGGTCCGTTCTGCCGCCAGCCTGGTGGTCTCGGCCCCTACTGCCAGCCGCGCTGCCCTCAGCCCTCTCGCGCTCCTGCCGCGCTCGCTCGGCCTCAGCGGCCGCCAGCCTCGCCGTCTCTGCCCTTTCCCGCTCCCGCCGCTCTCGCTCGGCCCGCCGCGAATCCAGCACCGCCGCAATCGCCCCCTCCATCTCCCCAGCCGACCGATAGCGGTTCTCTCGATCCTTCTCGATCGCTTTCATCACCAACTTCGAAACATCAGGGGAAATATGGAGATCGGGCCGCAACCGGTCCGGCGGCAGCGGTTGAACCTGTAATCGTTGCACCAGCAGCGCGACCGGGGTATCCCCCGCAAACGGCAGCCGCCCGGTCAGCATCTCATAAAGCACCAGCCGAGTGAGTACAGATCCGTGCGCCCATCGGTAGTGGGCTACTTTCGATTTTTACGACATCCTTACGTCGCCTGTCGATCTTCGCGGTGCTTAGTGTCCTTTTCGCTGGCATCACGCCAGCTAGGTCCTGGCCTCACTATTTGGGGCTCCTATCCGAAAAGTGT
>PKYZ01000164.1 GCA_003132865.1 Bryobacterales bacterium
CATAGTTCAGACATTGAGCCAAGTGAATGTCGTCGAAAGCTCTGACCGCCTTTAGCTCGACCACAACAAGGCCCTCTACCAAGAGGTCGGCAGCGTATTCTCCGACCACAATGCCTCGATAGTACACCTTCAGGGCCTTCTGCTGCTCGACTGCAAAACAGGCGCTGCGCAGTTCATGCGCCAGGGCANNTGCATCTGCGTGCATCTGCGGCAAATTACTCCGTTCTGAGCGCTGCCACGGGGTCCAGCTTGGCCGCTTTGGTCGCGGGGTAGATCCCAAAGAACAGCCCGATGATGGAACTTAGCACCACTCCCAGGATAGCCACCCAGGTTTGCACGGCGGCGGGCAGCGAGGTTAGGCTGCGGATGGCCAGGGCGCAGAGAAAGCCTATGAATACGCCGATCAGGCCCCCCACGATGCATTGCATGACGCTTTCGGTCAGGAACTGCATCAGGATATCGTGTTGTGTCGCTCCCATCGCTCGGCGGACGCCGATCTCTTTGGTCCGCTCCGTCACGCTCACTAACATGACATTCATGATGACAATGCCGCCCACCACGGCGGAGATCGAACTTACCATCACAAAGACAGCGAAGAACGCCGAACTGATACTTTGCCATAACGAGATGTAACTCTCGGCCGTGCCAATATAGAAGTCCTCGTCGCGGCCTTCGGTAATGTGGCGGCGGGCGCGCATGATTACCCGCACGTCGTCCTGCGCCTGCTGAAAGAGCTGCTGGCTGCCGGCAGCCTTGATTTCCAACGTCAGACTGTTTCGCGATCCTCGGATGCGCAGGTAAGTATTCAGCGGGATGACCATGAAAGTATCCTGATCCTGGCCCAAGACGGAACCGATGGACTCGAACGTCCCGACCACCGTGAACTCTTCGTTGCCCGTCTTGACCACGTGCCCGATAGGGTCCACCCCGGTAAACAACTCCTGGACCAGCCGGTCACCGAGCAGGCAGACGGGTGCGGCGTGGCGGTCTTCCGGCTCCGTAAAATAGCGGCCCGACGCCAGCGTGCGCGTGTCGATCTCGGCCATGTTGGGCGTGTGGCCGTAGAGCGCGACGTCCTCCAGGTCGCGGTCGCGGTAGCGTACGCCGAGCGTGCTGGCGACCGAGGCGCCCACGTACTGGCAGTGCGCACAGCCTTCCGCCACGGCCTGCAAGTCCTCAAGCAAAATGTTCTTGTTGCGCTGAGCGCGGACCACCACAGAGAAATCCGTGACCGCGAAGGGCAGGCGCGAAATACGGAAAACGTTAGTGCCGAGATTCGCGATCTTCTGTTCCACGTAGCGGTTGGCGCCCTGCACCAGAGTCATGACGGCGATCAGCGTGGCCACCCCCATGGTGAGGCCCAGCATGGTCAGCGAGGCGCGCAGCTTGTGAGCGCGGAGGGCGTCAGCCGCCAGGAAGACGTTATCGCGGAAGGCCAACATGCATCTATATGGTGACCTTCCGCCAGTTCTTTCCGGCGTGCACGATCAACTCGGCGGGCGCATCGGCCAGCACGAGGTCATGCACGCGTTGACCGTTGATCTCGACCGCGCCCGCCTTGATTTTGCGCGCGGCGTCCGAGACCGACTCCGCGAGGCCGGTCTTGGCGAGCAGCTTGTCGATCCGAATGCCGGCGGCGGTGCGTACGCCTTCGGGCAGCGGCACTGTCTGTATGTCCGCCGGAACTTCGTGACGGCGGACTACGCGGTTAAACTCCTCCTCCGCGCGTGCGGCGTCCGCGGCGGAGTGGAAATCGGTTACGATCAAGCGCGCCAGTTCCGCCTTGGCTTGCATGGGATGCAATTCCTCACCGGCGATGCGCGCGCGCATTTGGTCGATCTGCGCCAAGCTGCGGTCCGTGAGCAGTTCGTAGTAGCGGAACATCAGGCCGTCGCCGATCTGCATCACCTTGCGGTACATGATCTCCGGCGGCTCGGTGATGCCGATGTAGTTGCCCAACGATTTGGACATCTTGTTGACGCCATCCAGACCTTCAAGCAGCGGCGTGGTGGCCACGATCTGCGGCGGCTGTCCAAAATCTTTCTGAATCTCGCGGCCCACCAGCAGGTTGAATTTCTGGTCGGTGCCGCCCATTTCCACGTCGCACTTGAGGGCCACGGAATCGTACGCCTGCGCCAGCGGATACAGCAGTTCGTGCACGGAGATCGGCGTGCCGGCTTTGTAGCGCTTCGAGAAATCGTCGCGCTCCAGGATGCGCGCCACGGTGTAGCGCGAGCACAGGCGCACCAGTTCCTCATAGCGCAAGGGCTGCAGCCACTCGCTGTTGAAGCGCACCTCGGTCTTCTCGGGATCGAGGATTTTGAAGACCTGCGCGCGGTAGGTTTCGGCGTTGCGGTTAATGTCTTCGCGCGTCATGGGCGGACGCGTGATATTGCGGCCCGTGGGATCGCCGATGAGCGACGTCATATCGCCGATCAGGAAGATGACGGTGTGGCCCAGGTCCTGAAAATGTTTCATCTTGCGCAGCAGGACGGTGTGGCCCAGGTGCAGGTCGGGCGCCGTGGGATCGAAGCCGGCTTTCACGCGCAGCGGGCGGCCGGCCTGGGCTGCCTGCGCCAGGCGTGCGCGCAGGTCTTCTTCGCGAATGATCTCCGCGAGACCTTTCGTTAGATAGGTTAGCTGTTCGTCGATGGGGGGCACTCTGAATTAAGTTAGCATGGCGGCTTGACGCGTCTTGTGTGCGCTTGACGGGATCCCCTTGGACGAGCACAGCTCGCCGTGGATGTGGCCGGGCTGCAATCTCGCTATTCTAATAGAGAGACGCGATGTCCTTGGTGTTCGAATGGGATCCCCGCAAAGCGCGAGCCAATCTCCTGAAGCACAGCGTGAGCTTTGCCGAGGCGACTTCCGTGTTCAGCGATCCCCTGGCGCGGATTTTCGAGGATGAATATCACTCCGCCGACGAGCCTCGGGAGATCATTCTCGGCCACTCGAGGCCGGCGCGTCTGTTGTTTGGTATGCTTCACGGAGCCGGAGAGCGACCGAGTTCGTATCATCAGCGCTCGCCGCGCCACGCGCAAGGAGTTGCATGACTATGAGGAACATGTCAAAAACTGACAAGCCAAAGCGGGACAATGGGCTGCGGTCCGAGTATCGTTTCGACTACTCGAAAGCCAAGCCGAATCGGTTTGCCGAACGGGCCCGGCCGGGATGCGTCGCGGTGTTGTTAGATCCCGATGTGGCACAGGTTTTCAAGAGCGCGGAATCCGTGAATGCCGTTCTGCGAGCGTTGATGGCCACCATGCCCGTCGCCGCGTCGCCCGCAGCCCGGCGATGAACCGAAGAGCCGTCATCGCGGCCTAGTTGCCACGGGAAACGTCAACCGGAACGCCGGTGTCGACAAGGCATGACAACTTTTCGCTTTCGGAGCAGACCTATCGACGTGGGTTACCGCGAAGACTGTTCACATAGGTCACGCTGTCGGTGATTTCGTCGCGGTGCGCCCACATGCCGGCGAAATCAAGATCGCCGATGGACCGGCGCTGGCGCGCTTCGCGCGCCCTGGAGATTGGCCAATTC
>PKYZ01000131.1 GCA_003132865.1 Bryobacterales bacterium
GGCATTGGGCTCTCAGCCTGCGGCGGCCTCTCAGGCCGCCCCTTTCTCAGTCATAACTCCCCTCCACAAACCATCGCCCCTGTTCGCAATAAATCCGATAAAGCGCGCCGTCGCTCAGCGCGATGTCCCATTCATCGCGAGCCCATGGATCGGCAGTCCACCAATCTCCCGAAGTCCGCCAGGGTCCCGCGGACGAAACCACGTGCCCACGGACGCCTTCCGCCTGGACATGCACCGGCTGTCCGGAGGCCATTTGGACGCGGGCTGTCCGCGCCGGCCGCATTGCCCGCATGGCCATCGCCCTGTCGCCGCGTCGCCGCGTCTCCGCGTCTCCGTATCTCCGCATCGCAAACGCCCCCGGCCGATGCGTATCCAGCAACTCCGGCGATCCCACGTTCCCCTCACCCACCAACCCCCGCAACCGCGCCAGTGTCAGTTCCAACTTTTCCGGCTCAGGCGCGAGGGGAATAAACAACCCGGTCTGCGCCGCGCGCGGCTTGGCCGGCTCCGCTTCCAGCCATACCTTCACCACCGGCGCCGGCGGCGGATGCGCGCCGAGATCCAGATCGATCAGCTTCAAAAATGCCTTGGTGTCCAGCATGGGGACGGGGAAGCGCAGAGTGCGCGTGTGCTCGCCCCGATTTTCCAGCTTCAGCCGCAACCGCAACTCATTGGTGGCCAGGCCGCGCGAGGCCAGGCGCGCGCGCAAACCGTTCAACAACTGCGCCAGCACGAACATCAGCGGCTCCAGCAACTCCACCGGATATTCCAGTTCCGCTTCTTCTTCAAAATGGAGCGGCTCATCGACGGGGACCAGCGGCCGGTCGCCCGCGCCGCGCGCCAGTTTGTGCAAGCGCAACCCTTCCGGGCCGAGCCGTTCCGCCAGTCCCAACTCCGGCAGCGCGGCCAGATCGCGGAAACGGCGTATGCCCCAGCGCTCCAACGTCTCCTGCATCTCCGGCGTAGGACCCAGCAACGTGAGTGGCAGGCTACCCAGATATTTGGCTTCATCGCCGTAAGGAATCACGCTCACGCCCGCAAATCCGCGCGCCGCATGCACCGCCGTATCCAAATTGGCCGCGATTGCCACGCTGGCCTCGAGGCCGCGTTCCACGGCGCGGCGCGCCAGGGCCGTCGCGATTTGCTGGGGCAAGCCGTGGATGCGCTCCAGCCCGTCGGCATCCAGCGCTACGGTGTCCGCGGCGGTCTGCTCCACAAGCGGCGAAAATTCCTGTGCCAGCCGCAGCAGACTGTGGGGCAGGCCCTCGGCCTGCGGCGGCCTCCCAGGCCGCCCGCGTGCGCTTTCAAGAAGTTGGGGCGGGTTTTCGACCGTGCCCGAGCTAACATGGATCGCCGCAAACATAACGTCCTACCAGCGCGATTCAAAAGATGCCGCAATCGCCGGCACGGGCTTGCGCCGGTCCACGTGTATCCGGATGCCGCGCAGCAAATTGTGGGGCAGGCCCTCGGCCTGCGGCGGCCTCTCAGGCCGCTCCGCCGGGTTGCAACTATGCTGCTCTGTGGGGCAGGACTCTAGGCCGGGGTGCCCAAAGGTGGCGCAGGCGGTTTCGCCTGCGTTTGCGTTGGACCAGGCCGCCCGCTCGCGCCGCATCTCCAGAGTGAGCGAAGCGCTGGTCTTGGCATGCGGCTGCTGCTCCACTACCAGCAACACCGTGGGCGTATGCTCCACGGCGCGGCGGAGACGGAACCAGGAGGTCATCGAAATGCGCCGCGCGGTGACGTCCGGTGTATCCGCCAGATCCATCACCACCAGGCCGAAGCCCCCGCCCTGCACCAGCAGATCCGCGGCTTTCAGCGCGTGCTCGGCATTACCGCCGCAGCGCACCCACAAGAGCCGCTCCAACCGTACGCCGGCCGCCGCGGCCGATGCCGGATCGAATGCGTCGCTCGCATCCACCAGCGCGCATACATTCTCTCGGCTGGTGGACTGCGCCATGGCCACCAGCATCAGGCTGGTCCGTCCCGACGATGCGGGCCCGTAAACTTCGGTCAACCCCCCTTGTGGCAGGCCGCCAGCCAGCGCATCCACTTCCGCTATACCGCTAGGGCAAACCTCCAGTAAGCCTACCTTGAATACGAAATCCCGGCCCAGCGCCACGGCGGCCATATTCGCTTTTTCTTCGCCTTAACCCTAATTTTGCAGGATGCCGGGCCGGGTGTCAAGGGGCGGGGTACGGGCGTTAAAAAGAGTGCCATTGCCGGCGCTTTTCTGCGCTGGTGTGAAGGGTTGGGGATTAGCGAACTCGGCCAGGTGCAACCGTCCATGTGGCCGCGTATATCGAGGCGCTGCAGGCGGAGCACGCGGCGCCCACGGTGAAACAACACCTCGCCTGTATCCGGATGCTTTTCGGTTGGCGGTAACCGGCCATGTGGTTCCGTCGAATCCGGCGCATGCCGTCCGCGGGCCGCGCTATTCGGTGAGCAAGGGTTCCACGCCGATGCTGTCCTCGGAAGAAGCAACCGCGCTGCTGAAGGATATGGACGTGTCAACGGTCGTGGGCCTCCGCGACCGGGCCATCGTTGCCGTGATGACGTACACCTTCGCCTGCGTCGGCGCGGTCGTCGCGCTGAACGTCGAGGATTATTATGCGCAGAAAAAGCGGTGGTGGCTGCGCCTCCACGAGAAAAACGGTAAGCTCAATGAAATGCCTTGTCACCACAAGCTGGAAGATCACCTGGACGCCTACATCGAAGCCGCGGGCCTTCGCAGCGATCGCAAGGGGCCGCTGTTCCGTTGCGCGATCGGGAAGACCGGCGCCCTTACGGGCAAGCCCATGTCACGCACGGCTGTTTGGCGCATGGTTCGCCGCCGTGCTTCTGATGCCGGCATTGAGACGGCGATAGGCTGCCACACCTTCCGCGCCACAGGGATAACCGATTACCTGGCGAATGGCGGCCGTATCGAGGTCGCGCAACGCATGGCCGGGCACTCGAACGCGAAAACAACCGGCCTCTACGACCGGCGCAACGATGACATCAGCGAGGGCGAAGTGGAGAAGATTGGTATTTGACCCTTGCGCAAACCGAAGAGACAATACGGTTCTCCCGAGGCTCTTGAAGCTGCTCTGACGCGCACATACAACAACCTTTTTAATAAGTACGCCGAGGTGTCACACCCTCCGAAGACGTTGTACCATTACTGCTCGGAAGGTGTGATGCGGAACATTTTATTGTATTCGTGTAGCCTATGGGCCTCGGAAATCACCAGCATGAATGACCCCGATGAAATCCTCTATGCTTTCAGCGACCTTCTGCCAACGGTGATGGGAGCAGGCATGAATTCTCCATTTACTCGTGACTTCGTCAAGGAACAATGGGCCAAAGTCTGCGTGCACATAGCTTGTTTTTCGAACGCGGAACTGCCCAGCCAATGGGAGCGTTACGCGAATAAAGGGACGGGATGCGCCATCGGTTTCGATCAATGTACGCTCAAAGAATGGTGTCTGCGGCAACGCATCTCGCTTTTTCCCACGAACTACGACCGCTCTCGCCAAGAAGATATGATCAGATCCTTTCGGACAAACGTAGACCGAATTACACAGGGTTTGCTGAATAAGTGGGACAGTCCGGCCGCAAGAAAGACGCTGCGGGAAAAGGCAACCAAATATCTGTTCAGTTTGGCAATGACAGTGAAAACAGAGCACTGGCGGGAGGAAGGAGAGTGGCGAATACTCATGATGCAGCCCAAAACTGAAACCCTCACGTGCAAGCATGCCTTCACGTCATTGAAACGAGATGATGGCGTCTGTTACTTCGCGCTTCCAATTTGCCGGGAATGCCCGGTAGATCG
>PKYZ01000076.1 GCA_003132865.1 Bryobacterales bacterium
CGAGTGCGTCATGCTCGGGCACACTGACCATAAATGTAGGTAAGGACGTTCGAAAATAGGTCGCTGTTGTACTCCTTCTGGTCGGCTCTGATTGCTGAGATGCCAAATTGTTCTAAAGTCGCTTGGATGGCCTTGGTGATTTCCAGATGAAGACGGGTCGTGCCGAATTTCATAATCAGGAAGCCGACCTGTCTAGGGTTTGGGTGATCCTTGCGAAATCTCGCCACGCTCTCTTTGAGGTTTGTTGGAAAACGGTCCGAATGACATTCCCAGCGCGCGGTCGTTGCCGGAATCCAAGCCGAAGTCCTGGTCTGGTCACCGCGCGCATCGCTAGTGTTGATCCGCTGTGGGCGCGGTAGAGCGGTTCTCCATTGAGATATGCGAGGTAAAGCGTGACCGGCGAAGGCCAGATGACCCCAGATGACCCCAGGTGACCCTTTTTGGTGAGAAATCCGTAACAGAATAATGCTCCATTTGATCTAGCTAAGTAACTGTAAATCAGATACATAGCATCACAGTCGGTCATCCCGGGCCGGCCACCCTGCGGTTCGCCTGGCTTGGCACGGTCTTGGCGGAGCGCCGCGATGACCGCGCGGCAGCCCCCAACTGGGCCTCTGGATAGGCGTTGGCGTTAAAATAACGCGAAAATGACGCGGGCGACCCACAGTCCGGAGCGACAATCCGGCGGATGGGCAGCCCGGACACATGGACCTAACCAGTTAATAACCTACTTATTATCAATCCATTACGCGGAGCATCGGCGACGCGAGACAGCCGACGGTCAAGGCCATGAGGTGGCGCGCCCCCGCCGTTCGTCCCGCGTTATCCTCGCGTTATTTTTGGCGTCATCCCGCGTTGTTTCTCTCGTCATCCCGCGTTATTCGCGTTGCTGCACGCACCGCTGCCGGGTTTATTTCGGGCACAGGGCGCTTCTATTCACCGGGTCGGATTTAGCGGCTTTTTGATCCTTTCCGGACCGATTGTGAACACATTTGATCGTTTTTGACGTTGCGCCCGACTTGGTGCGCGCCGATTGCACCTCCGGTTCCATTTCCATCCGGCACCCGGCGTGGTGGCGATTTCGTAACGGAACGTGTTCGTGCTCGCCACGGCGCTGCAATTTTGCGACTCTGGTACCGGAACGACCCGGGAAGTAACCGCGTTGGCAGTGGATCATGAAGTCGCACGGATCGGGTTGGCGGGAGGCTATCCAGCGGTATGCTGAAAGGAAGTGACCCAGATAGATCTAAATCGCATATCCGAGATCCTACGGATGCTGCAGCCACGGCAAGAAAAAGTGATCCGCCTGTACTTCGGGCTGGGCTGCCAACGACCCCATNNGGTGCGGCGGAGAGCAGGCTGGCGCGCCTCGGGTTGACTCCTATCCAAATGCGCGAAGCCGCCCGACGGGAAGCCGAACTCCACCCCCAACCCGGCGCGCGGTCGTTGCCGGAATCAGAGACGAAGTCCTGGTCTGGTCACCGCGCGCATCGCTAGTTTTGATCCGCTCGCGCCGCGCGGGCAACCCCACGCCTGGTTCCGCGAGAGTTACCTTTCCGCACCACGCAGCCACGGAAACTGGGTGTCCAGAAGGTGGATGGCCTCGGCGGCCGTTTGCCGTGGCACCGCGGGTGGCGGCACGGCTTGCGGCCTGTACTTCGGCCTGGGCTGCCAACGACCCCATTCGGCTTTGGAAATCGCAGAGGCGTTCGAGGTTTCTTCCCAGGTGATCGCAGGTATTCTGGGTGCGGCGGAGAGCAGGCTGGCGCGCCTCGGGTTGACGCCTATCCAAATGCGCGCAGCCGCCCGACTGGAAGCCGAACTCCACCCGCCACCCGGCGCGCGGTCGTTGCCGGAATCCAAGCCGAAGTCCTGGTCTGGTCACCGCGCGCATCGCTAGTGTTGATCCGCTAGCGCAGCGGGCGCGGGCACCCACTCCCGATTCCGGGAAAGTTACCTTTCCGCGCCGCGTAGGCACGGAAACTGGGTGTCCAGAAGGTGGATGGCTTCGGCGGTGGTTTGCTGTGGCAGCGCGGGGGGCGGCACGGCTTCCGGCGGTGTCGCGACGAGGGCGCGGCGGGCGCGCTGGTTGCGGCCGTAGGCCCTGCCGCCGCAGGCTCCCAGTTGACGCATTTGCTCTGGTGATTTGTGGAACAGGATATAGGGATATTCGGTCATGGTGTTGTTCTCCGCACCACATTCATTGCTCAGGTGGCGGGGACAAGGCAAGCCGAAAGTGGCTATTCCGCGCCGATTTGAGACGCTGCTGCCAGGCGGTGCCGCCTGGCGTAGATTACCGCGCGAGCCATGGCGGGCGGGACGCGCCCTTGCGCCGCAACGCCAGTCGGGAGGGCGGGGCGGAACGCCGCGTCTGGGCGGAACGTGGGCCAAGTGCGCGCGAACGGTGCGGCGCCGACGCGGGCCAGCGCTACCGCTATCTGGACTGGGGCTCTACCGGTGACTTGGACGACACCGCAATGCTGGCGCAGCAGGCGCGCAAGCCCATGACGCCAGCGCATACTGCGGCTGAGCCGCCGGATGTTCCTATAAGGAGTCTCGGATCTGTTTTTCCTGCGACCCTGTTAACCAATGGGTGATGCGCAAAGACATACCTGGGGAGGCAAGTAATCGTTACGGAAAGCTGTTAACCAGGTTAACAGGCCATACGAAAACCGCAAAAAATGGGCAGAATACGGGCTTTCTGCGCCTCGCGAGACCCAGTCAGCGACGGCCGAGGACGTGGCGTTGGGAGCGGAAACGTGGAGCCGCCCTGCTCAGTTTCTCCGTTTGTCTCTTCCGCGCCGGCATTTTGGTTAACAGCAGGTCAGGTGTGCTGCAGGACTACGCCGAGGCCGCCCGCTGGTACCGGAAGGCCGCCGAACAAGGAAACGCAATCGCTCAGACAAACCTCGGAACCATGTATTTCCAGGGCCAAGGAGTACCGCAGGACTACGCCGAGGCGGTCCGCTGGTGCAATCTGGCCGTTCTCGAGATCCTGAACTGAAGGATCGGTACCGATAAACGCCGTTCCACGAAAATGGGCAACAGACGCCACTTTGCCGCGTAGACAAAATCCCGGTGAGGTGGCCTCGGCAACGTTCCTGGATCACGGCGCATTTCGAAAAATTGTGGGCAATCTGCCGACCACCGCCAAAGTGCCGTGCTGCTCGGCGGTGTGCTACGCCAGTCCGCGGCGGCGGCTCTCGCCGATGGGCGCTGGTCGGGCGGATTCACGACGGAGGCGACGGTCGCCGCGCGGCACAGGAATACGCCGGAGTTGTCGATGTAGCGCCTGCGATCTCTGACGTGCTTTGGCGCGCCTTGCGGTTTTGAGTCAGCCGATGTTGCCGGTACCCGACGGACACCAGGGGTTAAGTTGCTCTTGCGCGCCGATATTGCGATCATCGGCGGTTGCCGGATTCCTGTTGCGAATCCCCTTCGCACCACCAAACGCTTGGGGGAAGTCCGGCACCCGGAGCATGAGGAACCTTACCGAACCGTT
>PKYZ01000813.1:0-4453 GCA_003132865.1 Bryobacterales bacterium
TCGAGCACGAGGCCCTTCATCCGCCGCCATTCCGTTGCTTTGTCAACTACGGTTAACTCATTCATTCTGAACCCCTTAATGATCAATATCGGTAGCCTGACGACATTACCTCGGAACGGCTGGAACAGCAAGCAAAGACGCAAACCGGAGGCCGCCAGAGCCCGAACGCGCCCGGCGGCTGTGCGGATCAGGATACGTGCAGATCAGGATATTGACAAGAAGCCCGTTTGTACATTACGATGTAAAGTACTTTCCAGTGCGGCTCGTTTAGGTTCACTAGCCGCGGAGGTGCTGATGAACGTCCCACCGATGAAGCAGCCGAGCGCTTTGCTTCCACTCGCAATGTCCGTAGCCGCCCTGGCTTTGGTGCTGGTTCACGTTGCGATATTCGGCGTCGTGCACGAAGCCGACGAGGGAACCGCGGCTCATCTCTGGCAACTTCTCATGGCGGGACAGGTACCAGTAGTGGCGTACTTCGCGCTGAAATGGCTCCCGCGGGCTCCAGGACAGGCGTTGCGCGTGCTCGCGCTGCAAGCCGCCGCGGCCCTCGCCGCATGTGCCCCCGTCTACTGGTTCAAGCTGTAATGCCCGCGACGGCCCGACACGGAGCTGCACATGGAAAAACTGAATTGCGGCGCGTCCGCGGGTGAAGCTCGATCATTTAACCGCGATCAAGGTACGTATACGCATCCACTTGGCTGGTTGGTCGTTTTGAACCGTGGAATGGCGTGGCGCCTGGCGTTGCGGACTGCGTTGTCCGGCCATATCGGTAGAGATGTGCGCAGAGGGCGCCCGCATCCAAGATTGTCAGCGCCGCACTCGGCGCACCAGAATGCGCCATCCAGGAGGGCGCATGAGGTGGGACACAGAGTTCCGTTTGTCCCCGTCAGTCCAGAAGAAGGCCGGCAAAGCGAATGCTCCCGTGTTGTCGGCCACTCGAAGGGCCGCCCCCAGATCGGCGTGGGCGCGTGTCGTCGGCGGGCCGGTGCTTGCTTCCATCTCCCTACGGCGTGGGCTTTCGTTTCGGCCTTGGCCACGGTGTCGCTGGAGGTTCACCGGAGACTACGACGACGTGCGTATTCTCTCCAACGCCGCAAGTCCGCATCAGCGCGTTCCATTCTGCCTCCGGTCTCACGCGGTACGTTTCGTAAACTACGTATAGGTAGTTGTCCCATTCCTTTGAAAAATAACCGCGGGTGTCAGCTAGGATCTCGTCGCTAACGCGCTTGGCGTCGGCGTCGTCACCGATGAACTTGTATTCAATCAGAGTCCGCAAGGCGGGCAGCCCGGTGTCTGGCTGAAAATTCTTGACCGGCTTCGAGATGCTGGGCTTGTGCCGTACGCCATCAGGAAAAAGGCAACGCAGCACCGCTTCAATGCGGTGGTGAACGTCATCTTCATTCCCTGGGGGCTCCGGGAAACACGCTCTATCAGTAATGGCGTACTGCGTCGTCCGCAGAATCTCAGTCAAATCTTTGGTAATAGTCCGCCCGCTGCCCTCGCCCAACGCCGCTTCTAGCGCGTCGATATATATCGAGAGCTTTTCCGTCCACACGAGGTACATGTCGTCGGCCCAAAACGTCTCCGCGTATTTGCCCTTAGCTTCCGCTTGCAGATGCTCCACGGCGTTCCGCGAGTGCTCAAGATTGCGGGTCTCCAGCAGCACCAGCAATTGCGTGAATGCGCGCTCGACGTAGTATTCGATCAACTGGTCGTGTTCGCCTCTCTCCTGATGTGCATCTTTATACTGCTCCCGTTCGATGAGGGCTTTGTTGGCCTCGTGAATCGACCCTCGAATGGCGTCCAGGCTTTCAGCGATCGGTTTCATGCAATACGTCCTCCAAGCATCAATCTGCGCTCGTGAAGTGCGACAACATGCCACGGCGTTTCATCTCGCCAGAAGAACCGCCGTAATCGGGTCCACTCTTGCATTGTGTCATTTCTTGCGAGGACGCTATGCGAATAATTCCGTTACCCCTCCAAAGGCAGGCTGCCGGCCGTGGTGCACCAGGGTCCCGGCTGTATGGGCACAACCGCGGGGGCGGGGGCCAGATCTGGTATCTATTGGTAGTAGATATGCCAAGCCGGCCTGACCTCTTTCCCAGACATTTGAGGATCGGCCCGTATCTTCGCACCGTCGCCGCTAACGCGAAGTGGCGAACTGCGGATGAGTTTCCCAGTTGTCAGGAGTGGGCCGATGAGGTCGAAAAAGTCCTCGCGTTTCTAGATTCGCAAGACCAGTTTGAGAGGTTTCTTCCTCGCCTGTCCGCCAGAAAGGGCGAACGAGACGGCGCGCTCGCGGAAGCTTTTGTGGGATTCTTCTTCGCACGCAATGGTTTCAGAATACTCCGATGGGAGCCCGTAGTTATCCAAGATCGCCCGGGTGACTTGGAGGTCCAATGGGATACGACAGCGCCGATCTTCGTGGAAGTAAAGGGACCGGGCTGGGAGAGCGAACTGTCGCCGAGTGAGCGATCACAAGGCCGCGCGAGCCAGCCCAAGTACATTGACACTGAGGCAAGGTGGATGGCGCCCGCTGAAAAGTTTCGGTATGCGGTGACAAAGGCCCTGCCGAAGCTTGGGCTTGAACGACCAAACTTGATCGTCATCGCGGATGACCTCTTCGTATCACCACTGGAATGGGAGCCATTGAAGCGTCACGTGTCGTCAATCCTGGAGCACTTTCTACGAGAACCGGCTTATTCCGCCGTTGGTGCTGTTCTGATGATCAGGCCCATTCTTTACGAAAAAACCGTCCAGTACCTCATTGGTTTTGTGGACAATGAGTTTGCATTAGGCACTGTAGGCTCCCACAGGTTGTCTCGATTGGCCTGGGGCGTAGTGCCGGGTCCCAGCGTCCTGGACGACATCGCTGAGCATCGGGTAAAAAGATGCTGGGAGTAGTGGCGGCCTGCCTGCGGCCGCCATTACCCGATGGTTGCTTTTAGGCACAGCCCTTTCGCCTGAGCGCCGAACAACGGCCTTATTTCGTCTTATCGGTACCAGTTCGGCTTGGCCCATGCCCTGAACCGAGATCAACTACGACGAGAGTAGCGGCAAGAAAGGATTCCAAACTGCCGGCTCACTTCTTCGCTGCGGGCAGTTTTGCGCTCGGAGTGCTATCCGCCTTGAGATCGCCTAAGGCGTATTGTATGCCGGCCAGGAAGTGTTCGAGCAGGGTGCGTTCCAGAAGACGGGCGCGCCATGCCCCAGCGAGCTGTAGAACACGCGGCCCTTCTCATACGCGCGAATCCACGTCACGGGAAAATCCTGGTCAGCCATGCGCACCGGCAGGATGCGGTGCTTTGGGGAGAAGCCGGTCTTTTTCCACATCGATGCTCAGGAGCACGTGAAGGTGGTCGCGGAGGGTCGGCTCCTGAAACTGGAAGGCCTGGTCGGCAATCTGGAATTCTTCGCCGTGAAACACAGCGTCCAGCGGGCTCGTCGGGTCCTCCACCTTCACCGTCATGGTCTCCCCGTCCCAGGGATGTCCGCCGTTCTCGGTGGCGCCCAACATCTGGCCGAACGGCGGCCACTGGTCGTACTTGGGATACTGCACGAAGGTCGCGATAGCATCGTGAATTCCCACGAATCCCTTGCCGCCCGCGATGAAGGCGAGTAGCGATTTCTTCAACTCCGGGTCTTCAAATAACACGCCTCCCGTATTCAGAAAGCAGAGGGCGTCGAACTGTTTGATCCGGTCCGGGCGGAACATCTCGATATCGTCGCTGAACACCGCCTCGTAGGCGCCGGTACGCTTGCCCATCTCTCCGATGGCGTAGTTGGCTGCCGGATTGGTGGCGTAGGAACTGCCGCGCCACGGATGGCCGTCGCGCACCACCAGGCTACTCACCAGCAAGCGGCGAGGCATTCTCGGCTTAGCCACCGCCTTCGCTGGAACGGCGTCGTCCACTTTCTGCTTCTGCTCTGGGGGCAGCGCCTGGCCATAGAGGAGCTTGAAACCAAGCGCCCCCACCAACAGCAGATTGCATCTCATTGGGTTGCGTCCCATTATGGCTGGCTCCGCCCAGAAGTATACACCCGAGCGGCCCAGTGGAAGGCCTGGAAGCGATCACCCCGGCCCTGCGCGGGACAGTCTGCTTGGCCACAGGCGCGCCGTCAGTGCTGGCGGCGCCCTTTGGTCGCCCTTCGGCGTTGCGGGCGCACTGCTGGCGACCGTGGGCGCGCCGCTGGCCGGTCTTGGCGTACTGGGGACTGCGCGCGCCAGGTGACCACGCTCGTGGCGTCGCGCGTCACGATTTATCGAGCTGTCTCCGGTACGTTGTGCGGCGATATCGGTAGGTGTCTGCGAAACGGCATTGCTCTCCTGGGAGCGAAGTCATCGGAAAAGGCCGGGCGCCGCGCGTCGCTCCAGGTGTTTTTCTAGACGCATTCGGCGTGGCTATAGCGCCCGCATGAAGGCGACCAAGTCCCCCTGTTCTTGCGCGGAAAG
>PKYZ01000813.1:4487-12564 GCA_003132865.1 Bryobacterales bacterium
TTGTGCATGAGGTTGTCGGTGTAATATGGCGCCGGGTGGCAACTGGCGCAGCGGCCTTTCCCGAAGAAAATCTCCTCGCCGTGCAGTTCGTTGGCGGTCGCTTTCCTGGGGTCGAGTCTGCCTTGAACGTTCAGCTTTGGGGCCGGCGGGAAATCTAACAGCTCTTGGAACTCGGCCATGAAGTGGACCTGGCTTCCCCGATCGAGAATGTTGACGCCCTTCTTCGTCGCGATGACCGGGTCACCGTCGAAGTAAGCGGCGCGCTGCTCAAACTCGGTGAAATCTTCCACGGTCTTCAGAGCGCGCTGGGAGCCGAACAGGCGCTGCTCGTTTACGCCGCGCAAGGAGGGTGTGTTGATACGGTGCCGGTACTCCTGAGGCCGGATGTCGCCGACCAGGTGGGTGGCGCGGTTGGTGTGGCCGTTGGCGTGGCAGTCCAGGCAGGCTACACCGCGGCTGGCATGAGCGCTGCGGCGATCCTCGGTCTGATTAAACTGCTGTTGCGGAAACGGCGTAAGAAGCAGGCGGAGGCCTTCGATCTGCTTGGGGTTGAGGATGCCGTTGAAGAGCTCGTAGTAGTTGTCGAGGGTGACGAGCTTGTCTTTCGAGACATCGCCGAGGTCGGGGCGGGTGGTGAGATAGATGGGCGGCGGGAATTCGGGGAGGAATTGGTCGGGAATGTCGAAGTCGAGGTCGAAGCGCGTCAGGTCGCGGTTCTCCTGCTTGTTCATCTCATCGATTTCGAATTTCGGGAAGACCATTCCGCCCTCCGGATGGTTGGGGTGAGGGAGGGGAAGGAAGCCGGCGGGGAAGATGTCGCGAGCTTTGATCTGGTCGGGAGTCAGTTTCGCCAACTGGTCCCAGGTCACTCCCGGGGCTAGTTTGACGCGCACGCCCTGCTGGATCGGCTTGCTACGCGACATGGTGACGCCGGGCGCGGGATTGTTGCTTAGGTCATAACGCTCTTCGAGGAGCGTCATTTGACGTTTCATGATGTCGGCCTTGGCGGCTGACATGCGGGTCATGATGGTTGCAAAGGCCTCATGGATATCGACGGGGGCGTAGCTGGAGGGCCGCATATTGTCCTGGGCCAGGAGAACGCCCACTCCAACGACGAGGCCCGCAGTCATGATCGAGGCCTGGATCATCGAACGTGTCTTGATTCGCATAATCTCCTTCCGCACCCGGGCGATGCTCCGCCAACGAGCCAGGCCCGGGTGGTTTGGTCCAGGATTTCCGTTTTGGCCTCCTGGCCCAGCAGCCATTATATATCCAATCGCCCCAATGAGAGCCGGTTGTCTCATCCTTCAATTCAATTCCGAGCGTGCTCTGGCGTGAGGGGAACGCGAGCCAGCTTGCCGAGGCAGCAACACCCGGCCCCAGACCCGTGCCGGGAAACGCCACTCCTACCGGTTCGACGATCTTCGGCGCTTAAGAAGGCCCCCATCTCGTCCGCCTGGCCCCGGAAGTACTGCGCGTCCCGCGCGGACGAAGAGATCTGGGGGGGATCAGAGCGCCGCAATCGTTCCGAACAGCCGCTTGGCCAAATTGGGGATGCTGCAGGCCAAATTGCAGAGAGTCGAGAGGGAACTGCACCGGCGCGCCCTGAGGAGTCGCGCGGCGCCAGCGAATCGCGGAGTTGGGGCTTCATGACGCGACAGGCGACTTTCGATAGGACGACGTTGTCAGGCAATATAGGCCTTTTTCCGAGTGGCCGGTAATTCGACCGGAGCACCGAATTGCGGCCATAAGGTTGGTAAACGCTGCGCGACTTTCGGCGGGTAATGGTCCTCAAAGACGGCGCACCCAGATCAACCGCACACAGTGGACCATGCACCCGTCGGTTCATTGAAAACGCCGAGAAGCCTCTTTGCGCACGTGCCGGGAGCGAAGCGCTGCGCACCAACGCGAGAAAACGACGTAATAGTTCCCGTCCGCGCGTGATCGCCCGCGATCCGTTCGCCGGGGTTCGGCGGCCAGCCCCGTCAGCGGCCCGCGAGGGACAGCCGGAACGCGGCCATCTCCTGGCCGTTGCGAACCAGCAGGACGTCACCGGCCAGAACCGGGTGGTTCCAGGTCTTGCCCTCGAGCGCCGGGAACCGCGCGAGCTCCGTGAACTGATCGGGGATCGCCCGGACCAGCGCCAGCTCACCCTCTTCCGACAACACCAGAAGCAAGTCCTGATCGGGCAGCAGGACGAGCTGGCCGTTGCCGTAGCGTCCGCCCTTCCACTTGCGCTTGCCGTCCTTGAGGTCGATGCACGCGAGGATGCTGCCGTCGAAGCCGAAGGCATAGCCATCATGAACGACGAAGTCGTTGAAGTAGGGCTTCAGCCCATTCGAGGTCCAGCGCTCTTCGACGGTCCATCCGCCGGGTCCACGCGCGACCGCGAGGCGGCGCGTGCCGCTGCTGTCGCTGACGCTGATCAGGATGTCGCCGTCCGCGGTCAGGGCCGGCTGCACGATGGGGTAGCCTGGCCATGGGTGCTCCCAGAGCAGCGTGCCGTCGGCGAGCGCGACGCTGGTCGCGCCGGCTTCGCTCAAAAGCAGGACCTGCTGGACTCCGTCGATGGTCAATAGATGCGGCGAGCTGTAGCTCACGCCGTGGGCCGGGCCGACCCAGCGCCGGGCTCCGGTGGCGCGGTCATAAGCGGCGAGCTGGCCGGCGACGCCGACGATGAGGACATCGCCGACCACCAACGGCGAGCTCGCGAATCCCCATTGCGGACTCTTCATGCCGGTGTCGGACGCCGCGTTGTGCGACCACACGACGGCACCGTCACGGGCGTTGAGCACGTTCAGGATTCCGGTGGCGCCAAATGTGTACACGCGACCATTGCTGAGGGTCGGCGTCGCGCGCGGACCGGCGCCGCCATTCGACTCCCAGAAGCGGGACGTGTCGCGGTGTGCCCACACCGGCTCGCCGCTGGTCAGTTTGTAGCAGGCGACGACCTCATCGGGACCGCGCTGCTCTTGGGTGTAGATGAGGCCGCCGCGAACCGCGAAGGACGACCAGCCCGGTCCGACCGGCCGGCGCCATAGCGCGACCGGCGGCGACGCAGTCCAGTCGGTTTTGATCCGCACGCCGGGAATGACATCGTCGCGATGGGGTCCGCGAAAGCCTGGCCAGATGGGTCCCGTCTCCGCTTCCGCGGGAGCCGGCGGAAGCGCCACCGGCTCGTTGCCCGATTTGGCCACCAGCCGTTTCTCGGGAGTCTTCGCTGCTGCCGGAACCGGCGGAAGCGCCGCCGGCTCGTTGCCGGATTGGGCCACGGGCCGTTTCTCGGGAGTCTCCGCTGCTGCCCGAACCGGCGGGAGCGCCCCTGGCTCGTTGCCGGATTTGGCCATGAGCCGTTCCTCCGGAGTCTTCGCCCACCGCCAGTGCAAGTCGTTATGGAAGCTGCCGGCGGTGAAGCCACCGGTCCGGACGAGCGTCAACACTCCACACGCGAGCAGGATGGTCGCGACCATCGACACGCGCCGGGGTCCGTCCGGGAGACGACGGGTGGCCACCGCCCACGCGACGAGGGCGAGGCTCAGGATTGGGATCGCCAAGATGGGGAACAACATCCCTTGCGCCCCAGTCGCAATCGACACGTCAACGATGCGCTTTGTCGCGAACAGCACGACGATCATCAGGCCGACGGCGCCCAAGCGCTCGGACCAAGGCGCCCGGCTAAGGAACAACCACCACAGGACGATGGCCAACCCGCCGACGAGTTCCCCAAGCAATCCAAAGAGCGCGGCTTCGGGCACGACGGCAGGGACGGCAAACCTTACCAGCCACTGCAGGATCACGATGACCACGCCGGGCCACAGCCGGAGCGGCTTCCTAGCCGAATTTTTCATCTTGGTCCCAGAGTCCTATTCAGTATGCCCGGCGGGCATCGTTGACCTGGTATGGTCATGGGCAATCATACGCAAGAGAACGGCGGATCGTTCCACATAAATCGCTATACGCGCTCTTGGTCCCCCAGGGGTGTGCAGAAAGCAGATGCCATTCACCGGGCGGGCGCTAGGCGCTTGTCTCGGGCTTGCCGCCGTCAATGCGCATTCAACGTTTACAACGAATCCTCGAATTCCGATGGCGGTAACGAATAGTGGCGGGATGATGGGCACAACTCGCGTCAACCCGCGCCTAACGCACGTAGCGTTTAGGTTCCTGCGCAGTGGCAATTCGTCGGCCAATCGGAAAAAGCTTTCAAACGGTCGTCCAACCGTGGCCCACTATTTTCCAGCCGGCGCACGACGGCGTTGTTTGCCATTATCGTCCGGCCACACCGGCTGGTTGCGCCCCCCAGTCTGGCGTCCCGTTTCCGCCTGGCGCGCCGTGATTCAGGAACGTCGGCGAGCGGGCACTTCACCGGGGGCAGTCGCCAGCCGCGTCTGCCTTGACGACTCTACACAGCTTCTGCTCCCAAGCGGGTGCCCGGGCGGCGGATACCCGCGGCAGTCCAGGCCCCCAATGGGGCCTTCTATGGGACAACCTTGTTTGGCGGGACCAGTAGTTCTTTGAGTACATCCTCGAAGACATTCCCTTCTTCGAAGCCGACTACCTTCTTTCTGACGATCCCTGTGCGGTCCGCCAAAATTGTTGCTGGTATTCCGAGCACGTTGTAACTGTCAACGTTCATGCCGTTGATGAGCAGGGGGTACGTGATTCCGTATTTCTTGGCGAACCTGCGGACTTGGGCTGGACTGGAATCCAGCGCGATCCCGACCACTACCAATCCGCGACTCCTGTACCTGCGGTACAGGTCTTCGTAGCCCGGCATTTCTTTCTTGCATGGACCGCACCAAGTGGCCCAGAAATCCAGCAGGATCACTTTGCCCTGGAACTGCCGAAGCGCGACTGTGCGGCCGGAGGTGTCGGGCAACGAAAAATCCGGGACTCGATCCACCGGTGCTTGCGGGCGGAGCGGTATGGTGAACGCAAGACACGACACGAACAGAAGGATTCCGCGCTTCAGTTCAGAATCTCCAATATCTCCAATTGCGATGTGTCCGGCGTCTTAGGCTTCTTGCCTGCGGGCTTCTTGTACAGCAGTCCCCGGATCTTCACGGCTCCGACAAGCGCTCCCGGCTCCTCGAGTTTCCTCGAAATCGCGTTTGGCTTCACCGGGAATGACAGATTATCGCCAATCTTGAATATCATTCCGGTTGCGCCATCCTTCACGATTTCTCCGCTGGCAATGATGTCCATCTCCGATACGGATACACCGCTGTCGTAGACGGCCTTGAAAATGGCGGAAGGATCAAACTTGGAATCCTCCTTGCGGAAGATCACCACCTTCCCATCCACCAAACTGACTTCCACTTTTTGAACACCAGCCTGGCGTCCCAGGTGCTGTTGCACCCCGTAGGCTCAAAGGTTTCACGTCATGCCTTCGACGCGCAACTCAATCCGCTCGATGCCCGACTCGGCATCAATCAAACCGGGTGCCAATGTCGCCGCAGCGAGCGCCATGTACATCAATCTTCTTCTCAACATGCTGACAAGTCCTCCTTCCAGCTTCAATGCCGGAATTGAAACTGCTTCCCGATCCCGAAGCTGATGTGCCTATCCGTCGTGTCTTGAATGCCATTGTTCCGCTGAACGACGGGAAAATCGATGCCGAACCACAACTCCAGCCCCCCGCGCGGACTGAAGTAGGTGGCCGCTCCCACGCTGACAATTTCGCCTCCCGTGTCCGCTTGCCGCGCCATCGCAACTCTATCGTATCCTGCATGCGTCCAGACGAGTTGGGGGCCGATCCACCATTCCCTGCCGACCGAGTGCGATTGGTAAGGACGATAAGGAAAATACAAGCGCGTATGCACGTCGTCCCCGAGTTTGGTTGCTTGTGTCCCCTCCGTCCGGTGGAGGTAGTCCACAGCGGCATCCGCCACAAGCTTTTTGATGTTGAAGAGTCCCGTATAGGTGCCATTGAAACTCAAGAACAGATCCGTCGAACCGGAGCCCGGTTGCAAACTCACCGGAAGCAGCGCTCCGGAAGCATCGCGGAGATCGGTACGCCCGGTGGCGAACTTCACGCCCGCTCCAATGGAAGCCTGTGTGGTGCCGCGCGGTGAATCCAGGCGCAGAAAGCGATACTTTAGGTGGACCAGAGTATCGCCGAATCCAGTTCCGCCTGTATCGTTCAGGTGATTCGTGGCAATCGCCCCGACGGCCGTCAGTTCGAGGTCGCGGCGGATTCCTAAGGTTAGAAGCAGCGGTTGGCGCACTTCAAGCGTTGGCCGTATTCCTGGCGTTGCGGTCGCGCCCGAAGGCGCGGTTCTGAATATCGAATCCACAGCGTACGAGAGCATGGCACCACCAGGGAAGATGGTATTTCCGGTCTCCGGCGTGGGTCCTTGACACCAAGCGATTGCCGCCGCGCACACGAAGAGACCGAACGTCCGCAAAGGTCACCGCTCCTGTGAGACTCTTTCATTCTCGCATCATGCCGGTCACCCGCCCGCCGCGCGTCGAAAAACCGGAACTCGTTGTGGAGGCATATCGGTAGCGGTTGTCGTCGCTGGGTGGGACCGGTGCTGGCTGACGATCACGTGAGCGGTTTGCGCGATTCTCGGCCAGTTGGCTGGACCACACCGGCAAGGAGACCGTGCTTTATGCCTTCACAGGGGGAACGGACGGCGGAATTCCCTACGGAGGTCTGGTTCGGGACGTGGCAGGCAACCTTTACGGCACCACGTATGCCGGTGGCGACCTAACGGGACCGAACGGCAGCTTTGGCGAGGGAGTGGTGTACAAGGTTGACCGGACCGGCAAAGAGACTGTCCTTTACTCCTTCACGGGCCTTTCGGACGGAGGGAACCCCGAAACGGGTCTGGTTTCGAACGCGGGCATCCCCGATTGCACCAGCTATGAGCTCTACGGGACCACCAGCAGCGGCGGCGACCTAGGCTCAAGCCTATGCTACGCATACGGCTGCGGAGTGGTGTTCAAGCTCACGTTCCGTAAGTAAGTGAACGCCATCGTCCCCGGCGGAAGTGGCTCACGGCGATCGCGAGCCGCCGGCCCAGACATCGCATAACGAGTACACAAGGGGAAGAAGCGATGGATCAGATCGACAGGGACCCTCCGGTAGTGGTCCTGTTGGCGGCTGCTAGTGACGCCGGATGCTGTGCTTGTCCGGCGCCGGAAGCAAGCGGCTTCCCACTGGCCTTCTGCGAATCGCGGGAACGCTTCCGCTCGTCACCACCGCGAACGATTGCGACACCTGTTGACTCGCCGTATTCTCCAGAGGACCGAACGTGATGTTCGCGTTCTCCGCCGTGCCGTCGTCGAAGTCCGTGTAACCCGGCTCGTTGGTTACCGCGCTCAGGAGGCTATCCGCGTTGCACGTAATCGTCCCCGCGCCGCCCGAAAGCGTCGCGTCGTTGCCCCCGTAATNNCCCCCCCGATATTGAACGTCAGAGCCGCCAGTGGAGCCAGGTTCGCCGAAGTCGCCGGAAGTCCCGTCGTGCGCAGCGTCTGCCCCACGATCGTGATGCTCGCCGACCCCACGTTATTCCCGTTGTTGTCTGTCACCGTGTAGTTGGCCCCTGTCACCGTGCCCGTGCCGTCGGTCGTGTAAGTCAACGTGATATTGAACGAATACCCGGCGGTATCGTCGCGCTCGGCAGCGTCGCCAGCGCCACATCGATCCGGTTCAGCTCGTCCGAAAGAGCCGTCCCGTTCCAAGTGTCAATCCTTGCCCACAGCTGCGTGCTGCCCGGACTCGCGTAAATCACGAACTGCTGCCACTCCGTCGTGATCGCCGGGCCCTCCGTCGGATACCCGTTGAGCTGGAAGCTGTAGCCGTTCGACGAACTCACGAAATCCACCGAAAACTCAATGGTCGCCGATAACCCCGTAATCGCGTTCCCGCCCGCGTCGAGAAAATAATTCACGTTGCCGGTCAGGCCCGTCGGCGGCGGCACGATGCCCGCGCCATACGAGTCGCTCTCGAGAAACGCATACTCAACCGTATTGTTGCTGTTGTTGGTGACGACCATGAAGTACAGAACGGTCGTGAGATCGCCGCTGAGCTGGCTCCACGCCGTGCTCACGCCGAGTTCGTTCCAATACGGGT
>PKYZ01000782.1 GCA_003132865.1 Bryobacterales bacterium
GTCCTAAAGTCGACTTTAGGACAGTACCCGGCCACGCGCCTTGTCCCCATTGCCGGGGGCTATCGATGACCTGGCCCAGGCCGGGCAGCGCCGGCTTCGGCGACCAAGGTGGCCGGTCCGGCCAGACTGAGCAGCTAAGCGTAGCCGCTGCTTTCGGGTTTGCGGCGTGAACTTCGCCTCCGGCCCGAAGGATTGCAAGTGCTTGTACAGGAAACCCTGAGGCGCGGTCTGAGCGGCCGCCACGTGCAGCGCGGAGAGCGCCAGTCCGATCCGGGGCGCGGCGGTTCCGGCGAAGATCGCCAGGGTGTGTTTACGGACAAAAGGGTGTTCTCACTCCTGAACCGCACCCCCCTTGACAACGGGGCTCAACCGTGATTAACCTAACGCGACGTGCGTTGTTCACGCGCACCACGTTTTGGAGGGGAAACATGTTTAGCCGAGTGCGACTCAGTGGGTCGTTGTTGTGCATTGCAGCATGGGGAGTGGTTCACGGTCTGGCGCAAGTGCCGGTAGGCTCCTTGAACGGCACGGTGCATGACCAGACCGGCGGTGTGATGCAGGGCACTACGGTAACGGTAACCAACAAGGATACTGGACAAGCGCGCCGGGTGGTAACCGCCGCCGACGGGTCATTCCGTGTGTCGCCCTTGCTTCCGGGAAATTACAGCTTGAAGGCCGAGGCATCGGGATTCCGGACACTAATCGAGAACGCCACGGTGCAGGTGGGCCAGATCACTACCGTCGAATTGGCAATGCAGGTCGGCGCGGCCAGCGAAGTCGTCAGCGTGCAAGGCGAAGCCGCGCAGATCGACTATGACAGTCACACCATCTCGGGCGTGATCACGCGCCAGGAGATCGAGAACCTGCCGCTCAACGGCCGCAGCTTCCTGAATCTGGCCATGCTGGAGCCGGGCGTGACCGTCTCGCCGAACCCCGTCGGCCAGTACAACCGGTCGTTCGATGTGAGTATCCTGGGCGCCGATTCCAGCAACGGCTCCGTGCGCATCACCGTGGATGGCGCCACCATCGCCGACTCGGTAACCGGCAGCACTCAGCAGAACTTCTCGCAGGAAGTGGTGCAGGAGTTTCAGCTTTCCTCGACCAACATGGACCTTTCCAACGCCATCGGCGCCGGGGGCGCCATCAATATCGCGACGCGCGGCGGCACCAACGATTTTCACGGCAGCGTTTTCTTTTTCGACCGGGACCACGACTTCTCGGCGTATCCGTATTTGCAGCGCGTGGCGACTGAGCCGGCCAGTCCTTTCTTTGCGCGGCGCCAATCGGGTTTCGAAGTCGGCGGACCGATCAAGAAGGACAAGCTGTTCTTCTTCGGCAACTACGAGGGCAACCGGCAGGNNAAGGACAAGCTGTTTTTCTTCTCCTCCCTGGAGCACACCAACCAGGTGGGTGTATTCAGCGCGTTCCCCAGCGACCCGTTGTTTCAGCAGTTCGCGTCGTATGCGGCCAGTCCCTTACACGAAAACGAAGTCGACGAGCGGCTGGACTGGCTCATCAGCGCCAAGCACAGCGCCTCTCTGCGCTATTCCCACGATGGCAACAACGCCTTTGCCCCGCCCGGCGGCGGCGAAATGCCCTCGGATTGGAACGTCAACAAGAACTGGGCGGATTCCGGCGTCTTTTCGCTCACCAGTGCACTGACCCCCGCCACCGCCAACGAATTCCGCTACTCCTACACCTATTGGTCCAACGTCAACAATCCGCCTACAGCCGCCCAATGCCCGGCGCCTTGCCTGGGGTTGGGAATGCCGAACATCACCATTCACGGCGTATCGAACTTCGCCATCGGTAATGCCACCAATGTGCCGGCAAGCCGCGTCTTGCGGCGGCACATCTTCGCCGACAACATCACCAAGATGAAAGGCACTCATTCCATGAAATTCGGCGCCTACTGGGNNCTCGCCGACGGACGTACAGAACTTCAACGCGTACCTTGGTGCAAACGGGCTGTCGGCGTATGGCATTGATATTCCCTCCTCGTTCACCACAATCGGCAACATCCTGCAGCTTCCAGTGGCCGGATTCGAGATGGGCGTCGGCGATATCAACCAGCCGCCGTCCTATGACCATGGCGACGCCGACCACGACAACACCTTCCACTTCTTCTGGCAGGATGCCTGGCGTGTGAAGCCCAAGTTCAGCCTGAATTATGGGCTGGCCTGGACTTATGAAAGCAACGCGCTCAACTACGATCTGACCAAGCCCGAGTACCTGGCGCCGATCTTCGGCCAAAGCAATCTGGGGCATGAACTGCACCAGCCGCATAATTTCAGCCCCATGCTGGGCTTTGCCTGGAAAGTAACCAACGACAACAAGACCGTGATACGCGGCGGAGCCGGCATTTACTATGACACCATCAACCTGGAAATCCGTCTGGAGGAGCGGGGCATGATCGGGCCGGCCGGCACCGGACGGGCCCTGCTGGGCGATAGCGTCTTCTTCCCGACCATCTCGCAGCTTAACGGCTTCAGCCAATTGCCCGGGCCGCTCCAGCCGACAGCGCTTTCGAGCGAACCGACCACGTTCACCGGGGCCGAACTCGTCAATCTCATCCCTGCGTTTTATGCCGGCGCCCAGGCCGAGCTTGGACCTCCGGGCAATACCAGTCTCGCGATTCGCAACATCAACGTGTTCAAGACCGGAACCGAACTGCTGGCCCAGAACTACCGGCCGCCCTATTCCGAGCACGCCAGCATCGGAATTCAGCGCGAGGTGCGCACTGACTTTGTGGTCACCGCCGATTTCGTGTTCCGGCAATACCTGCACCAGATTATTCGCGACACGGACCTCAACCATTTTTACAGCGCGAACGGTCCTATCATTCCGGCGTGCCAGGGAGCGCAGGCCCTGGACCCGACCGCCCAATGCTCGACCGGCGTGATCCAGGGTATTCTCAGCGGCGCACGCTCCCACTACAAGGGACTCCTGCTCAAAGCCAACAAGCGTTTTTCCCACCGCACCAGCGGGCAGTTGTCGTACGCATACTCCGACCAGGTCGGCTACAACGGCCTGGTGGACGACAGCAACTGGTTGGCTTCCTGGGGACCGCAGGCCGGCCATCAGGTCCTGACCGGCTCCATGACCGTGGATCTGCCCTGGGGCATCACGGTTGCGGGCATCACCTCATTCCAAAGCGTGGGGCCGATTGAGCCAAACATATCGGGTGTGGACCTGAACAGCAACGGCGCGATCGCCAACGGAGAAACCGGCGGAGCGCCGCTGCCGGGCATCGGCTACAACCAGCTCGGCGTCAATGTGGGAAAGGCCGCGTTGATTCAGGCGGTCAACGAGTTCAACCAAACCTACGCCGGGAAGACCACCACCACGGGCGTGATTGCCCCAATTGTGCTGCCAGCGAACTGGTCGTTGCCCCGCAGCTTTAACTCGCAGGATATCCGCGTGACCAAAGTGTTCAAGCTGGGGACCGAGCGCGCCAAGCTGTCCCTCATCGGCGAGTGTTTCAACGTTTTCAACATCGCCAACCTGGGCGGGTACAGCTACAATCTGACTTCGTCCGGCGCCGGATTCGGAGTGCCGACCAGCGCCGACCCTAATATTTTCGGTTCAGGCGGACCGCGCGCGTTCCAGTTGGCCGCCCGGTTCACGTTCTAGCCGGAAAATCGGGGTTCTGGGTGCTAGGTTGTGGGTGCTGAGCTGAAGCCGTAAATCTGGCGGTTTTAGCCAGGACCCGGTACCCAGAACCTAAGACCCCTCAAACCTGTTGAGAGTATCTCCCGCGAAAACCCACTACCCGTTTTACAAATGATTGACGAAGCCGCCTCGGCTTTCGGTTAAAATTACAGACGCGTAGTGTGGCTGATTCCACTTGTGGAGCGCGTCATCATGCTGGAAGCTTGTGCCTTGAGCGACAAAGGCTGCGTCAGGGCAAACAACGAGGATTTTTCCCGGATTGATCCGGAAATGGGATTGTACGTGCTGGCGGACGGCATGGGCGGCGCCAAGGCGGGCGAACGCGCCTCGCGGCTGGCGGTCGACACCGTTTCCGAAAGCATACTGCAAGCCCAGAGCCGGGATTCCCAGGCGTTGCTGGTGGCTGTCGAAGAAGCCAACCGGCGCGTGTTGGAGGCGGCCGCGAACGACCCGGCGCTGGAGGGCATGGGCACTACCCTGGTGGCCGCGCTGGCGGTGGGCGACGAATTGCTGATAGCCAGCGTGGGCGACAGCCGCGCTTATTTGTTGGACCGCAACGGCTTCCGCGCGATCACGGAAGACCAGAGCTGGGTCAACGAAGTGGGCCGGCCGCTGGGCCTTAACGAGGAGGCCCTGCGCACGCATCCCATGCGGCACGTTTTAACGATGGCCATCGGGGCGGGCGTCGCGCTGGAGATCAAGTACTATCACGACATCCGTCTCGAACCCGGCGACATGCTGCTGATGTGCAGCGACGGGCTGCATGGCGTGGTCGAGGAACAGCGCATCGTAGCCATTTTGCGGGGCGGCGCCCCGAACCAGCCTCTGGAAGAGAAATGCCGCGAGCTGATCGAAGCCGCCCGCGGCGCCGGGGGTCCGGACAATATTACAGCGGTGCTGCTGCGGGCCGCGTAAGGTGGCACAGGCTTCAGCCTGTGATTGGCCGCCTGATAACGATCCCGCGCCCCGCCCGATCGGGTTTCATATGAAGGCATTCTTCTTAGGGGCGCTCGTTTTAGCGTTGCCTTGCGTGGCGATGGCTCAAATCGCCGTNNCGCCGTTCTGCAAATCAAAGTCCTGGAGGGCGAGGCGGCCGTGCACCCGGCGGGTGCGCGCATCCCCCACCCTTTGACGGTGGAAGTGACGGACGAGACCGGACGGCCGGTGGCCGGCGCCGCGGTCAGTTTTCAGCTTCCGCCCGAAGGTCCCAGCGGTCTGTTCTCGAACG
>PKYZ01000528.1 GCA_003132865.1 Bryobacterales bacterium
CATTCTACGATTGGAAAATGCTGTGTTTACGAATCCACCTGGCTGGTTTGTCGGCGTGTCGGACAACTGGCCAAAACGGCGTTGGAGGAAGTGTAACCTTCACGTCGGCTGGGCGGAACGCCCAACCCGGACAGGCGGCTCAAAGGTCCCAGCGCGGCCCGCCCATCGCGGCGCGGACAGGCCAGGAGGCCTGTCCTACTAACCCATCCAGCTCAGATGTTGCGCGGTCCCATCGAATTGCGTCGTGGTCTTGAAAGGCTCCAGCTTTCCCGTAAGAGCCGCTTCCCGGGTCTTAGCCAACAGCGCCGATAATTGCGCTTCCGTCAATGGCTGGAACGTGCGCGCGGCTTCCAGGGCTTGCTGGAGGCGCTCCATGGTATCGCACCCGGTGATGACCACCGAAGTGGGCAGATTCAGGGCGTAGTGCAGGCACTCGATGCCGGTTGCCAGACCGTGCTGCGGCAGGTTGCCGAAGGCCATCGGCTTCATTCCCAACACGCCGACGCCCTGCGCCACCAGGTTCGGCACGACCAGTTTGGCGAAGCTACGGAAGTGCGCGTCCAGGAGATTCAGGGGCATCTGCGCGGCGTCGAAATGGAAGCCGTTCTGCTCGGCGACCTCCAGCATGCGCAGGTGCACCGCGGGGTCTTTGTGGCCGGTAAAGCCGATATAGCGGATCTTGCCGGCCTTCTTGGCCTCCAGCAGAGCCGCCAGCGGACCTTCGGCCGAGAAGAAGCGGTCCGGGTCCTCCATCCGGATGTTCTCGTGGTATTGCATCAGGTCCACGCGATCGGTTTGGAGCCGCTGGAGGGATTCGTCGATCTGGCGGGCGGTGGACTGCTTGGTGCGGCCGTCGAACTTGGTCATAAGGAAGACCTTCTGGCGGTAGCCATCGCGCAAGGCTTTGCCCATCCAGACTTCGCTCTTGCCGTCGTGATAGTCCCAGCAGTTGTCGAGGAAGGTGATGCCTTGGTCCACGGCGGTGCGGACCAGTTTGATGGCGTCCTGTTCGTCTTGAGGGACGCCCATGTGGTAGCCGCCGAGGCCGATGGCGGAGACGCGCTCGCCGGTGCGGCCCAGGGTGCGATAGAGCATGCCGCCGGATCGCGTTTGCGCGGCGGCAGGGACGGCGGACGCCAGTGATGCGCCGACGAGCGCGCCCAGGATCTCGCGGCGTTGGGGATTGAAATCGTGCATGGGAGAGATCTTAGCACCTCCCAGGCGCGCGCGTCGCACGCCGTGGCCGGTGGCTGGTGGACAGGCCAGGAGGCCTGTCCTACTCGGCTGGAGCGGCGGCTGCCACGACCGGCGGAGCTACTGCCTCGGGCGCTTTGGCGGCAACGCGCTTCGCGGCTTTCTTGGCGGCGGCCTTGGGCGCGGCCTTGGGGGTTTGCTGGGCCTTACGGAACGCTGCCCAACGCTTCTTGGTGGCGGCGATGATGCGCGCGCGCCCCTCGGCGCTCAGCACGCGCTTCTGCGGTTTGGGCGCGGCCGGCTTGGCCTTCGCGGCGTTGTAGGCGGCCCACCGCTTCTTTTGAGCTAACCCGATGCGCCGGCGGGCGGCGGCGCTCATGGTCCGCTTCTTTGCGCCGGATTCCGGCGCGGCCGCGGCGGCCTTGCGGGAAGCCGGCTGCCCTCCAAGTTGGCTGCGTAGATCGGCGATGCGCTGCTCGAGAGCGCCAAGTGTGTGCTGCAACCCAATAAGTGCAGCATGAAGGAGATCCGGATCGTATTTCTGAGTCTGTGGCATTGCCTGATTATACTCCGAAGCAGGCGGTTGTCTAGTGGCAGTCTTGTCTCATGCAAGATGAGCCTGGAGGGAGGGGCTGTTTCGCATGCAAGATGAGCCTGGAGAGGGGATCGGCCATGCTGGGTATTGACGATCAAAGTGAGCAACAAACCGGGAATGAGCCTGGACGAGATCCGGGTTTTTTTGAAAGCCAGCGAAGCCGTGCATTTCGTAGGCGAGAAAAAGNNTGCTGCGGCGATATATGGAGAAGATGACGGGGCTGAGCCGCGCACAGATCACGCGTCTGATCACCCGATACGGGGAGGATGGAGACGTGCGGGTTAAGCGCAGCCGGCGCCACCGCTTCGCGCCGCTGTACAGCCACCAGGACGTGGCGCTGCTGGTGAGCGTGGATGAAGCGCACGAGACGCTCAGCGGACCGGCCACGCAGAAGATCCTGCAGCGCCAGTGCTATGACTTCGGCGACCAGCGCTATGATCGGCTGGCGCGGATCTCGGTGGCTCAAATCTATCGTCTGCGCAAGAGTGCGGGGTACCGGAAGCAGCGGGTGGTCTACCAGTGTACGCGCGCCGTGCAGGTAGCTATTGGCCAGAGGCGCGCGCCGCAACCCGAGGGGCGGCCGGGATACCTGCGGGTGGACACCGTGCATCAGGGGGATCGGGACGGAGTGAAGGGGGTCTATCACATCAATGCGGTGGATGAAGTGACGCAATGGG
This sequence comes from Bryobacterales bacterium, assembly GCA_003132865.1. The sequence continues at coordinate 2,467 of PKYZ01000528.1, forward strand.
AGGTGGTGAGTGCCACCGCGCAGATCAGCGAAGCGGCTCTGAAACCCGTGCTGGAGGCCCTGCTCCGGCAGTTTCCCTTCCGCATTCTGGGGTTTCATTCCGACAACGGCAGTGAGTTCATCAACCACATCGTGGCCGAGTTGCTGCACAAACTGTTGATCGAGCAGACCAAGTCCCGGCCGCGGCACTGCAATGACAACGCCTTGGTGGAGTGCAAAAATGGCGCGGTCATCCGCAAGCACATCGGCTTCGGGTACATCGCCGCGGAACACGCTCCCGCCATGCAGGCCTTCTACCTGCAATACTTCAACCCCTACTTGAATTTCCACCGGCCGTGCGGCGTGCCGGAGCGGGTGATCAACGCCAAAGGAAAGGAACAGAAACGGTACCGCTGGTATGCCACTCCCTGGGAAATCCTGCGCCAGTTGCCGGGCGTAGCGGGGTACCTGAAGGGCGATTTGACGATCCAGGAGATGGAAGGTTGGGCGCGGCGGCAAACCGACATGCAGGCGGCCACCGCCATGCAAGCAGCCAAACGGAAGTTGTTCGCGAGCTTTTTAGAACGGCGGACAGCATGAGGCGAATCACCCGGGCAACGTCCGCATGCGAGGGAGCCCAGCCTCCCGTTGGTCGGCCCTGCGGCACCACAGAGAGCTCCGGCATCAAAACACAAAAACCTTCCAATGAAAAGGAAAACCAAAACCATCCCAGCCCGAGGCGCTGTCCAGCCTCCCGTTGGTCGGCCCTGAGA
>PKYZ01000411.1 GCA_003132865.1 Bryobacterales bacterium
GCACGCTAAAGCGTGCGCCACCGCGCGGCTTGATCGGTCCTTGAAGAACGCGGTAGAGTAGCTCAGTGTTGGATGTCGTGACCATCGCCGCCGCCGGTAAGAAGCCGGGTCTTCGCGATCACAAGAAGAAGGAGACCCGCCGGCTCATCCTGAAGTGCGCCAACGCGCTGTTTCACGAAAGGGGCTACGCCGCTACCACGCTGGAGGACATCGCGGATCGAGCCGCCGTTCACAAGCAGACGGTTCTGCGCTACTTCGGGTCGAAGGAGGGAATCGCGCTTGCCTTCCCGCAGATTGCCCTGCAGAAATTCAGAACAGGACTTTGGGACCCGGCCAGAACCATTCCCGTGTTGGAATATTGGCGCACCTTCGTCGAAGCCTCCGCCCGGGAGGTCACCGAACGGGGTGACATGATGCGCTATACCAAGCTGGTGGAGTCCGAACCGGGCCTGATAGCGGCCTCGCTCGCCATTCACATGCAGTACGAAGAGATCCTGGCCGCCGAACTGAGCCGGGAAGCTGGATTAGACCCGGCCACGGACCTTGAGTCCAGATTTCTGGCTGCCTTCCTGGTCGCCGGCAACTTCAGCATCGCACGGCATCTCCTGAATCGCGGTGAGGTTCGGAACTATGTCCGCACCGCGCTGCATGTCGTTGATTTTGCAATTCAGAGGTTTCCGCGGCCTGTACCATGCCCAGGCAAAATTGTTACCGGGTAACATTTTTCTTGACAGATCCTCCAGACCGGATGTATATCTGATTAAGCACATTGCACTTTGGAGGGTCCATGTTTCGACTTTGCCTGACGTGCCTACTCGTTTTGACGGCGGTCGGCGCGCTGCTGGCCCAAGCGCCCACTGGAACAATTGCAGGGACGGTGACCGACCAATCGGGCGCGGTTGTTCCCAATGCCAAAATAACCATCGTCAACAAAGACACCGGTTCCACGCGTGAGATGCTGGCCGGTACCGATGGAACCTTTAGCGCCGCGGTCTTGCCGGCCGGCAACTACGACGTGCGCGCCGAGGCTGCCGGATTTCGCCAGTTAGTTCAGCCGGCCATTGTCGAGACCGGTACGACCACCACGGCTAACCTGTCGATGCTGGTCGGCGCCACCAAGGATGTCGTGACAGTGGAAGCGTTGGCAGCCAACATCAACTACGATTCGAACACCATCGAGGGAGTGGTGACACGCCAGCAGATCGACGACCTGCCGCTGAACGGACGCAGTTTCCTGAACCTGGCCCAACTGGAACCGGGGATCCAGGTCACCCCGGCAAATCCTGCCCAGTTTAACGCCCAATTCAGCGTCTCCGTGTTGGGCGGTCCGGCTTCGCGCACTGCCATCACCGTGGACGGCGGCAATGTCCGCAACCCTGTGGAAGGCGGCTCCGGAACGAACTTCTCGCAGGAGGTGGTCCAGGAATTTCAGCTTTCGAGCACGAACTTCGACCTTTCCACGGGCATTACCGCGTTTGGCGCGGTGAATGTGGTGACGCGCTCCGGCGGCAACGATTTCCACGGCGCCGGCTACTTTTATTTCCGCGACCATAACACCGCCGCTTATCCCAGCCTGGATCGCAATCCTTTCGTTGCGAACCCTTTCTTCGCCCGGCGGCAAGGCGGCTTTCGGCTGGGCGGACCGATCCGGAAAGACAGGCTTTTCTTTTTCTTCAACTTTGAAAACACCAACCAGAGCGGCGTTTACGTCGTGCAGCCCGACCTTCCCTCTCTCTCGGCGCTCGGAAGTATCGCCCCGGCTCCTTTTCACGGCCAGACACTGAGCGCGAAGTTCGACTACCAGGTCAACGCCAAAAACACCTTATTCGTGCGGTACTCGCACGACGGCAACAACAACAGCGGACCCTTCGGAATCGCGGTGCCTCCTTCCAACTTCGTCGCGAACAAGAACTGGTCGGACCAGAGCCTGTTAGGCTTGACGAGCGTTCTCACTCCCTCGGTTGTCAACGATCTTCGCTTCTCGTACTGGTATTGGCAGAATCGGAATATTCCCGCTCCCTGTGGAGGGTGCCTCGGTAGCGGCGGCCCCGAGGTCTTCGTGGTCGGTTCGAATAACTTCGTTCTAGGGAACAATTTCAATTCGCCACAAGGCCGGGACCTGCGCCGCTACCCCCTGTCGGATAACGTGAGCTGGGTGGTTGGCAGCCACCGCATCAAGTTCGGCGGTGAATACGAGTTCGATCGCGGCACCGGATACTGGGGATTTTTTGACCCGGCCAGAGTCTATCTTCTAACGCCGGAAACGTTGAATGCCATCGGTATCCCTCCGGCCCTCTTTGGTTTGCCCTCCAGCGGCCCGCTCTCCGCCGCCCAGATCATGAGCCTGCCCGTGGCCGCGTTTGTCCTGGGTATCGGGGACCGGGCGCAGCCGTCCTACAATCTCCCGAATGCCAGAGGCAACACACGGCTCCATTTCTACGCTCAAGATGCCTGGAAGATCACTCCTCAATTCACTCTGAACTACGGATTGGGGTGGGAGTACGAAACCAATGTCTTGAACTACGATCTTGCCAGGCCGGCCCTGCTGTCGCCGCTTCTGGGCGGCAATCTGAATCCCCCGGAACACCAGCCCAGGAACTTCGAACCAGCCTTGGGCTTCGCCTGGTCTCCCGGGAAGAGTGCCAAGACCGTGGTCCGCGGTGGAGCCGGCCTCTTCTATGACACGCAAGAGGGCTGGTGGCGGCTCGGAGAGCGCGCCGTACTGGGATCGTCCGGCCGGCAATTCATCGGCAACGGCGATGTGATCAATCCGTTTCCTGGCATCCCCGGCTTGGCCCAAGGCGCTCCTTTCAACAATTTCTTGATTCCTTATGGCGACTTCCTGCAATTGCTGCCGAGCCTGATTGCCGAGGAAAACGCCGTATTCCCGGGTACCGGAACGTCGCCACAGATCGACGTTTCGAAGCAGGCGAACGCGCTCGGTGCCATCTATCCGCACGACTTCCCTACCACCCAGGCTCAGCACTTTAACATCGGGATCCAGCATCAGTTGAGCAACGATCTCGTGATCCAGGCGGATTTCGTCGATCGGCACACCATTCACGCCACGCCGGGCGGATTCTTCGGCGCCAGCGTCGACTTTAACCGTTTCTATTCCGTCGGTGGGCCGGTGATTCCGGCTTGCCAAACCGCGGCCCAGATTAACAGTCCCACCGCCCAGTGCTCCNNGCTCCAATGGCCCCATCGACTTCTGGTGGCCCGGTGCCACGGCGAGCTACCGGGCTTTGCTGATGAAACTGGAAAAACGGTTCTCCAGGCGCTACCAGTTCACCGCATCCTACGCTTACCAGCACAGCTACAGCATCAACGACATTACCCAAAACCTGAACAACTACAACTCCACGTATGGACCCGATCAACCGAAACATGTTTTGAACATCTCGGGCATCGTGGAGCTTCCTTGGGGATTCCAATTCTCGCTGCTCTCCGCATTCATCAGCCGGCCGCCCGTCGAGCCCGTCATCGACGGTGTGGACATCACCGGCACGAACACGCAATCCACTGCGTACACGCCGCTTCCCGGTGAACAATACGATGGCTGGCTGAGTCAGAGCCAACTGCAGAACCTGGTGAACCACTACAACTCGCAATATGCCGGGAAGCCCACGTCGGCAGGCGCCGCGGGCATCTCACCGGGGCAGACATTCCCCACCGTTACTCTGCCGTCGCATTACAGCCTGGGCAACGATTTCACTTCGCAGGACATTCGCCTGACCAAGACCTTCCGGTTAAAGGAACGGTACGAGTTCCGCATCATCGCCGAAGCGTTTAATATTCTTAACTTCGGCAACCTGACCGGCGATAGCTTCAATCTGGCCAGCCCGGGATCGTTTGGCCTGCCGACGCAGCGCGTCAGTTCGACATTCGGATCGGGCGGACCGCGGGCGTTCCAGTTCGCCGGCCGCTTCCAGTTTTGACGTGGCGCACGCTTCAGCGTGCNNCAGCGGCACGCTGAAGCGTGCGCCACCTAACTAAACCTAAATGGACAAGGATCTTCATATGAATCAACCAACACAGCTTGGGCGGCGCGATCTGCTCCGCCTTGGAATCGGCCTCGCCTCCGCTGGGGTGCTCGGCGCCGACGTGCCCATACCGGTGGTCACGAAAGTCGTCAAAACCACGAACGGCGACGTGCAGGGCCTGGTGAAGGATGGCGTTCAGGTCTTGAAGGGAATTCGTTACGGCGCGGCGCCGGTGGGCCCGTTGCGTTTCATGCCGCCGCAGAGGCCCAAGCCATGGAAAGGTGTTGCAGACGCCACGGAGTTTGGCGCCCCCGCCATCCAAATGGCGCCGCCAATCTCCGCCTCGCCAGCCACCGATTTCGGACGGCAGCTCGCCACCATCTACACCACACCGGCGGAGATCAAGATCCAGAATGAGGATTGCCTGTTCCTCAACGTGTGGACACCGGGTCTCGGCGGCGGAACGCGGCGTCCCGTGATGGTGTGGCTGCACGGCGGCGGCTTCGCCTACGGCTCCGGCGCCTGGCCGATCTACGACGGCGCTAATCTCGCAAAGAAAGGCGACGTGGTGGTAGTCACCGTCAATCATCGGTTGAACGTGTTCGGCTATCTCTACCTTGCCCAGATTGGCCAGCTTGGCAACGACGCTTACGCGAAATCCGGGAACGCCGGCATGCTCGACCTGGTGGCCGCCCTGGAGTGGGTGCGCGACAACATTGAAGCCTTCGGCGGCGATCCCGGCAATGTCACGATCATGGGCGAATCGGGAGGCGGCGCCAAGGTCAGCACCCTGCTTGCCATGCCTGGGGCCAAAGGATTGTTTCATCGGGCGGTCATACAAAGCGGGCCGGGACTGCGCGGCGTGCCCACCGATGCCGCCACCCGCACGGCCAAGGGACTGCTCGATGAGCTTCAGGTGAGCGCGGCCGATACAATAGCGCTGCAGAGCATTCCCGCCGAGGACATCCTGGCTGCCGCCTTCGCCGCCGCCGCGAAAGCCGGAGGCGGCCCCATGGGCGGCATGATGCGCCTGGCGCCCGTGGTGGATGGGGTGGTTTTGCCGTCCGATCCGTTTACTCCGGCAGCTCCGGCCATCTCAGCCAGCGTCCCGATCTTGATCGGATCCAACAAGGATGAGATGACGCTGTTCACCGCCGCGGAGCCCTGGTTCGCCACGCTAACGGACACCCAGCTCATGGAGCGTGCCAAGCTTGCAGGCCCCAAAGGCGAGGTGCTAGTCGCAGCCTTCCGCAAGCTTTATCCCGATTACTCGCCCACCTATCTGCTCAACCAGGTGATGACCGCAACCTCAATGTTTGCCGGATCCGTCACGCTCGCCGAGCGCAAGGCCGCGCAGAAGGCCGCGCCGGTTTATATGTACTACCTGATCTGGGAGACACCGGTAGCCAATAATCTGTTCAAGTCGCCGCACACGCTCGACATCCCGCTGATGTTCGACAACGTGGACAAAGCGCGCGTACTGGTCGGCCGCGGCCCGCAGCCGGAGGCGCTTGCCAGGCAGATGAGCGACGCTTGGCTGGCCTTTGCACGCGCTGGCAATCCGAACGCGGCAAGCATTCCGGAGTGGCCGCCCTACACAGCGGAACGGCGTGCCACGATGCTGTTTGACGTCAAGAGCCGCGTGGCCGACGATCCCAACGCAGAGATCCGGAAGATACTGCAGAGCTGACCTATTGGCCGCCCTGTAGCGCACGCTTTAGCTTTAGCGTGCAGCGGCGAACTTCAGTTCGCCGAACTGCCGGCTGAAGCCGGCAGCGGCACGCTGAAGCGTGCGCCACGCGCCAGGGGGCACTTGACATTCTCTGCCGATGGCGCAAAATAAGGATGGGACGGGGTGCTGCAGCATGGTGCAACCAGCGCAGTCCGTCGGCCGTCTCATAGCCAGGGAATGCAAATGCGCTCGCCTCTAAAATCCGGCCTGCTGATCGATCTTCAGCAGAACAAGGCCGGGCTGATCGCCGATCTGGCCATCCTGGTGCTGTTCCTGGTGCTGTTGGCCGTGCGTTAACGCCGCGGAACTGAAACCGTGATGTTGCGGAATTTCAGGCCACCGGTGTGGTCGCCCTGAATGTAGAAGGGGCCGGGCTCGCCCTCGTTGGCATCCAGCGCGCCGCCCGTGATTCCCTCGATCTCCTTGTGGTCAATCGTGGTGACGCCGTTGTGGACTTCCGTCACAGCGCGGCCCACCAGCGTGACGTCAAACGTCTCCCACTGGCCCGGCGCGCGCGGCAGTTCGGGATTGGGTGCGATCCGCCCATAGATCGACCCGATGCGGCGCTCCACCGGATTGCTGGTTAGCGGCTCATATTCGATCTGAACTTCATAGCGGCCCCGCAGGTAGAAGCCGCTGTTGCCGTCGTCGGGGCAGTTCACTTCGAAGTGCAGCTTGAAATCTTCGAACGTGCGCGTCGATTTCAAGTTCGCGCCGTGAGCGGTGTTCACCAGCAGCCCGTCCTCGACGGTCCAGTGGCTGTCGGCTGAATTGCCAATCGGCTCCCAGCCCGTGAGATCCTTGCCATTGAAGAGCGGCTCTGGATTGGTCCAGGCTTTCGGGGCGCTGCGCTTCAGTTCCGGCGCGCGCACACCCGTCAACTCGGTGGTGATATCGCCGCTCTTCTGCACGCCGGTGAGCTTGCCGCCACTGGCTTCGAGTTCCCAGGTCATCGCCGGACGGCCGGCGGTGGCCGGAGACAGGGTGAGGGTCAGGTGCGACCCGTCCACGTGGACATCCTTCACCTGGTAGACGTTGCCTCCGGGGGGCTGGTACCACACCTCCGGATTGCCGCCCTTGTCGGTCACGCCCAGCCAAGAGGCGTGGGTGCCTTGGGGGGTGGTGATGTTAAAATCCCACCGTCCGGCGAAAGGGTTAGTGTTTTTCTGGGCGAGAGCCGGCATTAGCAGCGCGGCAACCACTATCAGACCGCTGTTGAACGTTCGCATGATAGCAGTCTATTACAAATCGGAGTCAACGCGGGTTGTGGGGCAGACCTCCANNGACTGGAGTCCTGCCCCACCAGTCATCCCTGATAGACGCGCCAGAAAACGTCCCGGAATTTCTGCATCTCCTCGCCGGTGCCTATGGTGACGCGCAGCATGTTGTCGAGCGGTGGGAAGGGGCGCCCCACGGCGACGCCCATAGGCGGCATCTTGGCGATGAACTCACGCGCATTGCGGCCGGCGTCGATCATCATGAAGTTGGCGTGCGGCTCGATATAGGGTAGCTTGCGTTCCCGCAGCCAGGCGCACAGTTCGCTGCGGACGCCCGTGTTGGCGGCGCGGCGCTCGGGAATCAGCGTACGCGATTCCGCCAGCGCGGCCAGCACCGCGCGTATGGCGATGATGGAGAGCACGTTGTTGCGGAACGGCCGCATGCGCTCGATCAACTCCGGCGGGGCGCACACAAATCCGGCGCGCACGCCCGCCATCCCATAGATCTTCGAGAACGTGCGAGCCACCACCACGTTCTTACCCTGCCGCACGTAGGGCAACGCGGTCTCCAGATCCTGCGACTCGCCGAAATGGATGTAGGCTTCGTCAACCAGCAAAACCGTGTCCGGCGGCAGGTTCTGCACAAGCCACGATACTTCAGCCTTGGGCGTAATGGAAGCCGTGGGGTTGTTCGGGTTGCACATGTAGATCAACCCGCCATGCGCCTTGGCGGCTGCCTCGGCGAGCTTGCGCACGTCGGCCGAGTAGTCCGGCAGGAGCGGCACCTGGACGACCTGCCGGTGCATGGCGCGCGCCACTTCCGGCGGACCTTCGTAGGTCGGGTGCATGACGATCATGGGCCGGTCCGGCGCGGTGAAAGCGTCCACGGCCGCATGCAACATTTCGCTCGATCCGGAACCCACCAGGACATTCTCGGGCTGCAGATCCTCGCTGCGCGCCAGAGCCGTGTAAAAGTCGCGGACTTCCTGGTAATGATAGCGGCCCGAAGCCGGCAGCACATCCGCCATGGCGGCCAAGGACGACTTCGGCGGCCCCAGCGGATTTTCATTGGCGTTCAGCCACACCATGTCCTTGGGCAGGTTGCCTTGGATCGTGGCGCGCTGCGCGTAAGCCATCTCCGGCAGCATCCGCCCAACTGCCATCGCCGCTCCGATGCGCGCGGCAAAACCTCGTCGAGTGATCATCCCGCCTCCGGTGGGACCGGCCTCCTGGCCGGTCACGCATATGGGAAGTATACCGTAATACAGATCGGGTGAATTCCTCTTTGCCGATGGTGTAACCTAAACGGTTTGCCCATCATCGTCAACAGATTTGACACAATCATGAACCGGCGAATTCTTCTCTTGGCCCTAATGGCGGGATCCACCATCAGGGTCCGCGCACAGGTGGACGTGCTCACGGCGAACTATGACAACAACCGCACCAACGCCAACCTGGACGAAGGGATTCTGAATGCCAACAATGTGAATCCCACCCAGTTCGGCAAGCTCTACGCTTATCCGGTGGATGGTCAGGTCTACGCGCAGCCGCTCTACGTGCACGCCCTGAACATGCCCGGAAAGGGCACGCTGAACGTGCTCTACGTGGCGACCATGCACAACAGCGTATACGCCTTCGACGCGGATGCCGCCAACGGGACCGCGCCCCTCTGGCAAGTGAATCTGGGGAGCATGGTCGATCCAGCCTCGTTCAACCTACCGGGGGCGGCGCCGTACATCGACATCCTGCACGAGATCGGGATTCTCAGTACGCCCGTAATCGACCGCGCGGGCAACACCATTTACGTCGTCAATGAGACGCTGGCAGGCGGCAATGCGGCTTTCTTCTTGCATGCGCTGGACCTTGCGACCGGAAGCGAAAAGTTGAACGGGCCCGTCGAAATCCAGGCGACCGTCCCCGGAAGCGGGTGGGGAGGCACGGGAGATGCGGTCGACGGCCAGCTTCCGCTCCTGGCAGCGGGTCACATTCAAAGGCCCGGATTGCTACTCGCCAACGGCTCGATTTACGCCGGGTTCGGTTCGCATGGCGACTATGCTCCTTGGCACGGCTGGATCGTCGCCTACAATGCCGCGGACCTTCCGCAACAAACCGCCGTTTTCAATACCACGCCGTCGACGGCAGGCTCCGCGATTTGGCAGGGTGGGCGGGGCTTGGCTGCCGACCCCGCCGGAAGCGTTTATTGCTCGACCGGCAACGGCAATTATGACGGCGTCATGTCGTGGGGTCAGACGGTGCTGCGCTTGACTCCCACGCTGGACATTGCGGATTGGTTCACGCCGGCGGAGTACGCCGCCTGGACCGAAGACGATATGGACTTCGGCTCCAACGGCCCGATCCTGGTGCCGGGGACCAATTTTCTGATCGCCGGCGGCAAGGCGGGCCTGGTGGCGCTGATCGACCGCACCAACATGGGCGGCCAACCCCTGGATACGGATGCGCTGCAGTTCTTTCAGGCGGTTCCCAACAGCCAATTCGCCATCTTCAACGCGGCTCTTTGGAATCGCCCCGACGGACCCGTTCTTTATATCTGGGGAGACGACGATGTGTTGCGCGAATTTCAGATGCAGAACGGCATATTCAATACCAGTCCCGTGGCGTCCAATAGTTCGGTCCCAAATGCGCTGCCGTTCAGCGGTATGACAGTATCGTCCAACGCTTTCGTGCCGGGAAGCGGCATCTACTGGGCGACCACCGTTAGCAACGGAACTTTGCCGGCAGCCGGCACGTTGCACGCTTTCGACGCGATGAATGTGAGCCAGGAGCTCTGGAACAGCGACGTGCAGGGCACCCGCGACACGCTGGGCAGTTTCACGAAATTCGCCAATCCCACGGTGGTTAACGGCAAGGTGTACGTGCCGACCGATTCAAAGCAGGTGACTGTCTACGGTTTGCTCCCCGTTCCCGGAGTCACGGCCGTGGTGAGTGCGGCGAGCTTCACCAGTTCCGCGATTGCGCCGGGCGAGTTGGTCACGATCTTTGGCAATAGCATCGGCCCGTCCGCTCCAGTGGGACTCGTGCTGCAATCGGGAAAGGTGGAGACGTCGCTTACGGGGCTTACGGTCGGCTTTGACGGCACTCTGGCTCCGCTGTTGTACGCTACGGCGGGCCAGATCAACGCGGTGGTGCCGTTCGCGGTGGCGGGCAGGTCCACGACACTGATGCGGGTTTCCGCGCCGGGCGGCGCGACGTTCACCGCCACGCTGACGGTGAGCGCGGCCGCGCCGGCCATGTTTGTGACAAGCGCATCCGGGCAGGGCGCGATTTTGAACGGCGATTTGTCCGTCAATTCGCCGGCGCATCCGGCGGCGCGCGGGTCGTCGATCGCGATTTATGCCACCGGCGCCGGTCTCCTCAGTCCTTCGGTGGCGGATGGCACGATAGTCTCCGCGACAAATCTACCTTTGTCCGTGGCGCCCATTTCGGTCACCATTGGGGGCCAGCCGGCGACGGTCGGTTACCAGGGCGCGGCGCCGGGATTGGTCGCTGGAGTAATGCAGATCAACGCGCAGGTGCCTGCGAGTGTTACTCCGGGGCCAGCGGTGCCCGTGACTATCAGCGTGGGAGGCACGGCCGGACTGAACACGGTCACGATGGCGGTGAATTAGTATTAGTGGGGCAGGGCTGACATGGTGGGACAGGCTTCAGCCCAATGCCACTCGTTTTTCCATTTTGGGCAAGCTGCGTTATTCGTGGGGCAGGACTCCAGTCCTGCGGCCGACGTCCACGTCGGCCTCTNNCCCACTCACTTGCGGCTGACTAGCACAAACCGGTTATCTACCCAGTCCAGTACGTAGTCGTAGCTGCTGGGGTCCACGTGTATGTTGTGCTCCTTCCACACGGTCATGCGCTCCACCTGCAGCTTTGGGTCGCCGTAATAAAGCCGCATCACGAAGACCACGTCATAGTCGTCGCGCCCCTCGGCGTCGGAAAGCAGCAGAATGCGTGCGCCTTTGCGGGGCGCTGGGATCAACGCGTGGATTTGCTCGATGTAGCGCCGGTAGCGCCCTTGCAAATCGTGCGCAGCCTTAGCGTGCATCGGGATCCACGTTCGCTGCCAGGGCGCCAACACGACAATGAGCGCCGCGAACAAGAACAGCCGCCTGCCGGGGAGGGATTCGACGAGCCAGTCTAATAACCCGCTGGCATACACAGCCCAGCCAACCGAGGGCACCAAATAGCCGGAACCGGTCCGACCGGGAATAAACGCCAGCGGCAACACGCCCACGGCTATGAATCCTATCCCCCACAACAGGCAGCGCCGCCGGGTAATGGCGGCCAGCGCCAGCATCGCAGCCATTATCTCGGCTATCCGCCAGGAGGAAATACTCACTGGATTGTATATAAGCTGCCGCAAATAGTGCGCGAGCGACTGGAAGTAAGCGGCCACCGAGTAGTGCGGTTGGTATGGCCCTACCAGCCACAACGAATGCGGGCCATACTTCTTGCCAACGATATAGGCAATATCGGCTAATCCGCCAATGAGCGCAAATCGGCCTTCCTGCCGTATCCAGCGCCACAGTTCCGCGAGCTTCCAATTCGCGGGCGGGTGCCATACCAACTCGTACAACCCCACGGCAACGGGTAGGGACACCGCGATCTCCTTGGCATCCAACGCCGCCACGAAAAGGCCAAACACCAGCGCCAGACGGCCCCAGCCAAGCGGGCGCCCCGCCTGGCGAGAGTGCACGTACAACGCGAACGCGCCCCAGAAGAACATATAGGCCAGGACGTCGTAAATGTTCCCGGTATCGAAGTACGCTGCTGAAAACGTGGGGTTGATGCCAAGCAGCATTAGGGCTATGAGCGCGCCCCAACGCGATCCCGTAAGCTGCCACACCACCAGCGCCAGCAATGCAAAGTCCACCGAAAGCAATGCCAGCGCCGCGATATGGAACGGCAGCGGGTGAAATCCCCACAAATCGAAGATCGGCCGGTAGAATAGACCTCCCGCCGGGCGGTAGAAGGTCGACCAGAATGCCAGGTTCGCCTTCAACAAGGCGGGCCACGGCCGCGCCCAGTAGATATGCATGTTCATCAGGTCGTCGGCGCTGAACCAGGAAGCCAATCCCCCGCGAACCAGGTAGACGAACCATGCAAGCAGAGCCACTCCCGCCGCCAGCGCCGGCACTTTGCTCAACCTATCCGTGCGCATGCCGCCTATTGCACCTCAAAGGCATCCACATCGATCCAGCGATCGGAAGATTTCGGGTTTTTGTCCGGCAGTATGGTAATGACGGCAAGGTGCTGGCCGGCGCCGATTGTGAAGGTTGTCCGGCTTTGCCATTCCGCTTTGGGAGAGTAAAGATCCAGTGTCGCCCTGCGGACGCCATCGATAGTGATATCCGCCATGCCGCGGTTAGCCGCCTTGGTATAAACATAGGTCAGCGAGCCGCCCCGGAACGCAAAGCGAACTTCGGAGCCCGGTAAGTTGGCATAGGTTACGGTATGGGAGTGCGTTTGAGGAAATACCTTGTCCTTAATCCAGGGCCCGTGAAACACGATGGCGGGGTCGAAGTCGTCGTATATTCCGGGTAGAACGGTCAACGGCTCGCGGTCGGCCTGACCGGTTGCCTGACAACTATTTTCGATCCGCGCCAGGAACAACCAAGCTGCCTGGTATTCGGGGGTGACGCAGTCTTTGAGAAGGTCCCGCAAAGCCGGAGGACCGATATTGACTCCAGCATCGGGTTTCGGGGCGGCTATGTAGTGAACGTTCCATTGGTCCAGAATGCCGGCGGTATCCCGCGCGTTGCGCGCGAGCTGCAGACGGGCCCACACGCCATACTGGTGCCAGCCGTTCACATACACGTCGGCGTTGAATGCGGCCAGGTCGCTGCCGTCGGCCAGGAAAACCGGAGAACCCGGATGTTCGCGGTTCATGTATTGGCCGATCTCACGAATCGGCGCGTGCTTATGTATATAAACTTGGCGCATGGCTCGCGACAGCGGGGCGTGTTCATAGAAATCGCCTTGATAGAAACCAGAAGACGGCAGGAACCACGTGTTGAGAAGCACACAGGCAACGGCAACCGTCATCAGCGCGCGTCTCAAAACTCCCGGCGTCAACCAGCCTAGCAGAGCCGCTAACGGCACCAGCATCAGGGGCAGGGCGGGGTACAGATAGCGGGCGTTGGGCAGGAGCTTGAGAACGATCGCGGCTCCGGCAATCGATATCACCGCCGCGCTCACCGCGGGGCGGCGCCTGACAGCCGGCAGCGCGATCAAGCCCAGCGGCACGAGCAGCAGGTAGTGAAAGCCGAGCGAGCCAGGCCGCCCTTCACAGTAACGGTCGCTGTGGAATGTCAAGTCATACGGCGTACGGAAGGCGATTGGTTGGTTGTAGCGGTAATCCACGAACTTCGCGCTGTGGTCCACCAGCGGCGACGGCAACTTCTGATTCAGGAACGGGAATATCGGATTCCTGGTCATCCCCCAGGCGATCGCGTAGGTGGGCAGCGCGGCTGCCAGCAGCAAAGCGGCGGCGATGCCACTGGAGAGCGCCGGTCCGGAACCCAAGCGTCCCCATTGGCGGCGAACTTCGATGGCCGCGACGGGCAAGGCCGCCGCAACATACGCCAACCCGCCGAACTTGGTGGCCAGCGCCGTCCCGCCCAGTACGGCCGCGGCATACAGAAAGCGCCTCCGGCCCGTGTCGCCGAACTGCCAGATCGCCACGGCCATGCCAACCACCATGGCGGCCAGGAGGTTCTCTATAAAGAGCGAGCCGGTGACCAATTGCACCAGCGAAGTGCTCGCAAACAAGGCCAGGATCACGAATCCGATGGCCGGACTTACAAAGCGGCGCACGGCGCGATAAAGCAGACCTTCCACCAGGAGTAACATTACGAAGTTCAGCAACCGCGCCGCGAACTCTCCGCCCAGCAGGTAGACCATGGTGTAACACCAGTCCGCCCCCATCGGCATCACGGACCAAAAAATGCGGCCGGGCCGGTAGGTGAAGACGTGGTGCAGGGCAATATTCGTGGAAATCGCCAGATGCATGGCGAGGCCGTCCGCGCTGGCCTCGGGCTGGGGGACGATCAACCAGTGCATGCCGAGCACGAATACCAGCAGCGCGAACGCCGCTACCTGGAGCCGCGGGCGCGGGCGGGATCGCACCAGCGCGCTACCCCATGACACTAATCGCCGCCCCACGCCGCGCATGTCGATCAGCACCGAAATCGCCAGCAGAATCAAGTAAACCGCCGGGTAATTCACCGGCAGCCGCGCCAGGAACGTCATCAGAAAGATATAAACCGCGATGCCCAGCAGCGTGGCGCAGAGCTGGTTATCCGGGGACGAGTCGTCGCTTGTGCCCAGCAGCTTCGATCCCAATGCGCACGAGGCGAGCAGAAAGGCCGCCACCGCCATCAGCGCTATCGGTCCGATGGCCACCGCTGTCGCCGCCACGACCAGAAGGGCGACGATTGGTGCGAACGCAGACGGAACGGTCAGCAAGATGGTCAGACTCGCTGCCCAATAAATCTTGGTGTAGTGAATCAAGCGATAGCGGCCGACGTGCGTCCAACCCGAATGCCGCAACAACAGCCGGTCGGCGCGGAAGCCGTGCAGAACAACCCCCAGCAACACGACAGCGAGGGCGGCCAGCAGTGCGCGCGGCATCCAGGCCGGGACTCTGTCGATCCAGGTGCGCACTATTGCACCTCAAGTGCATCCACATCGATAAATCGATCGGAGGATTTCTGGTTTTTATCCGGCAGTATGGTAATGACGGCAAGGTGCTGGCCGGCGCCCAGTTTGAAGTTTGTCCGGCTTTGCCATTCAGCCTTGGGAGAGTAAAGATCCAACGTGGCCTTGCGGACGCCATCTATGGCGATATCCGCCATGCCGCGGTTAGCCGCCTTGGTATAAACATAGGTGAGCAGACCACCCTGGAACGCAATGCGAACTTGGGAGCCCGGTAAGTTGGAAAACGTTACGGTATTGGAGTGCGCTTGGGGCCATCCCTTGTCGTGAGTCCAGGAGCCTTGATACACGATGACCGGGTCGGAGTCGTCGTACAATCCGGGCCCGAAGGTAAGCGGCTCGCGGCTGGCGACGGGCTGACAATTACTTTCGATGTGCGCCAGGAACAACCGAGCTGTCTGGTATTCGGGGGTGTCGCACTTGTCGAGAAGGTCCCTCAAAGCTGGAGGCCCGAAATTGACTCCAGCATCCGGTTTCGGGGCGACTATGTAGTGAACGTTCCATCGATCCAGAATGCCGGCGATTTCGAGCGGGTTGCGCGCGCCCCAGATGCGGAGGAACACGTTAAACTCATGCCAGCCATTCGAGTAGACTTCGGCGTTGAATGCGGACAGTTCGCTGCCGTCGGCAAGAAACACCGGAGCGCCGGGGTGTGTGCGATTCATGTATTGGCCGACCTCGCGGATGGGTGCGCATTTGTGAATGTACACTTGTCGCATGGCGCGCGACAGAGGAGCCTTTTCATAGAAATCGCCGTGAGAATAGTTTGAAGATGGCACGAACCAGGTGTTGAGTAACACGCAAGCTACCGCGAGCGCAATCAGGGCGCGTCTCAAAACGCCCGGCGTCAACCAGCCGAGCAGAGCCGCCAAGGGCACCAGGACCAACGGCAGGGACGGATATAGATAGCGGTCATAGGGCAGAAACTTGAGAACGATAAAGGCTCCGCCAAATGATATCACCGCCGCGCTCACTGCGGGGCGGCGCCTGACGGCCAACAGTGCGATCAAGCCTAACGGCACGAGCAGCAGGTAATGAAAGCCGAGGGACCCAGCCCGGCCTTCACTGTACCGATCTGTGTGAAATGTCAAGTCGTACGGCGTGCGGAAGGCGATTGGTTGTCTGTAGTGGGTGTCTATGAACGTCGCAGCATGGTCTACCAGCGGCGACGGAAACTGCCGATTCAGGAATGGGAACATGGGATCCGCAGTCATCCACCAGGAGATCGCGTAAGTGGGCAGCGCGGCTGCGAGCAGCAAAGCGGCGGCGATGGCGCTTGAGAGCGCCGGTCTGGAAGCGAGGCGATTCCATTGGCGGCGAACTTCGATAGCCGCGACAGGCAATGCCGCGGCAACATACGCCACACCGCCAATCTTAACCGCGAGCGTTGTCCCGCCCAGCACGGCCGCGGCATACAGAAAGCGCCTCTGGCCCGTGTCGCCGAACCGCCCGATGGCTACGGCCATTCCGATAACCATGGCAGCCTGGAAGTTCTCCACCAGCAGCGAGCCGGTGACCAGTTGCACGAGCGAAGTACTCGCAAACAGGGCCGGCATCACGAATGCAATCGCCGGACTTACAAACCGGCGCGCGGCGCAATAAAGCAGCGCCTCCACCAGCAGTAACATCGCAAAGTTCAGCAGCCGCGCGGCGAACTCTCCACCCAGCAGGTAGACTATGGTGTAACACCAATCCGCACCCATCGGCATCACAGACCATAAGATGCGGCCGGGCTGGTAGGTGAAGACGTGGTGCAGGGCGATATTCGTGGGAATCGCCAGATGCATGGCGAGGCCGTCCGCGCTGGACTCGGGCTGGGGGACGATCAACCAGTGCATGCCGAGCACGAAAACCAGCAGCACGAACGCCGCTACCTGGAGCCGCGGGCGCGGGCGGGATAGCACGAGCGCCCCGACCCATGACACTAATCGCCGCCCGACGCCGCGGATATCGAGCAGCACCGGAATAGCCAGCAGGATCGAGTAAACCGCCGGGTAGTTCACCGGCAGCCGCGCCAGGAACGTCATCAGAAAGATATAAACGGCGATGCCCAACAGCGTACCGCAGAGTTGATTTTCCGCGGACAGGTCGCCGCTGGTGCGCAGCAGCTTCGATCCCAACGCACATGAAGAGACCAGAAAGGCCATCACAGCCAGCAGCGCAAGCGGTCCGATGGCGATCGCCGTTGCCATGGTGACCAGCAGGGCGACGATGGGCGCGTAGGCAGCCGGCGCGATCAGAAGGACGGCGATGCTCACGGTCCAGAAAATCTTGGTGTAGTGAATGAAGCGAAACTGGCCGACCGGCGTCCAGCCCGAATCCAGGAATAACCGCCCGGCGCGGAAGCCGTGGAAGACAACTCCCAGCAACACCACGGCGGCGGCCGCCAGCACCGCGCGCGGAATCCAGGCCGGGACCCTATCGATCCAAGCCGGTTTAGCGCGCTTCGGGCGAGACTCCAGCGGGCTCTTGCCGAAAATGAAGTCGCGTTGAATGGCGAAATTAGCGAAGAACAGGAGTGTTTCGACTAACAGCTTGGCGGGGAGCAACTGGATATGAAAACGCGAATTCAGCAGTTGGATGCCGGCATATGAAGCGGCGCCGCTCAAGCACACCAACAGGAGATACCCCGGCAGAACGGATGCGTGCCGCAACTTAGAGTAAAAGACGGTCCGCCGTACCATGGAGTAATTGAACGCCACTGCCAGCAGTCTCCCGAGAGCCTGCGATGCGGCCACGTTTCCCAGGCGGCGGTATGCCAGGTAGAAGACCAACGTGTCGAGCGCGGCGGTCGCGAGCGATACGGAGCTGAACCGCAGCAGCACGAAGTAGATCTTCATCGAATCGATGAGCGGATTGAAGTGCGACGTCCGGTTGCCCGGTTCATAGATCGTCCGGATGGGTACTTCGGCGATCCGGATGGCTTGCTGCCGCACGGCGATGAGCATGTCCAGTTCGAAGTCGTAGCCGTTGGCCTCCAGCCGCAGCAGGCGCGGCAGCAATCGAGCGGGGATGCCGCGCAGGCCGGTCTGAGTGTCCGAGACATTTTGGCCCACCAGCGCGCGCATGACGGTGCGCGTGACGACATTGCCCACACGGCTGCGCAGGGGAACGCCGCCGCTGAAAGTGCGGGTTCCCAGGACGACGCGATCCGGCTCGGCGACGAGCCTATCGGCGACTTGCTCGATATCGTCGGGATGGTGCTGGCCGTCGGCATCCGCGGTGACGACTCCCTGCAAGCCCGGAAAGGCGCACAGCGCATAGTTGATGCCGGTCTTCAGAGCGGCGCCCTTGCCGAGATTTATCGCGTGACGCACCAGCCGGACCTTCGGAAATTCCTCGGCGCGGCGGAAGGTTTCCCGGTAATCGGGACCGCTGCCATCATCCACCAGGACAATTGCGGGGATGGACTTTTCCGAAAGCGCGCCGATCAGTTGGAGCAGGCTCTTCTCGGGGCGATACGCGGGAACGATCACGGCGAGACGGACCGTTTCCGCTTGCATGGGTGACTCTGTTTTGGCTATGTCCTCAGCCTGCGCTTCGTCTGTGCTGTTCACGTATTCTACAGGGTATCGCGTCTTGCCACGACTCTGGTAACTTGAAAGAACTGGAATGCGGATCGGATTGATTCTGCTGGCGTGCGGGTTGGTGTGGGGACAGGTCGATACCGGCGAGCTGCGGCTCTCGGTAAGCGACTCGACGGGCCTGGCGCTGCCCTCCTCGGGAACCTTGGTGAGCGCCGCATCCCAGACCCGACGCGAGTTCAAAACGGATGACGCCGGACGCTTCACCTTCCAGCACCTTCCCTTCGGCATGTACCGGTTGACCGTGGAGCACGCCAGCTTCACTCGCTCGTCGTCGCTGATCGAGATCCGGTCGGCCGTGCCGCGCGAGATCCGTTTGGAATTGAAGGTGGAGGCCGCGGCCACCGAAGTGCTGGTTACCGACGCCGCCACCTTGATCGATCCGCATAGTACCGGCATGGCTTACGCGGTGGGCGCGCAACAGATCCAAGAGCAGCAGTCCGCGATTCCGGGCCGCGGCTTGATGGACCTGGTGAACATGCAACCGGGCTGGATCTTCGAAGCCAATGCCGTGTTGCATCCGCGCGGCTCCGAGAACCAGACGCTATTCGTAGTGGATGGCGTGCCCATGGACGAGAACCGCTCACCGGGTTTCGCGCCCGACCTGGAAACCGGAGAAGTCGAATCCATGAGCGTTCTCACCGGAGGCTATCCGGCGGAGTACGGGCGCAAACTCGGCGGCGTGGTGGAAGTGACCACCAGCCGCGACATCCGGCCGGGGCTGCACGGCACCGCCGAAATCGGCGGGGGCAGCTTTGACGAAGCCACCGGCTTCGCGTCGGTGGTGTATGGATGGAACCGCAGCGCGTTCACGGTGAGCGCGTCGGGCGAGCACACCGATCATTATCTGGATCCGCCGGTGCTTGGAAATTACACCAATACCGGCACGCTGGATGGCGCCACCGCGGTCTACGACCAGGATCTTTCGGATGCCGACCGCATACACCTTTCGGCGCACCGCATGCAGGCGGCCTTTGACGTTCCCAATGAGAACCTACAGGAAGCCGCCGGACAGCGCCAGGACCGCACCAGCCGCGAAGATCTCGGGCAGGCGGGCTGGACGCACGAGTTTTCGGCGCGGCTCTTGCTGAGCGTGCGCGCGGCCGTCGAGGATCTTTCGGCCAACCTGTGGTCGAACGCGCTTTCGACGCCGATCGTCGCTTTCCAACAGCGCGGCTTCCGGCGCGGCTACGCGAATGCCATTCTGGCCGCGCATGCGGGACGGCACGAGATCAAGATTGGCGCGGATGGTTACTATGCGCCCGTAACCGAGGCGCTGCAGTACCAGATCGCGGNNAATCGCGGACCCCGCGTTTTTCGATCCTGGCACGCCGCTGGACTTCCGCTTTTTCGACCATCGGCTGGACCGCGAGCAGGCCGGCTTCGCGCAGGATACCATGCGATTCGGCAACCTGACCCTGAGCGCGGGTCTGCGCTGGGACCATTACTCGCTGGTGGTACGCGGCCAGGCCTGGAGCCCGCGTCTGGGCGCGGCATGGTATTGGCCCAAGGCCGGCGTGGTGCTGCGGTTTTCGTACGACCGCACGTTCATCACTCCCGCCATGGAGAATCTGCTGCTGGCCAGTTCGCAGCAGGTGGATAGCGTGGACCCGCTGGTGCTGCGCATTCCCTTGCGGCCTTCGCTCGGCAATTTCCTGGAGACCGGCTTCAGCAAGGCGCTGTTCGGAAAAGCCCGGCTGGACGCCAGCTTTTACCGGCGGACTTTCGCGAACTACGCCGACGACGATGTCTTCCTGAATACCGGCATCAGCTTCCCGATCGCATTCCGGAGCGCGCAGATTCGCGGCGTGGACGTAAAGCTGGCCGTGCCGCATTGGGGCAAGTTCTCCGGATTTCTGAGTTACTCGAACATGATCGGCATTGCCCAGTTACCCGTCGCCGGAGGCCTGTTTCTGGGGGATGGCGCGGTGGGCGTGGTGGGAGTTACCGGCGCCTTTCCCATCTCCCAGGATCAGCGCAACACGGCGCGCGCCAGGCTCCGTTACCAGATTCATCCGCGCTTATGGGTGGCGGCGGTTTCGAGCTACGGGAGTGGATTGCCGGTGGAGATCGGCGGCGAGGCGGATCTCAATTACCTGGTATCGCAATACGGGCAACAGATTATCGATCGCGTCGATTTCGATGCGGGACGCGTGCGGCCGAACTTTACGTTGGACGTCAGTCTCGGCGCGGACTTGTGGAAACAGGAAAAACGGACTCTGCGTCTGCAGATGGTTGTAGAAAACCTGACGAACCGGCTCAACGTCATTAACTTTGCCGGGTTGTTCTCGGGCACGGCAATTGCGCCACCCCGCTGCGGCAGCGTTCGGTTGCAGTACGATTTCTGATGATGAACCACAGTCTTTCAATCGCAGCAGTTGTAGCGGGCTTCGCCGCCGCGCACGCGGCCGATCCCCGGGAAGTATGGGAGCAGGCCGTCAAGGCCAAGGGCGGCCGCGAACGGCTCCGCAGCGTGCATTCGCTGGCGATCTATATGAAGCCGGCCGATGTGAATCTGGCTGGGCCACCCACCAACTGGCTCTGCGTCTTCCCTGACCGCTATTTTGAATTTGACGGAGCGGGCAGCGGCAGCCAACGCGCGATTGTGGTGGATGGAACGGCCGACCGGGTCGCCATGGACGCCACCGGCATACCGCGCAACGCCCGGCATCTCACGTCTTGGGAATACGACCGGCTTGCGCTGAATCAGGTCGTCTTCCTGTTGGAGAGCGCCTGGCTCCAGCCGCAGCCGGTCGAGGTGCGGCATAATGTCTTGGTTGTCCAGGCGGCTGGACGCACCTACAAATTGTTTTTCAACAGTGCGAGTTTACCCGAGCGGGTCTTGTCGCCTCCGGTTCGCGGCCAAAAGCCCAAGATCCAGTATGATTACCGGCTGCAACGCTACCGCGAGTTCCACGGCGTCCTGCTGCCGGCGCGCGTCGTGTCGATCAGCGGCATTCGTGAGGCGACCTGGGACGTCGATTATGAGATCGACGCCAAGTACAATTCGAAACTCTTCGAGCGCATGCCAAACTTGGCCAACGGCCCCGAGCCCTGGAGGATGCGATGACGTGGGGCAGGCCCTCGGCCTGCGGCGGCCTCTCAGGCCGCCCATGGCTGGCCCTCCTGACAACCCTGCTCGCCGTACACTCGCTGCGCGTCATGGCGCAGGACGAACAGCCGACGTTCAAGGCCGAAGTCAAAGTGGTCAACGCGCTGGCCACCGTGCGCAACAAGAAGGGCGCATTCATTCGCGATCTGGGCAAAGACGATTTTTCGGTTTTGGAAAACGGCCGTCCGCAAACTATCCGTTATTTTTCGCGGGAGACCGATTTGCCCCTCACGCTCGGCCTGATGATAGATACCAGCATGAGCCAGCGGCGGGTCATGGAAGCGGAGCGCGTGGCGTCTTACCGCTTTCTGGAGCAGGTGCTGCGGGAGAAGAAAGATCAAGTGTTCATCATGCAGTTCGATCTGTCGGCGATCCTGCGTCAGGAGTTGACCTCCTCTTTCCTGAGGCTGAGCGATGCGCTGCAGCGTGTGGATACGCCCAGCATGAACGATCTGCGAAGCCAGACCGGCGGCGGCACGATGCTGTACGATGCGATGTTGAAAGCGTCCAAAGAAATCATGCACAATCAGACCGGCCGCAAAGCGCTCATCGTGCTTTCCGACGGTGTAGATACCGGCAGCGAGGCGAGCATCGCGGATGCCATCGAGGCCGCCCAGCGCGCCGACACACTCATCTATTCGATTCTCTTTTCCGATGAGGGCTTCTACGGCATGTTTAGCGGCGGCGCGGACGGCAGAGGCGTCTTGATGCGCATGTCGCGGGAAACTGGCGGCGGCTTTTTCGAGGTTTCCAAGAGACTGAGCCTGGACGACATCTTCACCCAACTTCAAGAGGAGTTACGCAGCCAATATAACATTGGGTATGTGTCGGATCAGCCGGTGAGTATCTCGGAGTGGCGCAAGATACAACTGACTACCCACCAAAAAGGGCTGGTAGTGCAGGCTCGCGGGCGTTATTGGGCGCAGCGGTGAACCTGAGCATTTTCTCATCCAGGAATGAGCCTGGGGAACCGGTATCGGATATGCGGGTCTTCTTTCTTTGAATATTGATTTGTGCGTAACTGTCTCAGGGCCGACCAACGGGAGGCTGG
>PKYZ01000278.1 GCA_003132865.1 Bryobacterales bacterium
ACCGGGTTTGAACTTTGTATCTCGCTTCATAATGCTGGACTCCTTTACTGGGTGTGCAGTTCTGTGCTTGCTAATGGATCAACCCGTGTAAACCATCGAGAGTTCGAGACGTGTCCGGTCTGGGTGCCCTTGCAAGACGGAGGCTTTGCTTGAATCGGCAGATCTCTCAAACGCAAGGGGTTTCATTGGTTCCACCACGACCCGTTTTGTGCGATGAAAGTTCGAAACGTGTCCAGAGTGGGGAGCCAATTTGCATCGTGTTCATTCCACTGAGCGCTGAGCCGGCCAAACGGGCTAAATCGTTTGTATTCAGGTTCGAATCCTTGCTGGCACACTCGGCATCGGCACGGAGAAAACCGGAACGCTCGGTCTGGCCCTCTCGCCAGTTCACCGGCGTGTTCAGATCCAGCCTGAAGTCGACAGTCTCTTCGTTGGGGATGCCAGTGTCCGGATAGCGCGAAATCCGGGAGCTACGCGACTCGCTTCCGACAAGTCCCGTTTTTGGTACGCAATCCCAAAGCACCTACTCCGAAATCATCCCAATCGTCCTCAGCCACGTCTCCACCAACTGAGGCCATGCCGTCACCGGAAACTTCGTTCGCCGCAGTCCGAACGCGTGCCCTCCCTGAGCATACAAATGCATCTCCACGGGAACGCCAGCGTTCTTCAGCGCAATGTAGTAAGCAAGCGAGTCGTCTACGTTGTCCACGTGGTCATCCTCGTTCTGCAGCAAGAACGTAGGCGGCGTCTGGGGGGTCACTGGAATTTCGGGATTCAACGAAAGATGTTTATCGGCCGTCGCCGGATGAGGAACCACGAACTTTTTGGTGCCTTGCTTAGCATCCCATTCCGCCGCGGAAAGCGACAGATGGCCTGGATAGATGGGCACCGCAAAGTCCGGTCGGCAACTTTCTTTGTCGGCGACATCGACAGCCGGGTACAAACGCTTCGCGTAGTGCGTGCTGATCGCTGCCGACAGATGCCCACCTGAAGAAAACCCAAGCACGCCAATCTTGTGAGGATCGATGTGCCACTCCGCCGCGTGAAAGCGCACTAGCCCCATTGCCCTCTGCGCATCTTCCAGCGCCATCGGTGATTCCGGATATGGTCCCGATTTCGGATACGGCCCCACATCCGTCACGCGGTATTTCAACAGCACACACGTGATCCCTTTCGGTGTCAGCCAGTCGCAGACTTCCGTACCTTCAAGATCGATGGCAAGAACCTGATAGCCCCCACCGGGAAACACGACCACCGCAACTCCGGTATTCTTTCCCTTCGGCGAGTAGACCGTCATCGTAGGCCGCGTCACGTTGCTCACGCCAACCGCCGGCCTCCCGCCGGGAAGAAAGTCTTTCCCCGACGTCTCAGCGTACTCTGGCCCCGCGACAGGCTGCGGATCAGGGGCCGCCCCCGGCCATATCGGTATCTGCGTATGCCCCGGCGATGGCTGCCAGACCGGCTTCTGCGCGCTCAGACTGCCAAACGCAGACATAACACAAAGAGCAAAGATCAAAGGCTTCATCGGAATCCTCCAGGGACAGGATAGAGCACCCCCCGTATCTTGAAGATAGGCCATAACCGGGCTTCTCGCCACTTGACTCCCGGTTTGTCCCCTACACGGAAATTGGCCGAGATGACAGTTCGAGATTCGTCCGGCATGGGCTCCCAGCCTGGATGCCCGTCCCTGCACGCCCACTATCCTCAAGTCCATGAAGCAGTTCTGCTGGTTCGAACAGAGGGGGGCTTACGCCGCGAAAGTTCGAAACGTGTCCAGTGTGGGGAGCCATTCCCAAGTGCATCGATCCGCTGCTATCCGTTAGCGGCCGCCAGAGAGCGGCAATCGCGGCCGATGTTTTGGGTGGGCTGCCAAGCCAAATCACGCAAACGGCGAAGGCCTCACGCAACGTCCCACTAAACCGCGCCTTGACACGGTAAACTGTGGTTATGCCGCTTTCGGAGCGCATCGTCGTGGATCCTGCGGTCCTGGCCGGCAAGCCAGTGATCCGGGGGACGCGTCTGGCCGTCGAATTGATTCTCGACATCCTCGCGGCTGGCCAGTCCGAGAACGAACTCCTAACGAACTATCCCGGCCTGACGCGAGAGGATATCCTCGCCTGCTTGTCCTATGCCAGCTACTTGGCCCACGAATACAAGGCTTATCCGATTTCAGCTGCTCTGGGCCCGAACCGATTGCGCCGGATGGAAGGACGCTGTCCTTTTGAACCTCGCCGAATCCGAGGCCCGCATCATGCTGACGCTGGATAAGGACTTCTGGCAGATTGCCGTTCAGCGCCGGGTTCCTCTCGAACAATCCGGCGTGGTCTTGTTTCGGGTTCATCCCGCGACTCCCGAGAATCTCGAACCGCTCGTGAGCGCGTTCATCGCGGCGGATCGGACGTGGGCCGGACACATCAGCATCATCGCCGCCGACGGCATTCAGATGCTGGCTGCTCGAAGGAACTGACCAGATGGGCCCGACGACGGATTACCGACGCCGTGGCGCCAATGAGCCTGGCAAGCTAAGTTCGTGGATCTTGCGGGCGATCTCCTCGTTCGCTCGCGCCTCCTCAAGATTCTTCAGCCGGGCCGGCTTGCTTGCATAGAACCGGCGGTGAAGGATCTCCACTGCGTCGATGGCGGGTTTCGTTCGCTTTGCCATGTCAATCCTCCTGGTAGGTATGCCTAGGCGGATCCGGTGATGAAACTCCCCGCAGACTGACCAGCAGTTCGTAGATTCCGTCGCGCAAGAAGTCCGCTTCGGGCCGCGGCAGTTCGTGACCCATTTCGCGCAACTGCTCCAACCGGAGGTAGCAGTCCTGCACCTTCGCCGGCAATTCGTTGAACCACGCCAGGAACGGGCATGATCCATCTACCTCCCGAATAGAGGATGACTTTGGTCTTGGGCACCCCGATCCCAGCCTATTCGCAATGTTGCGAAATTGCAACCCGCCACCCCCTGCGGGTCCGCCAGCATCACCCGGGAGGTAGCGGAGTCATTGGAACGCTCCATTTGACACGCACCCCATTGATCGCCTTGACACGCGCCGGGCGGCGGAAATATACTCAACCTGCAATGAATCGGCGAACCTTCTGCTCGCTTCCGCTCGCGGCGCTGCCCGCGTTTTCGCAAAACGACCCGGGCGCGCCCACGGCCGTTATCGAGCGCTGGAAAGACCTGCGCTTCGGAATGTTCATCCACTGGGGCCCCGTGAGCATCGTCGGCACGGAGATCAGTTGGTCTCGGGCCGGAGAGCGGCGCGGGCGGCACGACGCCCACACCGGCAACGTCCCGGTGGAGATCTACGACAACCTCTACCGCATCTTCAACCCGGTGAAGTTCAACCCCGACCAGTGGGTGCAACTCGCCAAGGATGCCGGCATGAAGTATCTGGTGTTCACCAGCAAGCACCACGACGGATTCTGCAACTTCGATTCGAAGCTCACGGATTACAAGATCACCGGCCCGCGCTCACCGTATGGTAAGGACATCGTGAGGCAAGTCGCGGATGCCTGCCGCCGCGGCGGAATCGACTGGGGCGTGTACTACTCGCAACCCGACTGGCACCATCCCGACTATCGCAACGGCGCGGCGCACGCGAAGTACATCGAATATCTGCACGGACAGGTGCGCGAGTTGCTGACCAACTACGGCAAGACCGGCATGTGGTTCTTCGACGGTCTCGACGGCGTGGCGGCGGACTGGGACGCCCCGCGGCTGATCCGCATGATGCGCCAGTTGCAGCCCGGCCTGGTCATCAACGATCGCGCCGGCATCCCGGCCGATTACGATACCCCCGAGCAGGAAATAGGCACGTTTCAGAACAACCGGCCATGGGAGACCTGCGCCACCGTCGGCCAGCAGTGGGCGTACAATCCGGACGACATCCTGCGTCCCATCGAGGAATGCCTGCGCGGGCTGGTCTGCTGCGCCATAGGCGACGGCAACCTGCTGTTTAACGTGGGCCCCCGGCCGGACGGGCTGATCGAGGAGCCGCACGCGGCCCGGTTGCGTGAAATGGGCGAGTTCCTGAAGAAGTATGGCGAGAGCATCTACGCCACGCGCGGCGGTCCCTTCATCGCTCCCGACGAGAAGAAGCGGCCGGCCGATGAGGAGCATTTCACGCTGGCGCAAGGAAACTGGTGGGGCGGCAGCACCCACAAGGGAGACGCCATCTACCTGCACATCCTGCGTTGGCCGGCGGAAACAGTCGCCCTGCCGGCGATCCCCCGCCGCATCGTGCGCCACAGCGTGCTGACGGGCGGCAGCGCCGCGGTCAAGCAGTCCGAGACAGGCATCGAGGTGAGGGTGCCGGCGGCCCAGCGCCACGCAGTGGACACGATCGTAAAGCTGCAACTCGACGGTTCCGCGGCTGGCATCCCCGCGATTCGGCCCGGATGATGCGAGGTGACGTGCAGCAAGCCAGCGGTGGAGCGTGGGGAGGCTGGGTCTACGATCCGTGTGTGGAAGCACACCAGGACGGCGCTTTTCGACAAGCTCAACGGGCGCTCCGCTGGCGCAAACAGGGTCTTTGGCGCAGGGGAGATGGCCGGAGCCATCGGCCCGTGATCCTTCACTGTACGCTGACGAGCGTGGCACACTCGCGAGCAGTATTTGCAGCGCATCCAGCAAGCGACCGGCGGCACGTGGGGAGGCTGCGTTTGCGATCCGGACACCATTCTGACGGCTCTCGGCAGTTAACCAACGAGAGTACTAAATACATACCATTCTGCAGCGCTCCTCCGCACAACCTCGGCTACAATCGCAGCATCCGTGTATTAGCCGCACTTCTTCTCTGCGTAATCGGCTGCTTCCCCATGTCTCCGGTCGAGTCGCATCTGGACCGGCAATTGAAGTCCTGGCAAAGGCGCCTCGGGATGGACGATTGGCGCCTGACCATACGGCTGGTCAGGCAAAACGATCTGGACAAAAACACCTGGGGCAACGCCGAGTGGGATCCGCACGGCAAGACCGGCACCATCAGCGTGCTGGACGCCGCGGATTACAATCTCAGGGGCGCCGAGCTCAAGCTGGATATGGAGTGCACCATCGTGCACGAGCTGGTGCACATCCAGGTGGGCCCCTTTGACGCACCCAACGAGAATATGCGCGAAGACGTGGTCAACCGCATCATGACCGCGCTGCTCAACCGCCCTTGCCCGAACTGAGTCCGTGGGTCCGGGCGGCTTGGCTCCCGGCTATTCTCTGGCTACCGGCAGATCGGCGTCCAGCGTTCCGCTCAAAGGCTCGCTGACGTTGCCGAGCGGCGGTTCGGCGGTGGGCTCCCATGTGTCCGCGACGGCCAGCGGCGCCGCACTGAAGTGATACTCAGCCTGGCCCCGCAGCCAATCCACGATGAATACCGCGTCGCTGTGCAGCGTGACGGCGTGCGCCAGCGCGGAATCCCATCTGGCGCGATCGGCTTCCTCTTCCACGCGAGCGGCCGTTTCCGCGATCCGGGCAAATCGTTCTCGTACCGTGCGATCCATTTTGGGCCTCCATTAATTTCAGACTGATTATACCCGATGCTCCCGCGGGTGCAAGGGGGACAGATTCTGTACGATAATGTTGCCTGCGTCATGTGCCGCAGCATCAAAGTGCTCAGACATCCGGACACGCCCGCCACCGCTCCGGAGATTTCCGCGGCGGCTCTCCAGTTCGTACGGAAGGTCAGCGGCTTTCGCAAGCCGTCGCGGGCCAACCAGGACGCATTTGAGGCCGCTGTTAGGGAGGTCG
Organism: Bryobacterales bacterium; assembly: GCA_003132865.1. Next base: position 5,738 of record PKYZ01000278.1, read on the forward strand.
CGGCGGCGACGGAGCGTCTGCTCGGCACGCTTAACGAAGGTAAGCGCCCAGCGCGCGGTTAAAGCTGTTGGCCGTTCCAGCCGATTGATAAGCTGGGAAGTGCCATGGCCGACCGGTCCTCAAGTCCGCTAATTTGGATTGCCGCCGGACTCGCCGTGTTCCTGTTTCTCCGGCACAACGAGATCGGGCGTCAGGCCCCGGATTTCGCGCTGCAGGGAGCCTACGGCGGCGAGTATCGTCTCGATTCCTTCCGCGGCAGACCGGTGCTTTTGGTCTTTTGGAACACCAACTGCGGAATCTGCCGGCACGAGTTGCCGATCCTCGACCGTCTAAATGGCGAGGCGGCCCGCAACGGCGTGGAAATCGCGTGCGTAAACATCGGAGACGTGGATGGCGCGCGAGACGTCATGCGGCCGCTGCATCTGCTCAGTCTCGTAGATGCGGATGGCAGCGCGGCCCGGAGTTACGGCGTTAGCGGGGTGCCCAAGCTTGTTCTGATCGGCGCGGATGGGAAGATCAAGCGCAGCGCGTCGGGCATGGAGGGCGAGTCAACCCTCCGCGCGTGGCTGCACTGAGCTGCGCTGAGCCTCACTCGTAACGCAGCGCTACCATGGGATCGACTC
>PKYZ01000435.1 GCA_003132865.1 Bryobacterales bacterium
TGCTGCTGGTAGACCGTGTTGGGCCCTGGCACGACCGCTGATGTGCTTGGGTTATCATCGAGCATCATCCAGCCGGGACAACTGCTCCCGTTACAGGGTGTCCCCGTGTATTGCCATATCGAATGATCCAGGTGCTGCTCGTACAGATCGCCGCCAGCGAAAATTCCCGATCCTGCAGCCTCGGGATTGTTGTCGAGTTCCTCCCATCCGGGACAGGAGTTTCCGGTGCAGGGCGTGCCGGTGTATTGCCAGATAGAGCCAGTCTCGTGCTGCTCGTACACTCCTTTCGCCCCGGCCGCGAAAAGTGCCGAGGTACTTGGGTTGTCGTCGAGTTTCAGCCAGCCGGGACAAGAGTTCCCGTAGCAGGGGGGCCCGGTATACTGCCAGAATGTGCCGTCGTCGTGGAGCTCATACAAAAAGCCTCCCCCGGCGGCAAAAGTCACGGCCTTCGGGTTCTGATCGAGTTTCAACCAACCAGGACAAGAGTTGCCGTTGCAGGGCGTGCCTCTGTATAGCCAGAGCGAGCCGTCGCTGTGCGTCTGATAAAGAGCGCCCCCCCCATGCCAATTGCTTCAGTGATTGGATTGTCGTCGATTTTCACCCAACCGGGACAAGAACTCCCGCTGCAGGCCGGCCCGGTATAACTCCAGATCGTGCCGTCCGTGTGCACCTGGTAGAGCTTGCCTGCCCCAGCGGCAATTGTGGCCGTAATCGGGTTGTTGTCGAGTTCCACCCATCCGAGACAAGAGCTGCCTGCGCAGGGTTCCCCAGTATATTGCCAGATTGATCCGTCCAGATGCACCTGATAGAGGCCGGGAACCCCGCCCCAAGCCGTGGAAACCATGCTCGCCGAGAGAGCGGCTGCCAGCAGCGCGATCCTTTGCCATTGCGATACTTTCGTGCTCATCATTAGATTCTCCTTTTTGTTGCGTGTAGTGCTGCCACTTTCGGGCGCTGGAGGCCGTCCTACCGTTTTGGCCTCTTGCATCTGGGCGGCAGTTCGGGTGAACTGAAATCCATCCACCCGGTAATGCGAGAAATAGTGGAAGGATTTTCACGCAATCCACAACATATTTTCCGGATAATGAGGCTTGCAAGCTGTTCCGCTGCGAAACGAAGGCATTTTCTAGAGCGTGAACGGGATTCTGAGAAGAGATCCGGCAGGAACATCGCTCTGGCGGCTTGGGGATGGGCTACGGGCAGCAGTTAAGACACGCCGTTCACGCTCTAAGTTGTATAGTGATCGGAATTGGCAAATCGTTTCACGGGCAGTACCAGCCCGGGCGCGCCATCATGGGCTATGATAAAAGTACTGCCCGGCCGGTGGCTGCCGCCGGACGCCTTCCCACGTCGCCCCTAACGGGGCGTGGATTGAAACATGCATACCAACCGGTTGATCGACGAAAAGAGCCCGTATCTCCTGCAGCACGCCCACAACCCCGTGGATTGGTATCCCTGGGGGCCGGAGGCGTTCGAAAGGGCGCGCCGGGAGGGCAAGCCGATCTTCCTTTCCATTGGCTACTCCACCTGCCATTGGTGCCACGTGATGGAGCGCGAGTCCTTCGAGGACGAGGCCATCGCCGCGCTGATGAACCGGCATTTCGTGGCCATCAAAGTCGACCGCGAAGAGCGCCCGGACGTGGATCGCATTTACATGGCGTTCGTGCAGGCCACTACCGGCGGCGGAGGCTGGCCCATGTCCGTTTGGCTCACGCCCGAGTTGAGGCCCTTCTACGGCGGCACCTATTTCCCGCCCGAGCAGCGCTATGGGCACCCCGGTTTCCCGATGGTGCTGGAGCGCGTCGCCGAAGCCTGGACTCAGGACCGCGACCGGATCGAGGAATCCAGCCGCGAGGCCATCGAGCAGTTGACCAAACAATCGGCCGTGGCTCCCGCCGGGCCGGGTTCCGCGTTGCGCCTCGATAAAGACACGCTGGATGCCGGCTTCTACGTCTTCCGGCGCAGCTTCGATTCGCGTTATGCGGGCTTCGGAGAAGCGCCCAAGTTTCCCCGCCCGGTCGCGCTGAATTTCTTGTTGCGCTATTATGCCCGCGCCAAAACCCAGGAAGCCCTCGACATGGTGGCGGCCACTTTGCGAGAAATGGCCAAGGGCGGCATGTACGACCAACTGGGCGGCGGCTTCCATCGCTATTCGGTGGACGCCCGCTGGTTCGTCCCGCACTTTGAAAAGATGCTCTACGACCAGGCGCAACTGGCCGTCTCGTACGTGGAGGCGTTTCAGATCACAGGCGACGCGTCCTACAGCCAAACCGCGCGCGGCATTCTGGATTACGTGCTGCGCGACATGCGGGATCCGGACGGCGGCTTTCACTCCGCCGAGGATGCCGATAGCGTCATCGACCAGGCGCATCCCGAGGAGAAGGGCGAAGGCGCGTTTTATGTCTGGACGCAATCCGGGATCGAAGCCGTGGCCGGCCAGCCTGCGGCCGAGTGGTTCTGCTACCGCTTTGGCGTCGAGCAGCAGGGCAACGTCCGGAACGATCCGCACGAAGAATTCACCGGCAAGAATATCCTCTATCAGGCGCATTCGATCGAGGAGACAGCGCGGCAGTTCAACCGGCCTGTGGCGGAGGTCCAGGCCGCCATTCTGCAAGCCGCGAACAAGCTGCTGGAGGCCCGCGGCGCGCGGGTTCGCCCACATCTCGACGACAAAGTCCTGACCGCCTGGAACGGGCTCATGATTTCCGCGTTCGCCAAAGCCGGCGCGGTGCTGGCGGAGCCGCGTTATGCGGATGCCGCCCGGCGCGCGGCGGATTTCCTCGCGAGCCGCATGTACGACGCAGCGACCGGCATCCTGCTGCGGCGCTACCGCCAGGGCGCGGCCGCCATCCCCGGCTTCCTTGACGACTACGCGTTCTTCACGCAGGCGCTGCTCGATCTGTACGAGACCGGTTTTGAGTGGCGCGACCTGGAACTGGCCATCCTCCTCACGGAGAAGCTGGCGGAGTTGTTCGAAGATTCCGAACACGGCGCATTCTACAGCACGGCCGCGGGCGATCCCACGCTGGTTATGCGGATCAAGGAAGACTACGATGGCGCGGAGCCTTCCGGCAACTCCATCGCGGTGCTCAACCTGTTGCGGCTGGCGCAGATCGCGGACCGCTCCGATTTTCGCGTGTCCGCCGCGCGCGCGCTGGAGGCTTTCGGATCGCGCATGGTGGCCGCGCCCGTGGGCGTGCCGCAGATGCTGGTGGCTTACGAACTCAGCATTTCGAAGCCCAGGCAGATTGTCCTGGTGGGCGAGCGCGATGCGCCCGATACGCGCCGGCTGCTCGACCAGATCCACTCCCGTTTCGTTCCCAATCGCATAGTGCTGCTGGTGAATCGGGAGTCGCGCCAGGCGCTGGCCCGCTACCTTCCCACGGTCGCGGATATGACGGCCATCGGCGGGCAGGCCACCGCCTACGTCTGCGAGGACTACGCCTGCAAACTGCCCACCGCGGACGCGGCGGCCTTCGGCCAGTTGTTACAATAGACGGTCACCCAAACAACAGGAGGAGAAAATGGAACGACCAGGAGCAACAACGCTGCGCGGAGATCCTAAGACGTTGATAGGGCCGGAGCTGAAGCCAGGCGACCCGGCGCCGGATTTCGAGGTGGTGGACAATAGTCTGAAACCGGTTACCCTGGCGGCCACCGGAGACCACGTGCGTATCTTCAGCGTGGTGCCCTCGCTCGATACGCCGGTGTGCGACGCGCAGACCAAGCGGTTTAACGAAGAAGCCGCCAAGATGCCCAACGTGGATATCTTCACGGTGAGCATGGACCTTCCCTTCGCGCAGAAGCGCTGGTGCGGCGCCTACGGCGTGGATAAAGTCAAAATGGTCTCCGATCACAAATCCGGCTCGTTCGGAGAGAAGTACGGGACGCTAATCAAGGAACTGCGCATCGAGAGCCGCGCGATTTTCGTTCTCGATAAAGACAACACCATCAAACACGTCGAGTATGTAAAAGAAGTCGCCGATCATCCGAACTACGAAGCCGCGTTGTCCGCAGCACGAGCGCTTGCCAAGTAGCGAAGTCGTTCCATGTGGCTTTTGCGCGACTTCCGCCATGCTCTTCGCGTTCTCAGTCGCACTCCCACACTAACCGCGGTCGCGCTGTTTTCCATTGCGATTACAATCGGCGCCACCGCGGTCGTGTTCACTGCAGTCAAGTCCGTCCTGATCGAACCGCTGCCCTACGCAAATGCGCGCGAATTAGTGCAGTTGCGCACCGACAATACCAAGTTCGGAAAATCCCACGCCGATTGGGTGACCTGGAGCGACGCTCAGGACATTTTGAAGAGCAACCGCACCTTCGCATCGATGGGGATCTATCGCTACGCGCTCTTCAATCTGTCCGGCGATGGCAGTTCCCTGCCCGAGGCGCTCTACGGCCTGGCCGTTTCCGCCAACATGTTCCCCACCCTTGGCGTGTCTCCGATGCTCGGCCGCAACATTCTGCCCGAAGAAGACCAACCCAACCGCAATAACGAAATGATTTTGAGCTACGGATTATGGACACGCAGGTTCAACTCGGATCGCGGTGTCATCGGCCGGTCGGTTGAAGTCAACGGCCATGCCTGCACCATCATCGGCGTCATGCCGCCCGGTTTCGATTTTCCGATGCGGCTCGCCACCACTGTCCGCACTCCCTCGCAACACATGGACTTCTGGACTCCGCTTGGCCTGGACCCCGCTAAGGAGGATCGCAACAGCGGATCGGGCGCGGTCGCGCGCTTGCGCAAAGGAGTTTCCGTGGCCCAAGCGGACCAGGATATGCACTCCATCAGCGAAACACTGGCCCGGCGTTATCCGATCACGAACCAATACCGCGTTTTCCATGTAGGCCGGATACGCGACCGNNCCAATGTCGCAAACCTGCTGCTGGCCCGCGCGTTCGCCCGCCATCGCGAGATAGCGGTCCGGTTGGCGCTGGGTGCAGGCCGCGGCCGCATCGTTCGGCAACTCATCACCGAAAGTTGCGTGCTGGCTATGCTCGGAGGCTTGCTGGGCTACGCGTTGAGTGTAATCGCATGGAACCTGCTTCCCGCCATCGCCCCTATGACGATTCCGCGACTCGCTACCGCACGCGCCGATGGCTCAATCTTCGCTTTCACTCTGATCGTCTCACTGATCAACGGCCTCCTCTTCGGGATCGCGCCCGCCCTACGCACTGCCGGCCGCGACCCGGCTCTCGCACTCACCGAATCCGGCACGCGAGGCGTCGTGGGCAGGCAACGTAACATCCTGCGCTCCTCCCTGGTAATCGCCGAAGTCGCGGTGGCCGTAATCCTGGTGGTGATCGGCGGACTCCTAACCGGACGATTCATCCAGTTGCTTCGAACCGATCCCGGCTTTGAGCCGGATCGCATTCTCGCGTCCATCATCATCGCGTCCGGAGACCAATACCGCGACCCCGAACGGCACGGAGAGTTATACCGCCGTATTCTGGATTCCGTCCGGACGCTGCCGGACGTCCAGCAGGCCGGCGTGGTGGATGCCCTGCCATTTAGCGGCGAGAACAACGGTGGTGATATCGGCAGAGATGAGACCGACACTGGACACCTTGCCGAAATCGACCGCGTGAGTGCGCATTACTTGGAAACCTTCGGTGTGCCGCTGCTGGAGGGCCGTTGGTTCCGCTCGGACGACATGGACGGCTCCCGCGACACTGCCCTCATCAACGACGTGGCGGCGCGCCTCGTGTGGCCCGGCGAGTCTCCACTGGGTAAACGCTTCTGCATTTATTGTTCGGATCCGCAATACAAGCTCTGGAAGCGCGTGGTCGGTGTGGTAAAAAGCATCCGCCATTCTGGCTTGGATGAGCCTGCCCGGGCCGAAGTCTATTGGGCGACCAGCGCGCTGCAGCAAGCGCAGTTTCTGGTTGTCCGCACCGCACATCCAGATCCGCAATTGGCCGTGGCCATTCGCAAGGCCATCGCAGCCATCGATCCGAAACAGCCTGTGTTCATGAGCGCCAGCATGTCGACACTCATCGGCGATTCCATCGCTGACCGCCGCTTCATCATGACCCTGCTGGCCATCACAGGATGTCTGGCCTTGATCCTATCCGCGGCCGGCGTCTACGGCGTGGTGTCCTATGCGACCTCGCTCCGCACCCAGGAAATCGGAGTACGCATGGCGCTAGGCGCAACTCCAGGCAATGTCCACGCGCTAGTCTTTCGCCAAGGAATGCGCCTGGCCGCCGTAGGCGTCGTAATCGGCCTCACATCCTCGCTAGCACTCACGCGCATCCTGGCAAGTGTCCTCGAAGGCTTGGCGAGTCCCGACGCGGTCCTAATCACAATCGCGGTCGCCCTAGTAACGCTCGCGGCAGCGACGGCCTGCTTCATCCCCGCCCGCCGAGCCACAAAAATCGATCCCATGACTGCCTTGCGGACGTAGCGTGGGACAGGCGCTTCCGCCTGCCAACCCGATTTTTCTCTATTTACTCCTCTCTCAGTGCCAGCATCGGTTCCAGCTTCGCCGCCCGCATCGCCGGCAGAAAACTAGCCACAATCGCAACTACCGCCAACAACGTAATCGAGAGACCAATGGTCAAAGGATCTGTCGGTTTCAACCCGAACAACATAGAACTCGCAGTCCGGCCAACCGCAATCGCAAGCCCGGTCCCGATCACCAATCCAACGGCCAGCAGCATCCCTGCTTCTCGCAATACAAGACCTAGAACGTCTCCACGATTGGCCCCCAGCGCCATCCGGATGCCGATCTCGCCGGTGCGGCTGGCGACGTTGTAAGACACGCCGCCGTAGAGACCCACGCAGGCGTTCGCCAACGCCAAGGCTACCCGCAGCCGGATCAGATGGTGTACGCGCTGCGCACGTCGGGCGACCGGACCAATACGGGATATTACGCCACCGGCGGGATGTCGCTCGTCAGGCCGCCATAGCGCGCGTTCCTGGATATCCCGACTATCTCCATATCGCGGCGGCCGGCGAGCCGGGCCGGTCGCGTTCCTCGATATCGCGGCCGGTCAGGATCGGAATCTGCATCGTTGTGAAGAACGCCAGTCCGATGGGCAGAATACGGTTGGCGTCATTGGGTGGCGCGCCGGACACGCCGAGGGGCAGTCCAGTCCCGGCTTCGCTGGGCGAATCTTCCGAGAGACTCGCGCTGCGGACGCCGGGGTCGCGCTGAACCGTTTGCGCAGATCGCCGTAAAAGGCGGCAATCTCCGGGTCCCGATGACCGGCCTTCCCGAGTGCAGATTCGAAAGCGTCCGCACAAAGAGCCCGGCCGCAACCGGGACTCGCCGCCAGGTGCAGCGCGCCCGTCGCATTCGCTGCCCGAGTCGCGGGGCCGGAAGCCAACCGCGCTGAGGAGACTTCCGCGCTAGAATAAGGACATTGAGGAGATTCGATTGGCAGAAGACAAAACCTACAAAGCCGAATACGTGGGCAGCGGCACCTTTATCATCAGCAAGCCCAAGCGTACCAAGGCGAAACGACGCCAGACCAACCTGAAAAACCCGCAACGCGGCGCCCGGAAGTAGTCCGCCCCAGTACGACCCGCCCCAAAAAGAGGCCTATGGGCGCGAAGCTTTTGTGCGAGAATAGGAGAACGTCACGAGGCATTCCGCGCCAGTGTGTAATCACAGGAGGCACATGTGAGCTACGATCCTGAAACGCCGTTTGACAGCATCGAGGGTTCTCAAGAATACGTTTCCCTCCTCGCGGAAGCCATCGATGAGGCCCGCAAGGATGTGGATGCCGATGTCGCGGTAGCCATCGCCGAGGGGGCCGATCGCCGCATAGAGGCGCTGCAACTGGTCAGCTACAATCTGGCTAAGCTGACGCTTCACATCACCACCAGCCGCCGGATCTTGAACGATCTGCGGACGTTGCGCCGCCTCTTGCTGGCGGAACGTCAAGGCGAACCTGCCCCGGTCGCCAAGCGCGTGGCCGGCGCCGGCGCCTGAAAGAACCACCACCGTCCACCACCCCCAATGCATGCTATGACCCGAAGAACAGTTCTCGAAACTCTGCTGGCGAGCGGAGCGTTGCTCCGCGTCGCGGCTCCCCGCAACCGTGGCCCCAGGATCGGGGTGACCGATTGGAACCTCGAGCTAACGGGGAAGATCGATGCCGTCGCCTTGGCCGCCAAGCTTGGATTCGATGGGGTGCAGGTGAGCCTGGGCCGCACGCCGGCCTCGGATAAGCTCCCTTTGGACGACGCTTCCCTCCAGGCCCAGTATCTGGCCGCCGCGAAACAGCACGGCATCGCTTTGTCGGGCACCTGCCTGGATATCCTGCACGTGGACCACCTAAAAGATAATAAGCGCGCCCAGAAGTGGGTTGCGGACAGCATCCCGATTACCGCCAACCTCAAGGCCGACGTAGTGCTGCTCCCGTTCTTTGGCAAAGCATCGCTCGCGAACCACGCGGAAATGGACTATGTGGCCGGCGTCTTGAAGGAGCTTGCCCCTGCCGCCGAGAAGGCCGGCGTGACCCTAGGTCTGGAAGATACCATCTCAGCCGAGGACAATATGCGCATCATGGAGCGCGCCGGGTCCCCAGCCGTCAAGGTCTATTACGACGTCGGAAACTCCACCGGCGGCGGTTTCGACGTGGTGAAGGAGATCCGGTGGCTGGGCGCACCGCGGATCTGCCAGATGCATCTTAAGGACAACCCTCATTATTTGGGCGAAGGGTCCATCGATTTCCCAGCGGTGATGAAGGCAATTACGGATATTGGGTTTGAGGGATTTGCCAATCTGGAGACGGATTGCCCGTCCAAATCCGTTGAAAACGACATGACCCGGAACTTGAAGTTCATCCGCGCCCTGCTCGCCTAACCGCTTGCTTACGCGCGCGGCTCAGCATGTGACCGAGCCGCGACCGTAAGGGAGCGGTTTTTGCCACGCCTCCCACCCCGCATAAATCTGTTGACTTGCGTCCATTCCAGGTTTACTATTCTAGTTTCGCGTTTTTTACCTGCACCACACAGAGGGGAACGGCGGTTTACTGGGGGACCCCGTAATGACCTTTCAGATCGGTGAGAAGGTGGTCTATCCCAACCAAGGCGTTGGGACCATCGAGAATATCCGGGCTTGGGCACTTGGAAGCCAGTTTGAAAAATGCTACCTGCTGCGCATGGTTTACGGTAGCGTCACCGTAACGGTTCCATTTTCCAAGGTTGCCAATATCGGCCTGCGGCCTATCACGAAAAATACCGAGATCAGCCGGGTTCTGTCCTACCTGGCCACCGGAACCTGTCTGTCCAGCAGCGACTGGAAGGTCCGCTTTAAGGCGAATTCCGAGAAAATGCTGGGCGGAAGCCTCCTGCGCGCAGCCGAAGTTTTCAAAACCCTGCTGGAGCTGCAGAGGCTGCAGAAGGACAAGCTGCTTTCCTTTCGCGAGAAGAAGATGCTGGACCGCTCCCGCCACATGCTGGTTACCGAAATCTTGATCGCGCGCGGCATCCGCGAGCCGGAAGCCGTTGCCCTGTTGCAGAGGTACCTGGATAAGGCCGGTCTCACGCTACCCCCCGTACTTTAGAACGTGCACTGCCCTGGGTCCCTTAGGACCCGCCCGCCTTGCTACTCGTCTGTTTTGGCGCTAAGCTCCAAATGGAGGCGCTAATGAAACCTCTGATGCAGTTTGGCCTGTGCTGCCTGCTGGCGCCGGGGCTTTTTGCCGAGTATCACGGCGGCGGTGCTGTGAGCGGCGGTCATGCGGGCAGCGTGACGTCGGGCCACAACGCCGGTCACGCGCATGGATCGATCCGGACTTTCGGATACGGCCGTTACGGCGGCTACGGCGCCTACGGTTNNACGGGTATTCCCCGGCTGCCGACCCGAGCGGATCCAACGTGACCGTAGTCTATCCCCCGCCCGCGCCGCCTGTCATGATCACGGAAACGGCTCACCCGGTGATCCACGAATACACCCGGCAGGAGGACTACGGGACTCCGCCAGAGCGCGAGAACCATGCGATGCTCTATTTGATCGCCTTTCGGGACAGCACCATTCGCGCGGCGATGACCTATTGGGTCGAAGACGGCACCCTGCATTACCTGGATACGGGCCACCAGGAGAAACGGGCGCCGCTCTCCTCGGTCGACCGCGATTTGAGCGCGCAGCTCAATCGCGAACGCCACATACCGTTCAATATCCCGTGATCCCCTGACGTGGCGCACGTTCTCAACGTGCCGTGTCCGCTCTCTAGCGGACACCTGTCGGCTTTAGCCGGCAGTCGCGCGCCATTGTCCGCTACGGATGGAGTCCAGCATCGCCGTAGCCGTCACGGATTTGGCCGGAAAGCCGCAGGTCTCCAGCAAGCCGCGGATTTCGGGCAGCCGTTTCTCGTAGGCTGGAAACTCGACCAAGGTGGCCGGCCCCGCATCGTGACATATCTGCGGGTTGATGGGGAAGTCGAGGTGCGCCAACGCATCCAGAAGCGCTTCCAGACGGGGTGGTTCGACGGAAATCGACACTGATACCAAGGCCCCCTCGGTTCCCAAAAGCGGAAGGGTACCCGGGACGGCGGTTGACCAGACGCTCATTATGTCCTCCAGCATCCGGCGGGTCGGCCCAAACGAAAAAACCCTGGGGCCAAAGGCTCCCAGGGTCGAGAATTTCGAACAGACCGACTCACCTTTAGCACTTTTTAGCGTGGTTGCAATTAGCCGGACCTTAGCCAAGCAGGCCCTAAATCAATCCACGTTCAATTCCAGGTTACCGCAAACCGGCTGAAGAGCGCAACTGATTTAATGATTGTAAAGATGGTACCGGCGGCTTGTTCCCGGCGTCTTTTCAGTGCTAAACTCGCGACTGACTTGGAGGATCGATGAGGATACTGTCTGTTCTGTTTCTGTCCGCTGCCGTGGCGGGAAGCATGGCCGCGCAACAGGCGCCCCCTAAGACCAACCTGAAGGTGGGGGACATGGCGCCCGATTTCACCCTGCCTTCCACGGCTGGCAAGCCGGTGACGCTCTCCGATTTCCGGGGCAAATCGGCCGTCGTCCTGGCCTTCTTCCCGGCGGCGTTCACCGGCGGCTGTACGAAGGAAATGCTGGCATACCAGGCTAGTCTCGCCAAATTGGAAGGCGTCGAGACGCAGGTGTTTGGCATCAGCGCCGACAACACTCCCTCCCAAAAAGAGTTCGCCGACAAGCTCAAGCTCACGTTTCCGCTATTGAGCGACTTCGCCAAACGGCAGGTGGCCGCGGACTATGGCGTGCTCATCGTGGACCGCGGATTCGCCAATCGCGCGACGTTCGTGATCGATAAGGAAGGCCGCATACAGCACATTGAGGAAGGCAGCGCGGCCATCGACCCCACGGGCGCGGAAACGGCCTGCGCCCGCATCCATCACAAGAATTAGGTGGGGAAGGCCCTCGGCCTGCGGCGGCCTCCTAGGCCGCCCGGCTGCGCTTTCAATAAGTTGGAGTGGGTTTTCGACCGTGCGCGAGTCCTCCAGGACCCGCTCCCGGCTTCACGCGCTGCTGGGCGCGATCTCGGTGATCTCAAGCTCCAGCAGCGACCCGCACTTGCTGCACACCAGGCGCCCGTCCGGCAGCGCATAGACCGCTGTGGAGTCGCACTTGGCGCAGGCCACCGTGGGGTCGGAGGCCTCCGGCAAAGGGTCGGGCGGCTCAATGCCGGCCAGCCTTCCTCCGGCAAAATTCGTCACCGGTTCGAATGTCGCGCCGCACTCCCCGCACACATGGTTGAAGCAGCAGTTGGGCGTGCAACTGTAGAACACTTCCGGCGATTGGCACACCGGACAGACCAGCGACAGTTTGGCAGTTTTCACTATCTGTAATTTACCGCACGGCAGGGCCGGTCCAACGCGTCGGCAGTGGGTCGGCTTGAGCCTGCAAGATGAGCTGTCCCTCCGTAAATCGCCTTTCCGGCCGAGTGCCTGCTGCCCGCACTTCCCAGATCACCGGCCTCTCATTCCCGCGTTCAGCCGGCATGTACGGAACTAGATTCTCCGTACCCGCCCTGTAACGCTCGGCGCCGATTGAACAGTTCGTAGAGAAGGATACCGGCGGCGACAGCCGCATTGATCGAGTCACCTCGGCCAACCATCGGGATACGGAGCATAAAATCGCACGCTTCCGCGAGCTGATCGGACAGCCCATGTTTTTCACTTCCAATCAAGAGCGCAGCAGGCAATCGGCAGCGGAAGGCCCTATAGTCGAGCAGCCCGGTCGGCGAAGAACCCACAAGAGCGACGTCGAAAGCCCTCGCCCAATCCGTAAATTCCCTGGCCGAGCAGCGCACTAACCTCTGTGAAAACAGAGTCCCATGCCCGCCCGGATAGCCGTGGGCTCGTACGGATCGGCGTTGGCGCCCATCACGACGATTCCAGTGACGCCGGTCGCCTCGGCGGTTCGGATAATCGTGCCAAGGTTCCCCGGCGAGTCGATGGATTCCACCGCGAGCCAGACGCAACCTTTTGGCGGCCGGACGTCGCTTATAGAAAACCATTGCTGCCGGAAAACGGCGCCCAGCCCCTGCGGCTCCGCCGCGAGCCTAAGATCGCAATAGAGCTGCGGCGCGAGCTGCGCGCTGGGAATGCCAGACAGGCGGAGCCTTCGTGCCAGTTTCTTTCCGAATGGGTTTGATAGAACTGCCGGAGAGAGGAACAACGACTAATCGGGGCGTGCTCTTCGGCGGCCCGGGCGACGTGTCGAATGCCTTCGATCAGTAAAGGCCGGTGCGAGAGCGGCCTTGGGGGGTTTGCAGCGACCGCAGATGTAGGAACCTTGGGTCATTTGCGTGATGGATTAAGAATTGAGGTTGTTTGTTTTCGTGCATGGCCTCCATGCGGCGTTTTGGGAGGCCCTTCAAATTGGCCCCTACCGCCGCATCACGCAACCGCCTGCAACGGGATACTGTCGGTCAGCGTCAACGTCCCGCAGTTGGACTCCTCGATGCGCCCCAACCACAAAGTCATATCGTCATGCTGCGGGCATCCCTCCGCGAACGCCTCGGCGGTTTCCAGAACCCGATCCACAATATCGCGCGCTTTGCGATAGCTGCAGGCGTGGATGGTCGCCATCAGGCGCCCGAATCCCCATTCCTCGCCGCGGGAGTTGGCGGTCTCGCATAAGCCGTCCGTGTACGCCACCAGCAGATCACCAGGGGCCAGCGACACCACATTCTCGTGAAACGAGGATTTGCGCAGCATCCCGATCACCGGGCCGGTCGGCTCCAGCGCCACCGGACGGTACCCGGTAGCCGTCTTGCGCAACACCACCGGCGGCTCATGTCCTGCATTGACATAGTGCAGGAAACCCCGAGCCGGATCGTACCGGGCCACGAACATGGTCGCGTAGGAACTGTCCGGGCAAACTTCGTAGAACAGTTCATCGATGGCCGCCGTCAAATCGGACAGGCTGCCGTGCTGGTAGTGGCGGAGCGCCCGCGCCAGGCTGTGCAGCGAGGAAGTCAGGAGCGCGGCGGCCAGCCCCTTGCCGGCCACGTCGCCAATTGCCAGACCCAGGTTGCCCTCCGGCAATTCGAAGTAATCGAGATAGTCGCCGCTCAACCCGTGCGCGGGACGCCAATCGCTGTAGTAGTCCAGGCCGGCAATGCGCGGCCGCGTGGTTGGGAATGCGCGGTTCTGTACTTCCCGCGCCAACTGCATCTCCCAATCGCGCCAGTCCGCGCCGGAAGCCGCCAGCCCCTCGCCGGCGGTTACAGATCTATGTTGTTGAAAAGTGCCGATCATCATTGGATTAATCTCCGTATATATCGAATGACGGCGTGCCGGCCGGAAACGGGCACGGGCTTAACAAAGCTTTACAGAATTGCGCGTGCCGGGCCGTACCATGTGCCTGCGAGCCACACTGGGCCGCGCTCGCACTTCTCGTCTGACCGCCGCGACCAGCGGTAATCGCCGACGGCGTTGCCAGATCGCCCGGTCACGCGCCACGCCGATTTTATTTGCCCGCCAAACCAACAACTTGCCGGGAATGCCCGCCAGTTCTCTCCGGTGCCCGCCATATGATTCGGTCAGGAGGAGAGAAACGCGCGCCATCCGAATTGGCTTTGCTCGTTCAAAATCGCAATGGCAACCGAAAAACAAATCGAGGCCANNAGGCGGTTTCGCCTGCCTTCCGGACTCTCGGTGACTTCTGCCACGGGCAGCTAGGCTAGCCCCCACGGTTCGGTGGATCCCTCATGCCGATTGGTCACAACAGCACTTTTGTGCGGGAAGGCCGGTGTCTGCTGTTCGCCGAATATTCGCAATCTTTGCGGGACTGCCGAGGCTGCCGAACCATGGCGTGGTGCCGCTACTACGACCGCGCCGGCGTGTNNAGAGGCCGAGCGACTGGCCCTCGCGCGCTGGGAAGACGACGGAGGCAGGCCCACACGAAACGGCGCGTGAAACGTGTCCGCCCTTTCCGTCACTATAATATTGATGCGGGGGGCCTATGCCGTTCAATGATAGCCGAATCGAGCACTTCGTCGTCCTGATTGCTGGAGAACCGGTCTTTCGATCACATGCTCGGGTTTTCCGGGCATCGCCGGACTTACCGGCGCGGAAACCAATCCGGACACGACCGGCGATTGTCTCGCCGTACATGAGCCAGCGGAGGCAGTTGGGTGTATACTAACGGGAACCTGGGATCCAAGATGGAAATCCCGGGTATAATCTTACTCCATGGATGACAACCGGCCGCCAGACCAGCCAGTGCCCGATGCGAAACCCGACGACCAGCGGCGTTTCGATCCTGAGAACCTCGTCAAGTCGGTCATCGCCGTGCCCCTGCTGCGGGCCATTGAAAAGAACTTCGCGGAATTGCATTGGGTGATCATTGATGTCAACCTGCGGCACAGCGAAGGCAGGCAGGGCGCCAAGAATACGGTATACAAGCTGGTGGAAGAAGCCGTTCGGGAGTTCCGCGATGCCAACCCCGATCAAAAGGTGAACCGCTCAAAGAGTGACGCCAGCCAGCAATACGTTTACGCCCGGTTACAGGGAGACGTCATTCGCAGCATAGTGGCGCGGGACCAGCAGAATGCCACTCGGGCTATCTTTCACATCTGGCCCGACTTTATTGTAAGCGCACAGATCTGGAAATCCGTGGCCACGGTCAAGGCCGATGCCTGCCGCCGCGCCTTCGCCACCACCGGCAAGGGAATCGTCTGGGCAGTGCTCGATTCCGGCATCGACGGCGGCCACCCCCACTTTGACAAGCACGCGAATTTGAGAGACCTCCCCGCGCCGGTGAAACACATGGATTTCACGGCTGACCCGCCAGCGGAGCTGGATCTGCCCGAGGACGATTACGGGCACGGCACGCACGTGGCTGGCATCATCGCCGGCGAACTGGAAGCCACGTCACCCACCCCGCCTATTGCCATCGTCCGCGAGCGCGATGAAACTGGCAAGATCGCTTACCTGCCGGATAAGACGGTCGGCAGCGTCGTCGCCCTCGCTCCGGAATGCAAACTGGTAAGCTTCAAGGTGCTGGATCAAAACGGCCAGGGACCCATCAGCAATGTCATCGCGGCCCTCGACAAGATTCAGGAGATCAACGGATT
>PKYZ01000067.1:0-639 GCA_003132865.1 Bryobacterales bacterium
TTTCCAGCACGGTGGCGATGCCGCCGAGGCGCAGTTGTCGTAGGGCATGTTGTAGTTCGATAAGGTTCATAGTTTAATCTCCTTTGGTCTTCTGTTCGATGAAGTCGCGATACTCGGTCAGTTGGCGGATCAGCGGATCGACCTGGCGCAAACTCAGCGGCAGTTGCGGATGGCGCTCCAGGTAACGGCGTACGAAGCGATACTCGCAAGAGCCCATTTCCAGTGCGGCGGCGCAGGCATCGTCTACACTGGCCGCGCCGTGTTTCTTGGCCAACGACAACACGCCCAGAATGCGGNNTCTTGGATGCGATGACCGCCGCGCGCCTGGCGCAGGTGCTCGCGTAGCAACTGGCCGGTGCTGGGGTTCAGCAGGCGCACATGCCGGATGTCCCACTGCACACTGACGCGGCGGCCGATCCAGCCCGGAGGCACACCATAGTAGGCCGCTTCGACTTCCACGCATCCGTCCAGGTGTACGGTGCGTTCGCCGTATTGGTAATAACGGAAGGGCTCGACGGGCAGCGGCAGCAAGGCCGGCCGCTCTTCGGCGAACATGACCGCGACCTGCCGCTTGGTGGTGCCATGGATGCGCGTGTCGGCCCAGTTCGCTTCCCAATGATCCAGGTAGGCCTGCGCCTC
>PKYZ01000067.1:672-6414 GCA_003132865.1 Bryobacterales bacterium
ACGCCCTCGCGAAGGTTGTCGAGCACCACTACGCGCGTGCAGCCGCCCAGCCGGCGGAAGGCTTTTTCATGCAACTCGGCCCAGGTCTGCACACTGGATTGGAAGACCAGGAGGCGGACCGACTTGCGGCTGTAGCCGAGCGTCAGCACGAACAGACGCATCCGGCGGTACTTGCCGCTGTGCGGGTCGCGGACCATGGGGCCGGTGCCGTAATCGACCTGGGCCTCTTCGCCGGGCGCGGTCTCGATCACGGCACAGGCTTCTTTGGATGTGCTGCCGAGCATCTTGCGCACGAAGCGTTTGACGCTCTGATAGCCGCCAGTGAAGCTGCGGGTGTCGACCAGGTCCTGCCAGATCGCCATGGCATTGCGACCACGAGACNNCCAAAGTCGGTGGTCACCCCGATGGCCGGTTTTGCGGGGACCTGGTCGGTGCCGACCCTGTTGCCGTCGCCGGCCACCGCCGCGGCGGTAGCCCCATCGGCATCCGGACGGGTTTCGCAGGAGCCCGCCGGCCGGGCCAACTCCGCGCCAAAGTCGGTGGTCACCGCTATGGCCGGTTTTGCGCAAGGTGGCCCGGATTCGACTCCAGTGGCTGTTGCAGGCGGAGGGTCGGTGATCGCCTCCTTGGCTGGGCTCGCCGACCCTCGNNGTCGCCGCCGTCTCCCGGCGCACGCCCGTGGTCTTCTGAATGCGCCGCAGCGACCATCCCAGCCGCCCCAGCGCAATGACTTGCTGTTTAATTTGCTCGTTCAAGACGTTGCTCACATCCACGGAGGGTAGTCGCCCTCACGGCTGAGTTAACGTCCTGGTTTAGCGGTTTATCGTTGGCCGGTTTTGAAGTGACCCTCTATGGCCGGTTTTGGGTGACCCCCGAGGTGTTCAGGTCTCGGTCTGACTGATCGCTAACGGTGCGCGCCTAAAACACAGCTTAAGCTAACTGTATTGGTGTGGTATCTAGAGAACGATCGTCTAGATTGTCCATAGCGCCAACCGCCTACAGGGTACCCTGACCGGACAGTTGGCGCCAAGCAGAAACTGGAGTGAGTCTGAACGTGCCGCGTCGGGCGGAAGCGGCATTAGCTCTGACACGGCATTGCTGTTGGATTCGCTTCCAGGCCAGAGTGACGAGACCATTGCGCGGCAACATCAAATCAACCGTTGCGGTGGTGCTTTGCGTCCAGAAATGCGTCCAATTCGGTCTGGACGCGGCGCTCGGAGAATTGCCGCGGTCCGGCAAGCCGCGGCAACTGCCGGGCGACGCGATTGCAAATGGGGTGCTGAATTCTGCCTGCCAGAAGCCTAAGGATTCAGGCTATTCCTACGAACTGTGGACCTACAAGTTGCTGACCGCCCATGTACGCCGGCATTGTGTCGCAGAGGGCCATCCGGCCCTGCAAAAGCTGAGCCGCTCCAAGCTCCATAAAATCCTGTTATAGGCGCACCTCAACAGGCCGGCCCTTAAACACAACTGCTTTCGAGACGGCCTCGTTTGCGACCCGCACCTCGATGTTGCGCGTCATCGGAGGCAGCATCCGCGAGCCCTTCGCAAGCTGAATTTTCAAGGTGCGATCGCGATCGCTCCAAGTCGATTGCAGCCGCATGACGTCGCCGCGCCGGTAATTGAACGTCTTGCCGTCATCCTCGTACAAAGTGAAGGCACCGTCGCTACCCGGATACACCCAAAGTGTCAACGGCCCATCGACTTTCTCCTCCGTGTACTGTCTTACGGGTCCCATGGGAATTACGGCGCCCGCGCGAACATACAGAGGGGTTGTCGCCAGGTCGACGGGACGGCTGATTTCCCTCCCGCCTTCGAGCTTTTCCCTTGCCCAAAAGTCGTACCAGGCGCCCCGCGGCAAATACAGTTTTCTCTCGCTGGCGCCTTTCTCGACAACCGGGGCGACCAGCATGTCCCGGCCCCATAGGTATTCGTCGCCTCGAGCCACGGCCGCCGGATCATCAGGATAGTGCAGCCACAAGCCCCGCATCACAGGCAGCCCGCTATCATGGGCCTCGCGCACCGCCGTATAAAGGTAGGGCATGAGCCGATAGCGCAACTCCAGGTACTGGCGGCAGATCGGCTCCACGGCGGCATTGTGCAGTTCTTCCGGATCGGGGTCGGCTGCTCCGTCGCGATAGGCCGCTACCTCGCTCACGCCCAGTTCGCCGGTGTTCCAGCCCCACGGCAGACGCAGCTTCCAAGTGCGTCCATGCGAGCGGAACAGAGGGCAGAATGCTCCAAACTGGAACCAGCGCACATACAATTCACCGGTCAACTCCTTGGTCGGAACGAACCCCCCTATATCGGTACCCCAATAGGGGATGCCGCTGAGGCCGGTGTTCACCGCGATCGGAATATGCGTGCGCAGCGTCTCCCAAGTCGAGAAGACGTCGCCGGACCACAGGAATGCCGCATACCGCTGCATACCCGCATAGCCGTTGCGATGCAGCGCAAAGGGACGCTCATTCGGGCGATCCATCTGCGCGCCCTCATAGTACATGCGATTGCGCACCAGCCTCGATTCGATGTTCAGCGGATCGCCTTCATCCGGCCACCAGCCATCCACGCCGAGCGAAAACACTTTGCGATGCGCGTCCCACAAGCAGCCCGCCTGCCCTTCGTCGAATCGGTCCACGCGGCATGGGTCGTGCACGGACCCCTGCAGCTTGGGAGTCCAGATCACCGAATGCAGCACGACGCGAAAATGTTCTTTGTGAAACTCATCGACGATCTCTTTCGGATCCGGAAACACCCGCGGATTCCACGCGAACGAACCGTTAGCGGTGTTCCAGCCCGAAGGACAGAAGCCAGTCCCAAGAAAAATCATCGTGTCGCAGGGCAGCTTCTTCTCGCGGAAGGTCCGCGCCTCCGCCAGGATCTCCTCGCGGCTCCCCAGCGTCCGATGCGACTGCTGATATCCAAGAGACCAAAGAGGTGGCATTTCAGGATACCCGGTGAGCCGCGCATATTCGGCCATGATAGAAGCCGGATCGGACGCGCCAATCACAAACAGGTCCAACGCAGCGTCCGGCGAGGCTGGCTCAAACCGGCCCGCGCTTCCCGTGAAGTCGAACGTGCCGAACGGCTGATGGATGAACATCGCCCAGCCGCCGGTTCCGATGATCCATGGAATGGGAACTCTTCCGCCATGGGTGCGCAGCTTATAGCCGCCTTGCCCGCTTGTCATGCGATCGGTGGATCCGCGCCGGTCGAACTGCGGACCGCCTTCGCCGAGTCCCAGCAGAGGCCCGTCGCCGAGTTCGAAGGTCACTACTCCGGTCTGTGGATCGATTCTAAGTTGCTGTACCAGCTTCCCGCTCTTGACCATCTCAACGCGAACCGTCAGCGGGCCGGTCAACTCGACCTTAAGGTCGCCGGAGGCCACTCGTCCCAGTTCAACTAGGGAACCATCGGCAGGTATCGGCCGTCCACGACTGATCCGAACCGTCTTCGCGCTGATGGGCGTGACCACGATCTTCGTGTCTTCGGCTTTTCCAAGTACCACGGCCGTCCCAGCGGCTATCACCCGTAAGGCGTCTCTGCGAGTCATCAATTACCCTCTTAGGCGAAAGTGGATCGCGTATCGCTTTTCGGCTTCGTCACTGTGACGACCGGAGCTGCATCAATTCTGCAGGCGAATAATCGGCTCATTGCCTTCACTATGAAATTTGCGGATGCCTCTTGTGCCAGTCAGTGTGGCTTTGGTACATGCGGGCTGCCGCAATCACGGCGTGGTCGTTCGCCGCGCGGGCGATGAACTGAAGCCCATACGGAAGGTTCTGGCCGCTGAATCCGCACGGCACGGACAACGCGGGTAGCCCAAATAGGCTCGATATGCCGTCCAGCGCCTTTTGGTTCACCTCATCGTGCCGCGCACGCGGCGCATTCTCCGGCGTTTGAGCCGGATCCGGAGACTGAACCAAGGGTTGCGCGGTCGAATCGCTGCCCGGCGCGGCCAGCACATCGAAATCGTTGAATAACTCGTCGATTCTGCGTTGGAGGATGGTCCGTACGCGTTGTACGTCCAGGTAATCCGCGGCCGAAAACTCCTCGCTGACATATCCGTTAATCTGGCCAAGCGGGTCGTGCAGGTAGGCACAAGAACCCGATCTGATCATGTTTCTGAACGATGAAGCCGCTTCCATCAAGATCGTCAATTCCGCCGCATCCTCAAAGGGTCCATCGGGAACTACGGCGTCGGATATTCTTGCGCCGTGCTTCTCCATGGTTCGCAAGGCAGCATCAATCTGCGATTCGAGTTCCGGATTGGGACTCCCGGCGTTCGCCAGTTTGCCAACGCGCAATGGTTTGCGCGGCTCATTGGCGAGCGATGGATAGACGAAGCTCGCAAGGCCCGGGGGGAGAGAATCGTGGTCCCTGGGGTCGTGGCCCGCGATCGCGGATAGGATGAGTCCGCAATCGTCGGCCGTGCGTGCCATGGGGCCGAGTTTGTCCATGGACCACGCAATGCACATGGAGCCATAACGGCTGACACGGCCGAAGGTTGGACGCATTCCGGATATGCCGCACCAAGCCGTCGGGCAGATGATCGATCCTCTCGTATCCGAGCCAATCGCAAATGGAGCTAGTCCGGCGGCCACAATAGCACCCGAACCACTCGAAGAACCACATGTCCAGCAGTCCGTGTTCCAAGGGTTTCGCGCGGGCCCGGTCAGCGAAGCCTCGCCGTTGGTGTAACCGAGGCCGCCAGCCAATTCAATCATCGCGGCCTTCCCAATCAGGATGGCGCCCGCCCGCTCCAGCTTTTCGACGATTGTTGCGTTGTGGTCGAAGCGCCGATCGGCGAACGGCGGCGCGCCCCAGGTGGTCGGATATCCTTTCACCGCAATCAGATCCTTGGCCGCATAGGGAATGCCGTGCAACGGACCGCGATAATGGCCCGCCGCAATCTCGCGTTCCGCGGCGCGCGCTTGTTGAACCGCCAAGTCCGGCGTCAGCGTTGCGTACGCATTTAACTTTGGACCGATCTGCTCACTTCGATTGAGGTAGGCTTCCGCGAGCGCCACGGGCGAAAGCTTCCGGCTACGCAGGCGAGCGCTCAATTCCGGAATCGGCAGATAGAGGGTCCGCTCGTCGATCACAACCGGAATCCCGTAGCTGGTGCATCGCCATTCTCCAGCGGGAAATCGCGGATTCGCGCCAGCATCCGTTCATGGCTGACAATTGTTTCTCGTGCACGCGTGCGCTGCTCTTCGGAGAGCCGATCGCCGTACTTTCGTAACACGTTCGCATATTTGGCGTCGACGACAGTCTTGTTCTCGGGCGTAATGGGAGACTGAGCGGTTGCCGGAACCCCAACCGCACCCGCAGCCGCGAGCGCGGCACACCGGCCAAGTTGGCGGCGCGAAAAAACACGTGGCTCACAGATCATAAGCAGGACATCAAGTAAGCGCTTTCAGCAGCATACTCTGGCTCAGATTGCCTGTCAAGGGTTCGAATTGGGGACTCGAATTGGGACTCGAAGGGGACTCGAATTGCGCGCCGTCTTTGCGCGCGCCGGAGGGTAGCCTTGACGGGTTCTGCCGCATGCGGGAAGAGGGAACGGGAGCCGTGCCTCTGAAATGAGGAGACATTTTCATCGAGGCGACCGGACTTTTCGACCGTTTTTGACAGGTTCATTCTTCGCGACTCGGCGCCGGCGTGGCCTGTTTCCGCTGATGTAAGCTGGTGTTCATGAAGGCCGGCTCGGGCGTCACGCGGCGGGGTTTACTGGCGGGG
>PKYZ01000625.1 GCA_003132865.1 Bryobacterales bacterium
CAGGAGGGCTGGCCGCGTGCGGTGCCACCCGAAAACGGGCCATCTGCTGGCTTGGGTTCACCAAGAACCCACCTTCTGGGGAGGTGCTCTCCTGCTGACCGCAGAATTTGTGTCAGCTCCTTGGCCGGTTCGCGCGGGGGACGCTCGAAGGCCCGTTTTCCTCCTGCTCGCCTGCTGCACGCAGGAGGACGATGAAGGCGGCCCGCCATCAGAAATCCCTCTGCACGGAACACACAGAATTTCATCCCAAAAGCCGGAGGCGCAAGATTGGTTTAGGCGTACTAACCTTACTATGTCATGCAAGCACATCCGTGCGATCCGGGACTTTCCCTGGCACTTCTGCTAACTTTTGTTATTGCTTTTAGGATCTGCAACTATTAATATTGCGTTGTACAGCGTATCACGTCTTGCAACCCGCGTATCGCATCTGCCATACGGCCGAAGTCGGGTTGCATTGGATCCTGCAAGCGTAGATCTCGCAATTGGGACCTTAATGGCGGCAGCTTGTCCAAATACCTTTAAATTGGGAGAAGTCATGGTGTCGTCGGCTGAGCGTGGCGTGAATTTCGAATCGGATCTGACCCGGCGTGCGGCGTTATCGCGGCCGGACAATCTGTCTTTGGTATGCCATTCAGATCCAATCCAAATTGGGAAGCGTCGCCTCCGCCACCCTGCGCGGCAAGGGCTACGAAGAGTTCCTGCCGCTCTATCGCTCCCGGCGACAGTGGTCCGACCGGATCAAAGAACTGGAACTCCCTCTCTTCCCCGGCTATTTGTTCTGCCGGTTCGACGCAAACGATCGCCTGCTGCCCATCCTGACCACGCCCGGCGTGATCGGAATTATCGGTGCCGGCAAGACCCCTGTTCCCGTTGACGACGAAGAGATCGAGGCCGTGAGGGCCATCCTGCGTTCCGGGCTTGCCGCGCAGCCGTGCCCGTTTCTCACTGTCGGCTCCAGGGTGTACATCGAGGCCGGCCCGCTGGCGGGCGTGGAAGGCATCGTCACCAACACGGACAAGGTTTATCGCCTCATAGTCTCTGTCGGCCTGCTGCAACGTTCTGTCGCTGTCGAAATCGACCGCGAGTGGGCTCGACCCATCTCTGATCGCATGGGTCCCCGCGCCGTGCCCCTGTCCGAACGTACGCATTTCTTGGCACGCGCTGGCTAAAGAACACAGCGATATGCGGAAGCCGCCTTGACTGGATGGCGGCAATTGTCGCGCCCCAAGAGCATGCCCGCATGCCTGATTCCGTTTACAGAAGCAAAATGATCAGCTTCCGCCTCTCCCAGGTGGAGTACGAAGTCCTGAAGAAGGAGTATCGCACCTACGGCGCCCGCAACGTCTCCGAGCTCGCGCGCCTGGCCTTGCAACGCATCATCAACGGATCGGCTGCTTCCCACGATGCCTGCGCCGCAAAGGTCGCGGAACTCGATGATCGGGTCCATGCTCTTGAGTCCCAAGTCTCTTTCCTGTTGGGACGGGCGGGGGTCACGTCATGAGGGTCCTGCTGTTCCTCTTACTGCAGCACTCCCCTCCGCATCGGCCTGCTCGCCGGATTCCATCCCGTACATGGAGGGCTTGATTCGTATGACTGATCCCCGAAACCGTGTGGTCTTTTTCCGCATTACTGAAGGCGAATACGAAAAACTGAGAGAAGTCTTGTCACATGATGGGGCGCGGAGCCTGTCCGACTTCATGCGTAACGAACTTCTGGATTACATTCATTCCGGCACCACTACTGAGCGTCTCTATTATCGTCTTTCGCGTCACCCAGGACGAATATCGCAGCTTGAAAGAAGCCTGCGAGTCCCGCGGGGCCCGTAATCTGTCCGATTTTACCCGCTCCGAAGTCCTGGCCACCCTTCATTCTGGCTCCGTCGTCGATTACCTGACCCGCCGCTTCGAGTTGATCGAAACGCAAATCGCCACCATGCAGTCCGCCATTGCCTGTCTCAACCAGAGCCTTGATGGAAAGAGCCATGCCGCACCCGCCTCGCAGTGACATTTCTGCCTTATCTGTGCGTATCTGTGTCCATCTGTGGTTGCTTCCCTCTGTCTTGCCCAGGCAGGCTCGTCCGGCCTCCGTGCCCGAGTCCGCCGCCAATCTCTCGGCCCAGTCCGTCGGCGCCGTCAAGCAGCCAATCGCCTTCTGGGCAGCCGAACCCATCACCTTGCTCGCTGGCGGCCTTAGCCGGGGTCACCAAGCTTCAGCGCCACATCGACGATCTCAAGGCGAAAGTGAACCAGTTCGCCGAATACGTAGCGCAGAGTCCTGCAGGCGACGCATGAGCTGGCCGGGCACTCTCTTACCCTGGAACGCTATTCTTGTCAATTTGTGAGCAATCTATGCCTGAACCGTCCCTAAACTATTCGCCCGTGCAACCTGCCCAAGTATCTATCAGAAGCGTCGTCGCTGCTCTCTTCCGCCGCAAACCGCTCGTCCTTAGCCTGTTCACCGGCATCTTGGCGGGCGTCGCGCTCGTCACTTGGCTAATGCCGCGCAAATACGAATCCTCTATGAAGGTGTTGGTCAAGAACGAGCGCCCCGACCTCGTCGTCAGCCCCGATGCCGGCAATGGTGGCCAGTTGCGCGAGGATGTGAGTGAAAACGAGGTCAACTCTGAAATCGAGCTTCTCACTAGTAATGACCTCATTGTCCAGGTCGTCCGCGCCTGCCACCTGTACGAGCGTGCGTCCCGGACCTTCCTGACGGCCGACGAGACACCTTCGCAGGCCTTCGAGAGGGCTGCTCGCAAGCTGAAGCACGATCTGAATATCACGCCCGTGCGCAAAGCCAATATCATTCAGATCACCTACTCGGCGCCGACTCCCGAGCTCGCCGCCTCCGTGCTGCGACAGCTCTCGATCGCCTATCTTGATGCCCATCTGAACGTTCATCGTACTGCGGGCAGCCAGGAGTTCTTCCGCGATCAGGCTGCCCGCTATGCAGCCAAGCTCCGTGATGCCGAAAACCGGCTCAGCCAATTCTGCCTGCGCAATGACCTCACCTCTGTCGCTGAGCAGAAAGATCTGGTGCTCCGCAAGGCCTTGGACTCCGAAACCGCGCTCCGCGAAACCGACGCCGCCCTCGCCGAAACCTCCACCCGTGTCGGCGAGTTGCGCAAACAGTTAGCCGCGCAAGAACGCCGCATCGTTACCCAAAGCCGCGTCGTGCCCAACCAGTACTCCGTCGAGCGCCTCAACACAATGCTCGCCGAGCTGGAGAACCGCCGCACCGAGGCGCTCATGAAATTCCGTCCTGATGATCGCGCGGTCGTCGAAGTCGAGCAGGAAATCGCCGACACCCGCGCCGCCCTGGACCGCGCAGCCAAGATCGTCTCCGTTGAAGAGTCCACCGATGTGAATCCGTTGCGGAGCGCCTTTGAAGGTGACCTCGCTCGCGACGAGCTCCAGGAAGCCGGGCTCCAGTCCCGCCATGATAGCGTCGCCCGAATCCTCGCTGCCTATCGCTCCCGCCTGGCCCAAATCGAGAGCGCCAGCATTGAGCACGACGCGCTCCAGTTAACCGTCAAGGAATCCGAAGAGAACTATCTCCTCTATGCGCGCAAGCATGAAGAAGCCCGCATCGCCGATTCGCTCGATCAGCAGAAGATCGCCAACGTCGCCATCGCCGAAGCCCCGGTTGAAAAGTACCTCCCCGCTAAACCCAAAGTGCTCCTGAACCTGGTGCTGGGCGTCTTTCTCGCCGGCTTTGTGAGCCTCGGCGCCGCCCTCAGAGCCGAGTACTCCGTCGACTCGTTCCACACCCCAGCCGAGCTCGAAGCCGCTACTGGCTTCCCCGTCTTGGCCACCGTTCCCTTTGATAAAGTTTGAGGCCCGTCCGTCCCGTGTATTGCCAGCACTTCGGTTTTCGTGAAGATCCTTTCGGCGTCTCCCCAGACGACCGCTTCTTCTTCGCCGGCTCGCAGCACGCCGAAGCCAGCGCCGCCCTCTACTACGCCATCGCCCAGCGCCGCGGCTTCGCCGTTTTGATTGCGCCCCCCGGTCTGGGCAAAAGTACCGTGCTGGTTAACCTCACCGCGCGCATTGCCTCCGAAGCCCGCGTCGCCTTCTTTGTTCATCCGCGTTTCGAAAGCGCCTCCGTGCTCGGGTCGGTCCTGCTGGCCATGGGTCTCGAGCCCGAACCCGACGCTGTCCGCCGCCACCGCCAACTCTACGCCTTCCTGCTGGATCTCCTTGGCCGGAGCAAAACGTGTGTGGTGGTCTTCGATGAAGCGCAGAACCTCACGGCCGAATCGCTCGAAACCATTCGCATGCTCTCGAATTTTGAGACGCCTTCTCAGAAACTGATCCAGTTCGTTCTTGCGGGCCAACCGGGCCTGGCAACCCTGCTCCGCGCACCGAAATGCGAGCAAACCCTGCAGCGCGTCAACATTGTTGCGCGGCTGCAGCCGCTGAGCGCCACGGAAATTGAGCAGTACATTGCGCACCGCCTGAAGGTCGCTGGCGCTCCCGTGCAAACCCTTTCTCGGCGTCGGCTGTGCGAGCCATAGCAACTGCGACCAAAGGCGTGCCGCGAATTGTTAACACCATCTGCTTTAACGCCCTCACGCTGGCTTTTGCCGTCGGTAAACGCACCGTGGACGCAGCGGATATCGCCGAGGTCTTGAAAGACCTCTCGCTCGGCGAACCGCGGCCCGCATCCGCTCCTGTTCAACGACGAAACAAGTGGCGCTTGCCACAAGCACGACTACGGATACGACTCCCGAAAAACGCTCCGCGGGCGTCA
Source organism: Bryobacterales bacterium (assembly GCA_003132865.1). Next base: position 4,753 of record PKYZ01000625.1, read on the forward strand.
GTCCGTCCCTTCTTCCTGGCCGCCGCAGTCTTTGCGTTCACTCTGGCATGCGCCGCCCTGATCACCAGATGAATGAAACACGCGAAGCGACCGATTGGCTATTCCCTCTTCGTTCTCCGAACTGCAGTCACTTAAATCCACACGAGCGACAAAACAAAATGGGCATACACACATCTGTTCTGGAAAAAGCATCGCCGCAAATAGATCTCTTCCCCACCCGTAGAGCGGCCCTCGCCGCCTTGTCCACCGTTCCTGGCCGTAGCGCTTACGCCGAATTGGCCGCCCGGCTTTTCGGCGATTCCGGCCGCCGCGTGGTCGCATTTGCCAGTGCCGGCCGCGGCGCGGGTGTTACTTACACCGTGCGTCGGCTCGCTGCGGAACTCACCCGCGCCGGCAGGAGCGTTGTCGTCCTTGATGGCGATCTGCGTCGCCTCCGCCTCGCCGGTCCGGACGTCCCGGAAGGGGAGTCTGGCTCGCTGCCGCCGATCCTTCGGCGCGCCACTCGCCAGTGAGCCAGAGCAGGAATCCGCGACTCTGGCCGGTCTCCGCGATCGTTTCGAGTGTATCCTGCTCGACTGCGGCTCGCTTCACGACTCCATCAATCTCCTGCGTCACGCCTCTGCCGCCGATGGCGTAGCCCTGGTCGTCGAAGCCGGGCGGACTGCCAAGGAGCAGGTCGAGCATGCCGCCCGTGTCATCCGGGAAGCCCGCGGGACGCTCATCGGTTTTGTGCTCAACAAACGCCGCTATCCCGTTCCGGGATGGCTCTACCGCATGCTTTGAGGAGACAATTATGCTGTGCTTTCGACTTACCGCGGTCCTGTTGATCGTTGCCGGATTTCTGTTCGGCGGCCAGGCGCCGGGCGCCTTCCCTGAGCGCAACCCTCGTTATCGCCTCCAGCCCACCGATGTGGTGGAGGTCCATTACCGGTACACGCCGGAATTCGACCAGACGGTCGCCATTCAGCCCGACGGCTTCGTCACACTGCAAATCGTCGGCGACCTTAAACTGCAAGGACTAACTCTGGAACAGGTGAGGACCGCGATCCTCGAAAGAGCGAGCCGCCGCCTGAAAGACCCGGAGATCACGTTAGTCCTGAAAGAGTTTGAGAAGCCGTATTTCGTTGTTGGCGGCGAGGTAGGGACACCCGGCAAGTTCGAGATGCGTGGGCCGGTCAACCCTATTCAAGCAATCGCCATGGCGGGCGGCTTCAAGACTGCGAGCGCCAAACACTCGCAGGTTATCCTGTTTCGTAGGGTCGGCCCCGATCTGGCGAAGACCCAAATTCTGGATTTGAAGGCCTCCATGAGCACGTCAGCCACGGAGCCGCTACCGGACCTGCGCCCCGGCGACATGCTGATCGTTCCCCAGAACCGCGTCAGCAAGATCGAACGCTTCGTCAAATGGGCCAACCTCGGGCTGTATGCGAACCCTATTACCTGGTAAGTTCCACTTCCTCATCATACATCCCTGAAAATGTTTCGCACCGTCAAGATAGCAACTCGTATATATGCGCTCGTGAACGCTGCCGTGGCGCTGTTGGTGCTGATCGGAGTGTTCACCAGCCTCAATTGGGACCGAATGCCTAATGGATTCGGCCAATTCCTGGCCATTCGTGTGACCGTAAAGAATCTGATCGGTATCGCGCTTTTTCTTCTGACATGGGCGGCGACTTTCCGTGTATTCGGCCTGTCCAAACCCTCACTCGCCAGACCCTTTTGGAAAGAACTGGCGCAAGTGACTAAGGCTTGCGCAGTCGCGTCCGTCTTTACGCTGCTCTTTCCGCTGACTTCGACGAGTGGTGCGTTCACGATTAGGACCGTCCTCTATTTTCTGCCTGCGGCGATTGTGGCGTGCCTTTGTGGCCGGCTCGCCGCTCGCGCTTTCGCCGGACGGCTCGCCCGAGCTCTGCGGGGGCGCCGTGACCTGATCATCGTCGGCAGCGGTCCCCGTGCTTCGGCTCTGTATGAACGCCTCCGGGAGCAAGGCCATGGCTATACGCGCGTCCTGGGCTTTGTAGACTCTCCGAACGCCCATCTGGTGGCCGCCTCAGTCCAGCGGCAAATGCTTGGCAGCCTCGACGATCTAGAAGCCATTCTGATGAAGCAGCCCGTGGATGAAGTGTTGATTGCACTGCCGGCCAAATCCTGCTATGAACAGATTCAGACTGCCATTCAGACCTGCGAGCGCGCGGGCGTTGAAGCGAAATACCTCTCCGATGTTTTTCAACTGTCGTTCGCGAGGCCGAAATTCGAGCCGGACGAGAATGCGCCCGTCGTTAGCCTCAAGGTAGTACAAGACGACTACCGGTTGGCTGTTAAGCACTGCATTGACATTGTCGGGGCGATTGTCGGGCTGGCGCTCTTCGGGCCGCTGATGATCGCAATTGCGGCGGCGATCAAAATGACGAGCCCGGGCCCAGCGATTTTCACGCAGGAACGCTACGGATTTCACAAACGCCTCTTCCCGATGTACAAGTTCCGTACGATGGTGCCGGATGCGGAGAAACGGCAAGCAGAGTTGGAATCAAGCAACGAAGCCGATGGCCCTGTGTTCAAGATCCGCAATGATCCGAGGATTACCGCAATCGGGCGTTTGCTGCGGAGAACGTCGCTCGACGAACTCCCACAATTATTTAACGTGCTGCGGGCAGAAATGTCTCTAGTAGGACCGCGGCCACTCCCTAAGCGGGACGTATTCAGATTCGACGACGCATCACTCATGCGGCGCTTCAGTATGAAGCCGGGCCTAACTTGTCTTTGGCAAGTTAAGGGGCGTAGCAATGCGAATTTCGACCAGTGGATTGCATTAGATCTCAGGTACATCGATAGTTGGTCGCTGGCATCCGATTTGCGTATTCTGGCGAAAACAATTCCGGCTGTGCTCAAAGGGTGGGGAGCTGTATAGAGGATCGCGCGAACAAACACAACCAACTCGTTGCATTCTATATAGTATTTCTGACATGACCACAACTGCCCACGCCATAGCTCAAATCGGAACACCTGGGACACGAAGTGAAGCACGATACCTCATCGCGGCACTCGCCCTCGGAGGAGCCGTAGCTCTGGCAGCCATTTCTAGCAACAGTTTCTGGATCGACGAAGGGTGGAGCGCGTATAAAGCGATTCAACCCACGTTTTCTTCGTGGTGGGGGACGATGCTCTGGGAGCATAATCAGAACACGTTACTACCCCTCTACATGTTTTCCTTGTGGGTGTGGGAGAAAGTCTTTGGGCCTGGAGAGTGGGCACTGAGAATGTTGAACGCTCCGTGTTTCCTCCTGACGATCGTCGGGCTTTGGTTGGCGCTCCGCGAGGATCAGCGGAGATTTTGCTTTTCAGTCATATTCTTAAGTAGCAGCGCCTTTGTTTGGTTCTACCTAGACCAAGCTAGGCCTTATACCCTTCTTCTCATGGGGTCAACCCTGCTCTTCGCCGGTGCATATCGCCTTGGGCTTAAGCTATCGGAATGCACTCGCCGCTGGGCGTATTATTTGGCGGTTTCGGCCTTGCTGCTGGCCGCTACGAGCATAATTGGTGCCGTGTGGTCGGTGGCCACCTTGATCGCACTGTGGTACATGCGGGGTTGGCGATTTCCTGTGATTTTCTTCCGGGCATCTCTGGGGGCGTTTAGTCTCCTTTGCGTGGGCCTCTTTTTCACGGCCGCATATTATCTCTGGTGGTTGCACACGGGAATCGGCGCTCGGAGTTTGAAGAGCATCGGCGTGATGAACGTTGCATTTGTGCCCTATGAGCTTCTTGGCTTTGCGGGTTTGGGACCTGGTCGAAATTCGCTGCGCGACCAGCCCCTGGCGGTTCTGGGCCAATACTCTGCGCCGCTCGCCATATACGGACTTCTCTGGGCCGGTCTCTTATTGCGGACGTGCAGGCGCCCTTACACCCAAGCCATACAACGGCGTCGGATTGTGTTTTACGGACTCCTCGCTACTCCTGGCCTTGTGCTGATGCTGGTGGGGTACTGGCTGGATCTGCGTATGCTGCCGCGGCATCTGACCCCGCTTATGCCTTTAGTGATTTGTTTTGCAGGGTGGCTTCTTGAAAGGTGCTGGAAGCGCGGCCTCACCGGCAAGGCCCTGGTGGCGGGGTTTGTGATAGTTTCAATAGGTTCCGCCGGGCAGATTCGCCTTGCAGCGCGCCACCGACGAGACAACTACCGCCACGCGGCGGCAGTAGCAAAGCGCGAGATAAGCGCCGGAAGGACGGTCCTGTGGGCGGCCGACCGCCACACCGCCCTTTACTATGGGGTCCTAGCCGACAGGGACCGGAACACCGGGTCATCCATGCTGATGATTGGAGATCTCGCAAGCGAGCACCTCCGACGTAAGCCTGATGCCGTGCTGCTGTCAAAACACGATCTCTACGACCCAGCGGGGAGAATCTCTTATTATGTGCGCGCAAACGGGTACACTCTTTCAGAATCGTTCGAAGCATTTGAATTCTGGGTTCTTCGCCCAACGAATCGCTCGGCAGCGATGAATTAGCGACCGTGAGATACTCGCCGGTCGCTCCGTGGAGCTTCGAAAACGCCGTGCAACGCCCGGCTATCGTGCTGCCGCGTGAGCATGGGTGGAGCCCTTACGCCTTGCGGCCACCGACAGAGTTGGCCTTTGTTCCTTTGCCGCTGCGGGATGTGTCGCAGATCAGTCATCCTTGACGGTGCTTGTTGTCTCGAAGGGACGGGGTGCGGTATGAAATGTCGCGAAGCATAAGTGCCGGCGATTTTAGCGAGTTTCGCGTGAAACGAGGAGCCGTCGCCGAATGAGTCTTTCAGTACAGACCTCACATCCCCTAGTGTCGGATGGCGTCGATTTCTCATCAATCGAGGATGCTGTTCTGTATCTTATTCATCGAAAAGCATATGAACACGCGGCACGTGAATTCACTGGTTTATCGGTGCTCGACTGGGGATGTAACGCCGGATATGGGCTTGCGATACTTCAGGGCACAGCCGGCCTATTGGCCGGGCTTGACGCTTCGAAGTTAGCGGTGAGCGAAGCTCGATATCGTCTGCCCGCACTCGCAGACTCAATTCGCTTGTACGAGGGGGGAACTCCGCCTTTTGAACGCTCCTGCGTCGACGTAGTGACCAGTTTTCAGGTCATCGAGCATGTGTCGAACTATCATGAATATTTCTCCGGGATAGCCCACGTCTTAAAGCCGCCAGGGTGTGTGATGTTCACAACTCCAAACAGGCAGCTTCGTCTTCTACCCGGCATGCAACCTTGGAATCCGTACCACGTAACCGAGTTCTCGGCCCGGGGGTTGGAGGATCTCCTCCGACGATACTATAAGACGGTACGCATTTTCGGGCTGCGCGGCGACGCCGAGTTCGAGGCAATCGAAACGGCGCGCTGTATGCGCGCGCTCAATGCTGCCTGTAGGAAACGGACCCGCTTGATGCGCTTCAAGAGCCTGGCGCGGAAGTTCCTCCGCCTCGCCCTTCCCGCGGCGGCTGTCGCGCGCGTCCGCCGGCTGCAGATCAACCCACCCTCAGATGTCGAGAGGAGAATGCTGGCAAGCTTCTCAACAGCGCAACTCCAATACGTAGAAGACGGACTGGAGCATGCCCTCGACCTCATGGCTATTTGCAGCGATCCTCTTGACCTCAGCGTCGTCTCGTCTTGAACGTTTTGCGGGCGCTCCCCGGCGCGACGATGGGTTGGGCGTCGTCATGTTTTGTGTGCGCCCTCAGGGCATGGGGACCTGACGTCCACTTGCTAAGGAAGAGGAAAACGGAAGGATCCGCCCATTTTGTCTACGGGAAACCCGTAACAGATCTAATGAGAGCTCTCTCGTCTGCCAACTACATTCTGCACTTCTTCTTGTACCACACGGTGGGTCGTTACCTGCCCTCTTCGACTGCGCCCGGAGGAACGCTGTGGCGCACGCTCAGGTACTGGTTATGTCGCCCGCTGTTCGAGCATTGCGGGCAGAATGTAAATGTCGGACGTGATGTATCCATCGGGCGCCGAACGGTTTCAATCGGCTCGAACTCGGGTATCGGCAATAAGTCAGTGATACATGGCGGTACCAATATAGGCACGAATGTAATGATGGGCCCCGAAGTATTGATTTACACAACGAACCACTGCACTGCTCGAACCGACATGCCTATGATTCACCAAGGGGTTAGACCAGTTGCGGCAGTGAATATCGGCGATGACGTTTGGATCGGCGCACGTGTGATCATTCTGCCTGGGGTCACTGTCGGATCCGGCAGTGTCCTAGGTGCGGGTGCAGTTATCTCGAAAGATATACCTCCGTTCGCGGTGGTGGTAGGCAATCCTTGCCGGGTAGTCCGATTGCGAAATCAGTCCCCTCAAGCCACCCAGCATACCGAGAACAGCAAGGTATCTCGAGGGGCGGTTTGAAAACGCACAGTGTGCCGAGCAACTCGCCTCTTGCTGTCATGTCAGCACCGGTATTTATGAGATCCGCTGAGGACGGGTGCCGAACGAACGACACGCGAATGGGTCAACATCAACTGATCCTCTCCTGAGAGCCGCACCATGAAGCACCTAATACAGCTCTGGAACGTCGCTGGTAACATCCACCACAACGCTGCATGGATGCTGTTGGGTAAGAGCGTGCAGCTCGCCATTCAGGTGGCGTATTTTATCCTGGTGGCGCGATACCTGGGACCCCAGCAGTACGGCATGTTCGTAGCAGTGACTGCTACGGTAGCCGTTCTTTCTCCATTCGTTGGCAATGGCTGCGCCTCTTTGATGATCAAGCATGTAGCTCGGGATCGGACGCTGTTCGCGGAATCTTTCGGAAATCTCCTCACAGTAACGCTGCTTTCGGGGCTGGCGGTTTCTGCGCTCCTGCTACCAATGTGCCGTGTCGTATTGCCCCGCGCAGTCACGCCTGCAGTAGTCATCATGCTCTTGGTCTCAAACGTCCTTGTCGTCCCATACGTAGGGGTCGCCGGCGTAGCATTTTGGTCCTTGGAGAGGCTGGGCTGGACAGCGGCGCTAAACGTCTTCGCCAGCTTAATGCATCTGGTCGGGATCGCTGTCGTCGTGATGCTGCATCGGCCGACGCTTATGGCATGGTCGGTCGCCTACCTCGTAACGTCGACTTTCTCCAGCATGGTGGCGCTGGGTTGTGTCTTGCGGTTCCTAGGAATGCCCAAACTGCGGCTACGACGAATTAAGGACGAGCTCTGGGAGGGTTTTAACTTCTCCGTGGGCCTGTCAGCGCAGACCATCTACAACGACATCGACAAGACCATGTTGGCGCGGTTGAGCACACTAGGGGACACCGGCATCTATGGAGCAGCCTATCGCCTCATCGACGTTATTTTCCTCCCGGTAAGCGCTCTTCTCAACGCAGCGTACCCGGGCTTTTTCCGTCACGGGAAGGATGGCGTTCAGGCAGCCATGCATTATGGCCGTCGATTGCTGAAGCAAATCATGCCCTACTCGTTGTGCGCCTCCGCCGGCGTGTTAATCGGCGCGCCGGCAGTTCCGTGGATCCTGGGCCACGGATTCGTCGAAGTAACGGAAGCTCTACGCTGGCTTGCTGTGCTCCCAATCTTGAAAACACTCCATTATTTCATCGGCGATTCATTGACAGGAGCGGGACACCAGGGGCTCCGGAGCCTCATCCAGGTAGGTGTCGCAGCGTTCAACATTCTTGTCAACTTGTGGATTATACCCGCTTATGGCTGGCGAGGCGCGGCGTGGTCGAGCATCGCCAGCGATGCCCTGCTGGGGCTCTTGTTCTGGTTTGCGGCGAATCATTTGGCCCGCAAGGCTCCTTCTCAGAATCCTCACGTAGCAATAGCGGCGACAGATCCGGCGTAGCCGCGAGGCCGAATGAAGCGACTGTACCTCAGCATCGTGCGACACTTCGTTGCCCGCCGCGCCCGCTCCGCGATCCGCGAGAGCGTTCGCAGCGGCGCAAAGCGCGAGGCCTGGGCGCTGCTCACAACTTCGCATCGCTGGGGAGGGTACTTGTTCGCTGCTGGCGCCAAGCGTTCGCGCCGCGTTTTGAGGATACTAACCTACCCGATGTCCGCCGCGTTCCGGAGAACAACTGGTCTGTTTGCGAAAGCAAGCTCGCTGAGCAGATGCGCCTGTTGGCTGATCACCATCCCTTAGTGTCTCTCGATGTCGTAAGAGCATGGCTGGCGGGCGAATGTGATGTACCCGAGCGCGCAATTGCGGTGACATTTGACGACGGGCTTCGGGGCGTATATGACCACGCCTTTCCATGGCTGGAGCGCTATAACATTCCAGCGACGGTGTTTGTGGTTGAGGACTTCAGCGTGAAGGGCAGAGCTTGGAACGGCGAGCCAGCCCTGTCGTGCGACCAGATTGCCGTCATGGCAAGGTCCGGTATGCTAATAGGTTCTCACGGCCGTCCTCACGTTTCGCTCAGTTCCGCCGACTTAGGCGACGACGCTCTCGCCGCCGAAACCGCGGGCTCGAAGTCGGGACTTGAGAGACTCCTCTCTATGCGGATTCGATACTTCGCGTATCCATACACGGGACGAAAAGGGACGCCAATGCGCGGGTCGTCGCCGCTGTCAAAGATGCCGGCTATCGTCTGGCTCTGACTTCGATCCACGGAAAACTCTGTGCCGGTGCGGACGCGTTCCAATTGCGGAGGGTGAAAGTCGAAAAAATGGATTCCATGTCCACATTCGCGGAGCTGTTGCTTGGTGGCATGAACCAGTGGGCCTGGATCGATACGCACGCGACATGGCTGCAGTCCCCTAGACGGACTCCAGACAACGCAGCCCAATAATTTCCAGTGCCAATACTCGCAGCCCCAACGGTGAACGCGTTTCCGGGGCAAGGGGTTCAGCGACAAACGTGCCGGGGCCCGGGACTCAGCGTTACCGTCTCTCAGTACTGGTTCTGTAACTATTGTGCGGAGTCTTGGCTGCCGCGGGCTATCGTAGTAGCCTTATCGTTGCCAGTGCTGATTGTTCTTAATTCAAACCGTTGTGAGAAGTACTCGCCCTCAGCTTGGCTGATAAACTCCAACTGCTAATCCTTTTTATCCCCAGTGCGCAATATAGTCGAGAAATCGTTTGTAGTCTTCGCTCTGCTCTTTTTCGCTGACGCAGCGCTTTCCCTCGTCACGAATCCCCATCGGGATCTCGACATGTTTGATCCGATGGCAAGTGATCCTGTCAAATCTGCGGTGGCACTGTCGGTCTACCTTGTCTTGCTGGCATTTGGACTATTACAGTACAACGCGCTCATTGCTGCATTCCAGCGCAACAAGCTGCTTGTAAGTCTACTTTTGCTCTCAGTGGTGAGTGCTTCCTGGTCGCCTGAACCGGCGTCGAGCGCAAAGCGCGCCGTGCTGCTGCTGGCGACAACTCTGTTCGGAGCTTACTTTGCCGTTCGTTTTGAGCCCCTGGAGCAGCTAAAACTGCTAGCAGTTACTATGGTCATTGCCATAGGCGCGAGCTTTGCTTGCGCTCTCTGCATTCCAGCATATGGCACTCAACCCGAACTGCGCGTTGCCTGGCGCGGAATTTTCTCTCACAAGAACCAGTTGGGTCGATTCGCCGCGCTGGGTGTTATCGTGTTTTTCTTCATGAGCAAGCAGCCGCGCTCCCGAAGCTGGTTTTGGAACACAGCCATCGTTTTTGCGCTCGGAGCCGTAGTGCTCTCGCGGTCCGCAGGCGCTGTTGTTGTGTTAGTGGCCGTTGGGGTCGTGTTTATGGTTCTGCGCCTTTTTCGCCTTCCGCAACGTTTTCGGATCGAGGCCGCCTGCATATCGCTGGCGCTCGTTACTGGTGCGGCGGCGCTCATGGGTGGAAGCATGGAGTCCGTATTCAAATTGCTGGGCCGTGACGCGACGCTGACTGGCCGAACGGAAATCTGGAGTGCGCTCGCGGGTCCGATCAGCAGGCATCTGTGGTTTGGATACGGGTACAGCGGTTTTTGGCTTGGGCCGGGCAGCGAATCAGAATCCGTGACGAAGCAGGTCGACTGGGCCGTGCAATACGCGCATAACGGCTTTCTAGACGTAACCCTTCAATTGGGATGCATCGGTGCAACGATATTCGTACTGCTCCTCCTGCAGTACTTCATACGAGCTTTACGTTCGGCACGCGCCCAGAGGGCGTACTTGTGTTTCTGGCCCCTGTGCTACTTTGCATTTGTGTTCTTGTATAATTTTACTGATAGCCTAATCGTGGACCACAACGATGTTTTCTGGGTGTTGTTCGTAGGCATCGGTCTACGGATCGGTCAAACGGACGTACGCTCCGACCGTCCCGTGTTAGCACGGATTCCATATAACAGCCTTGCGAGCGTACAAATCCTCGGCGGGCCTTCCACTCCGTCCAGTCTAGGTAAGATCTGACAGCAATTTGGAGGAGCTTCGTGGTCAAGCAGCCGACGATACCGACAGCAAATGCGCCATCGCAGACGGGTCTCAGGATACTGCAGATCATCTGGTGGGGAGAACTGGGAGGGATCGCGCTAAATCTTGTAGATCTGGTCGGTCACATCAGAGCCTCTGGGCATACAATCGACATATGCGTAATTCAACGATCAAGTAGCCTGATCGACTCCTTAGCGGGTCAGGATGTCCGTGTCACTGAGATCCGTGCGCGGTCCGGCCTCGACGTATGTGCATTACTTAGGTTCTGCCGGTTTCTTAGACAGAACTCTTTTGATATTATTCACAACCACGCTATCTCGTTTTTGGTTACCGTGGGGATTGCTCTCGCAGGGAAGCACGCTGGTAAGGTCTGTCATGAGCATGGTTCGATCAGACAACATTACCGAGGCGCGAAACGTTTGGTGTTCTACAGAATGTGCCGTAGTGCATATCATCGGTTTGTCGCGGTTTCGAATGCCACCGCCGAGGATCTGGCCTGGGCGGGCGTCCCCCCTGGTCGCGTTATCGTCATAGCAAACCCCGTTGACACGCGCGCGTTTGCTCCAAATATCTGCCGGGCTAGCGCGAAGGAGCGTTTGGGCATCCCAGGTTCCGTGCAAACTGTAGGTACGGCATGTCGATTTGCTCCTGAAAAAGATTTACCACTATTCCTTGAAGTAGCGGCGATAATCGCGGCCGTCCGCCGTGATGTTCGGTTCGTAATGGTCGGCGCAGGGGCTCAACGAGAGCGCCTACGGAAAAGAGTAGCGGCTCTTAACCTAGCCGAAACCGTCCACTTCGCAGGGTTAAGAACAGACATGCCTACCGTGTGGCGTGCATTCGACATTTACCTCTTCACGTCCATCTTCGAGACATTCGGCAGGACTCTCCTCGAGTCCGTCTCCAGTGAAACTCCCGTTGTAGCGGCGGTTCCACTTGAGGGTGGCGCCATTGACCTCGTTCATCAAAGCCCGGGTATACTAACCGTGGAAGATCGCGACCCGCAAAGGCTTGCAGCGCAGGTGTTGCGTTTGCTCGACTCGCCCGGCGAACGAGACGAGATCGGTCGTTTGGGCAGGCTTTGGGCAACAGAACACTACGACGTCGTGCTGTGGGCTGAGATCCTTGAGAGATTTTACGCCTCGCTACATTGCTCCCGGGAACGGGGCCCAGGAGCCACGGAAAAGGCGGGTTAGCGTTCCAGGCATTTGACAACTGGCGTTTCGCCAGTCGTCCCTTGAGGAGTGACCACCACCGTGGGCGCTTCCTTGCTTCGGGCGGAGCCAACACGCACGGATCCTTAGGTCTCCAAATGAGGATAGCACTGTTTTGGAATTATCTGTTTCACTATCGCGTCCCGTTCTATGAGCGCCTTGAGAAGGTGCCAGGTGTTGATTTGACGGTCTTTCACGGCGGCGAGGACCCGAATCGCCCCGTCCCTTCATGTCGGTTAAGCCAGCCAGTGTCATTTGAGAGTATCCCCATTAAGACTCGTGAGAAAGCGGGCTTTGGCGCGGTTGTTTATTTTCAATCAGGTATGTGGAAGCATCTCTTAACGAGGCACTTCGACGTGATCGTATGCGAAGGCAATTTTGGGATACTCTCGAACGTGCTGCTTGCGCTCTACAGCCGGCTTACCCGAACACGGTTCCTATATTGGGTTGCCGGTTTTCAGCGCGGGGCGATAAGAGGCTTCCCGGCCCGCCTGAGAAGAGCCTACATCCGTGCAGTGTGTCGAACCGCTGATGGCTATTTATGCTACGGAAGCGAGGCTGAGCGCTTCTTGGCGAGCTATGGCGCTACGGGGCCATGCACCATTATACAAAACACAGTTGACACAGAGGCGATTGAAGCATCCTATGAACGGCAGACCGTGATTGCTGACAGGATGAAGCGCGCTCTCGGCCTGTTCGGCAAGACAGTCCTGTTAAGCGTGGGTGTTCAAGTACCCAAGAAGAAGACCGAACTGCTAATAGAGGCCTACCGTCTTCTTCGGGCGTCCAGAGACGATCTGGCTCTAGTGATTGTCGGTGACGGCCCGCTGAAGCAGCAACTGGTCAGCCAGGTAGAGTCACAGGCGATTTCTGACGTCGTGTTTGCTGGCGAGGTCATAGACGACGTCGGGGCGTACTTCTTAATGGCGGACATCTTCGTTCTTCCTGGTCTCGGCGGGCTGGCGATTAATGAGGCGATGGCCTACGGGCTACCCGTGGTCTGTGCGGAAGGTGATGGGACGGAGAAGGACCTGGTCGTCCCTGGGGTCACGGGCGTGTTGTTTCGACGGGATGACGCACCGGACCTGGCCAACAAAATTCAGGCGCTCCTTTCGGACCCCGACAATGTGAGGCGCATGGGCACTCTCGCTCGCCAGCACGTTTACAAAGTAGCTTCTATGTCGTGCATGCTTGATCGATTTGTCAGCGCGGTGCTCCCGTCGCCGGAGTCGCGCTTGGCCTAGCCGAATTCAACGCAAGGCATTCCGAGCACGCACAACAGCTTGTTACAATAAGGGCGACGATGGATCAGGTAGACATACTTGGAATAAGAGTAACCAGTTGTTCTAAGGAGCAGCTTAATCAGTACATCTGTGGCGTAATTGCGGCAAAGCGCAAAGAGTGCATTCCAAACGTAAATATCTACTGTATGAATCTGGGCTATACGAACAAATGGTTGCGGGTGTTTTTGAATTCGGCTGAGGTGGCGTTTTGCGACGGTGACGGCGTGCGGCTGGGAGCCTGGATGGTAGGACGCCACATCGAGGAGAAGATTACGTACAACCGATGGATCTGGGACATCGCTGAGATGTCGGCTTCCAGGGGGTTGTCCTGGTATCTACTTGGATCACGTCCCGAGGCGATTGAGAGTGCGGTAAAAACGTTAGAGCGTCGATATCCAGATCTCCGGATTGTCGGCTTTCATTCCGGCTATATCAAGAGCAAGCTTGAAGAGGAGGCCGTAGTTGCTGAGATCAACAAATCTCTTCCGAACATATTGATTGTTGGCATGGGGATGCCGCTGCAGGAGCACTGGCTGATGAAGCATATGCCTCATCTAAACGTGAATGTCGCATTGACCGGTGGTGCAGTTTTCGATTACTTGGGTGGCATGATCAAAAGGCCTCCGGACATATTGTACAAGATGAAGATGGAGTGGCTATTTCGGCTCGGTCGTTCTCCCCTAAGGCTATTCGGAAGGTATGTTATAGGGAATCCGCTGTTTCTGTGGAGAGTGATCATGTACCATTGGTTGCACGTGAGGCCCAGGCAAGAAGCGCCTATAGGAGTTGAATAGGCGATGACGGGTGTCGAGAGCGCGCTCGCGGGACGAACGGAGGTGTCCAATGCCAATTTGCCGGAGAAGGGAATGGCGGATCTTGTATTCGTTGTGGGCGCGCGGCCAAATTTCATCAAGATTGCCCCTGTGATGCGGGCACTTCGTAGGATGGCCCACGCGAGTGTCCGGGGCTTGTTGGTCCATACGGGCCAGCACTACAGCGAAGAGATGTCGGACGTGTTTTTCGAACAACTTGGCGTTCCGACGCCGGATGCTAATCTTGGCGTCGGCGGCGGATCGCACGGTGTTCAGACTGCCCGGATACTGGAGGCGTTCGAAAGGTACTTAATTCAATCGGCTTCGCGGCCCGAGGGGGTCGTGGTGGTCGGGGATGTTAACTCCACGCTCGCCTGTGCCTTGGCTGCCACGAAACTAGGCATTCCTGTCGCTCACGTAGAGGCGGGTCTGCGATCATTTGATCGCTCCATGCCGGAAGAGATCAATCGGATTGTCACGGACTCGATTGCCGACCTGCTGCTCGTCAGCGAACCAGACGGCGAACGGAATCTCCGGCATGAGGGCATACCGAGCGATCGAATAATGTACGTCGGAAACGTGATGATTGACACTCTGGTGACGCAGTTACCTGCCGCCCGGGAGATGAGGATGCCCTTGCGGTGCGGCGTTGAGGATGGTGCGTACGCCTTCGTTACGCTGCACCGACCGTCGAACGTCGATATCCCTGAACGCCTCTCGGAGATCGTAAGGTTTCTTGAAGCCGTCTCGCGGGAGCTGCCCGTGGTTTTCCCGCTGCATCCCAGGTGCCGGGGCCGACTGCTCGAAACCGGCCTATACAGTGCACTTGAGCGAAACGATCGAATCCTGATACTGGATGCGTTGCCATACATCGAGAATCTCAGCCTGCTGGAGGGAGCCATGGTCGTGCTCACAGACTCTGGCGGGATTCAGGAAGAGACATCGTTCCTGGGTGTTCCGTGTCTCACGTTGCGGGATAACACAGAGCGTCCGATCACAGTAACAAAGGGCACGAATACGATTATCGGCAATGACCTGAGTCTCGGCTTATCGCTGGTCCGCGATTGCCTCGCAGGCCGTTACAAAAAGGGCGGAACGATCCCTGGCTGGGATGGCCGCGCCGCGCGTTATAGAGGCTCTGCTGACACGGTGGTCGCTCAGGTAATCGTTACGGATGGCAAAAGCTAGTCCGATTCGGAAATGTCACATTTCGGCGGGAGAAGAGCGCTCAGGAGTGCGGCGGGACGTTGCATTCGTGAGTAGCGATGTGCCCAGTTGGTTGGAGACGCGGGGTGTTCGCCGGCCGCACGGAGCATGGGATGCTCTCGGTCATCGGAGCCAAGCCATAGGGAGCGTATCTAGCTCTGGAAGCCGGAATAAGCTACGGGCCGTCATTCTGGATGTGGACGGCACGTTATACCACCAGCGGCCAGTGCGGCTGCGTATGATGGCCGCACNNGAGGGTGCTGCGAGCTTATCGCTTGGCCCAGGAGCGTTTGCGATTGTGCGGCGAAACAGGACTGGCCTCGCGACAGGTTGAGCTGGCCGCGGAGCTGACAGGGTATGAGGTTGCCTGGGTCCGCTCCACGGTGAAGAGCTGGATGGAAGAACGCCCGTTGGAATATGTCCGGCGTGCGCGTCGGCCCGGCGTGGTGGAGTTCTGCGACTGGGCCGCTCAGAGGGGAATAGTGCTGGCAGCGCTTTCGGATTACGATCCGAGGGCCAAGTTGGCCGTCCTGTCGTTGGACCGGCGTGTCCTGGTCGCGGCATGCGCGCAAGATCCCGATATCAATGTTCTTAAGCCACATCCCGCCGGAATGTTCAAACTTCTGGAGCGCATAGGGGTGGATCGGCAAAATGCCATCTACGTGGGCGACCGGCCCGAAGTCGATGGCGCATTGGCCGTCGCAGCCGGTGTCCAGGGATATATTCTGGGGACTTCCAAACACGTTCCGGCCGGGGTGACCCCGGTACGCGATTGGCCCACGCTGCAAGCGGAACTGACCTCTCAAATCAACTGGGATTGCCATGTATAATGCCGTAGCGACTGATACTGCTGTAGCGACTGAAATTCGGGCGCACCCGACCTGGAGAGGGCAGCTTTCGATCTGCCGTTTCGACCATTGGGTCAAGAACGTGTTTGTTTTGCCCGGTATCGTAATCGGCGCCGCGGGGTTGGGGCATTGGGGCGGCCTCTGGTCCCGGGCCGTCCTGGGACTACTCTCCGTAGGGCTGATCTCATCCAGCAACTACATCCTCAATGAGATTCTGGACGCGCCATTCGACCGCCTGCACCCAAAGAAACGGTTTCGTCCCATTCCGGCCGGCGAGGCTTCGCTTCGACTGGCGTACGCTCAATGGCTGCTATTCATGGCGGCCGGACTCGGGGTGGCCTGCGCTGTATCGGGAGCATTCACCGCCACGATGGCCTGGTTGTGGCTCATGGGGATCGTTTACAACGTCCGACCGCTGCGCACAAAGGACGTTCCTTATGTCGACGTACTCAGCGAATCCATCAACAATCCCATCCGCATGCTGGCCGGCTGGTATATCAGCGCTAATCCCGGGATTCCGCCGGCCTCCCTTCTGGCGAGCTATTGGATGGTGGGCGCTTACTTCATGGCGGTGAAGCGCTTCGCGGAATACAGGGAGATCGCCAATCCCCTGCTGAGCGCGGCCTACCGGCGCTCGTTCGCCCACTACAACGAACCGCGGCTACTGGTCTCGATTATGTTCTATGCGGCGTCCGCAATGCTCACGTTCGGCGCTTTCCTGGCTCGGTACAGGCTGGAATTGATTCTGGCCTTTCCATTTGTAGCCTTAGTGATGACCGTTTACCTCAAACTGGCATTCCAGCCGGAGAGTGCAGTACAGCACCCGGAATACCTCTACCGCGAATTCAAGCTCATGACTGCCGTGATCTTATGCGCCACCATTTTGGTCGCGCTGATGTTCATCGATGTCCCGCTGCTCTATGTGATCTTCTCGACGAAATACTCGGGATTCGCGCCGCAACTGCATTGATCCGGCGCGTGGTATGACCGCTACGCGGTGCGTCCTAAGGCCGCGTTGGCGGGGGGCGAATCCAGTTGATGCTTGACAAACCTAAATATTGGGCGGCGGAGGTTCTGAAAAAACATCCGCGGACATGGTCATGGGTATGGAATATCCTTCCGCGCATCACAATCTTGCTTCCGCATGACAAAAGCTATTACGGCTTCCGCAGACTCGCGGGCGGCCAGGACGGGCTTTTTCTCGACGTGGGAGCGAACAACGGCATGACAGCGGCCGGGTTCCGTAAGCTCAACAAAAAATACCGGATACTCTCTATCGAAGCCAACCGGTACCACGAGCCCGCGCTCAGGCGGCTGAAACAAAGAATAGGCAGCTTCGATTACATTATCGCGGCGGTGGGCGCCGGGCATGGTGAAGTGAGGCTCTACACCCCGATTTACAAAGGAATTCCTATCCACACCCACACTTCTTCCAGCCGCGATTACCTGGAGGTCTCACTACGACGCGATTTCAGCCCCACGGTCGTCGGCCAAATCGTCTATGACGAGCAGATCGTCAAGGTCATCCCGCTCGATTCGCTGAACCTCCAGCCGGACATCGTCAAGATCGACGTGGAAGGACTCGACTATGAAGTGCTGCTTGGAATGAGGCAAACGATCGACAAATTCCGCCCCGCGATTATGGTCGAATACACGCCGAGCAAGACCGGTCCGATAGTGAAATTTTTCGGCGAACGCGCCTACGATCTTTTCANNCACATCGCGACCGGGGATTTCCATTAAGCTCCTGTCCGGCCTAATTGACAAACTGCCACAGGTCCTTTGTGCTGTTAGAGAGCCTGGACAAAGTGACCTTCGCGGCTAGTTTATCACCGTCCCCATTTCTGGAAGAGCGGGCCTCTCGCAGCTTTCTCATGCGTCGCATTGTATCCCCGCGCCTCAACATAGCACTCGCCGAGGCGTATGGTGAACACTCTTCTACCTGCCGAAGCTGCGGGACCTGATACTCCTAGCGTATCGAATCGGTGCCGGTACGGATGACGCAGACTAACTGAAGGGTTACGTTTTGTTTGATGCCAGGCTTAATTGCCCCCGGCGCATTGCGGCCCCGCCGGTCGAATCTCGCTTGGACGATCGGCGTGTAGAATCCGAGATTGACCAATTTGGAAACGTCGAGCGAACGAGTGGAGGTACTGTAAACTAACGTTACGTGCCGCTGGTTACCGTGGACCTCCCCGATATTGGCGAGCCGTCCGTGACGGATGGATAGGGTGAAGCGCTGCCTCCCCGGTGCCAGGGTGTCAGCAGTTGTTGGCTGCCGAATACGTCATGACCTGCGCGCCGGTGGGCGTTCCCGCGCAGATGGAAGAGCCCTGTCGTTGCATACCCCTGCGAATACCAGAGTTCCATGTCTAGAGCATTCCGCACGCCAATGTTGAAGGGCCCTCCATCCTGGAGACCGGAAGGCGCCACGCACTGCGCCCTGCCAGCCCACCCCGAACTGACTTCTGGCGGAATTATTTTGCTCCGATGTTGGGTGGATTCGTCGTGCTCACACCCGGAATGTAGACGCCGGAGCCGATGGCTGGGGAACCGGCCTGGAGGGTGAAGTCGCCAGTGGATGGGTTG
>PKYZ01000841.1 GCA_003132865.1 Bryobacterales bacterium
GAAAGAGACTGCGAACGTTCCAGTCGCTGAAGCTGTAACCCAGAAACAGGAGATCGCAATATCCCAACTGAGTCTTGATGGTGTTCGGAACGAGCCGCGCGGTGGTTCCGTTCTTCCCGATATTATCGATGTAGTCTTCGTCGGAAATGATGACGCTGTTGTGCGGCTTTTCGCCCTCGGCGATAGAGCCGTGAATTTTAGATATGATAGCCACCGGCTTGGAGACATCGAAATTGAAATTGTCCGGCCTCGCCTTGACGGAGGGTTCGCTTTCCTCCAGATCGAGTTGTAACTGTTCGAGGGCTTTGGGGCTGTAGCCGAGATACTGCGCCACGGCCGGCGCAAAACGAACCCGCACCCGATCGCCCGTCTTGGGGACGGTGATCACACAGTACGGGACACCAGCCTCGGACATCGCGCTTTCGATCAGTTCGTCGTAGTTCGTGGTCACCGCGAGATAATGACGTTGGAATTTGCGCAGCTCCGAGTTTCCTGGATTCTCTACATGATTCTTGGCAATTTCCGCAACCAGTTTGTGCGTCTCCGTGGTCTGGGAAACCGTTGCGAACGCCGGCCGCAGCGCGTCCCAAAGACCTTCCTCGCCCTCGCGATACTGATAGTAGCTGGCGACCGAAAGCAGCGGCGGCGCGGTGCTGGCCACACCAGTGATGGAAATTACCGCTGTCAAAACGGCTTCGAGGTTGGGCAACTCGCGTGGAAGGATTTGCTCCAGCGACCGGGCGGAGCGGGCGAGATATCGATAGCCGATTTCTCTGGCCAGCAGAGCGGCCAGGGCCCCCGCCGAGGGAGCCGCTTTGGAAGAGTCCTCAGGGTCTGGCGGAGGATGAGTCTGTTCCAAACGCCGAGCCACGCGCGCCGCGAGTTCCATCAGTTCGATCGAGAGGGGGCTCACAAGCTTCAGATCGCGGCAAACGTCCTCAATGTGTTCCTGCTCGGGTTCGGTGAGCTTGGCCGGCGCATCGGGCGGACGAAATGGGAGCGAGGCGCCAGCTCCCAGGAATGGAACGAATCGCTGCTCGGCGCCGAATAACTGCCGCGCCAGGCTCGAATAATTAATAAAGTCAGTGGCATCCGGCTTCTGACTTGGATCGAATTCGACTTCCATTCTTGTGTGAATACTCTATCACAATCTTATATGCCGCGCCGTTTGGCGCGAGAATCGCCGCCGGAGCGGAAACGGGTGACGACCGGCCCGTGGTACAACAATGGCGCCACCCAGGCAGTCATCACTGCCTAAAATGGAACCGGTGGCCGCGGGCCAATCGGAGTTGTGTGAATCCGGCGCCGACGGCGCCAAACCGTACAGTCCACTTTACGCAAGTGCAGTCTTCGGCCTCCACGACCGCCGGCCGGGCCTTCGATGGCATGGGGCCNNCCACTGGTCGCGGCAGTGCGCTTGCCTCGGGACCAGTACCGGTTCGCTGGTTGGACCTGTTAGGTTCGAACCCTACCTGGTGAGCCATTAAAACGTTCCGTTTGATCCTACGATTTGCAGGCGAGACCCACCCTGGACTCGAACTGTCTGGCCATAAGCAAGCACCTGACGATACCGGGTGTTAGAATTCGCCGGTAGTGTTTTTTGAGATTCGCGGCGAGATTGCCGGCGTAGAAACTTTCGCAATAGGCAAGGCCATCCGCGAGCTTCCGCGTCTACGGAAGCTCTACGGCAAAGGCCGGTGGCGGAAGCGAAAGGGCTTCGCCGATGTGAAACTGCCGAATGGTACGATACGGAAAGCGGAGCTTCACTGGTACGAAGCTTCGGGTATAGGCAAGAAGGAATTCAAAATCAAGCGCTTCGTGGATTAGCTATGCGGTCTCGTCGAGTGAAGACACAAGGCTTTGCCGTTTGTATGCGGAATGCGGGTTTCGCCGCATCGCTTGAAGTCAGAAAATTGTATGCGGTGGTGGAAGACCCCGACGCGGAAAGCAACGATCTCATTCGCGTGATCGATGAATCGGGTGACGATNNGCCAGAATCGGACATCAACGCATCAATTATGTTATGCTCTGATGTATGCGGACGACGCTCAGCCTCGATGACGATGTCGCAGCATTGCTCGAACAGATGCGGAAGGCGAAAGATACCACTTTCAAACAGGTCGTGAACGACGCTCTGCGGGAAGGTCTGGCACGATTGAGTTCGCCCGCCGAAACCCAGGTATTTCGTACCCAGCCGGTCGATCTGGGGATCTGCTATTGTCCCAACCTGGACAATGTCTGGGAAGTTCTGGATGAGGTGGAACGGAGCGGGACCGGCAGATGATTCTGGTCGACGTCAACCTGCTGGTCTATGCCTGGGACCGCGGATCTCCGTTGCACGAAACGGCTGTTCAGTGGCTGGATGGGAAGCTGAGCGGATCCGCCCGGGTGGGGCTTCCCTGGGAGTGCCTGCTCGGCTTTATGCGGGTGGTCACCAATCCCCGCATCTACGAGAGACCCGCGCCGGTCACCTTGGCGTGGGGGCAGGTGGAGCATTGGCTGAGCGCCCGCAATGCGTGGGTACCGCTGCCCGGCAATCGCCACCAGGAGATAGTGGGACGCCTTTTGATCCGGCTCGGCGGTGGGGCGAAACTGATTCCCGACGCCCATTTGGCCGCCCTTGCGATCGAGCACGGATTAGACCTGTGCTCGACCGACGGCGATTTTGCGCGATTCGACGGTTTGCGATGGGTGAATCCATTGAGCCTATAGTTCGGCTTTTGGGTGGCGGTCGACGCCCTCAATGGCTTCGCGGATGTTGCCGGCGGCGGGCAGGCCACCAAAATTCGAAATGCGTCCACGATCCCGATTCAGATTCGGCTCCGTACCCTTTTTCCATACGCCACGACGTTTCGGCCTCGCGCGGTTGCACCGGTACTCTACCGCGCGGCCCATCGAACTTCCTCTNNTCTCTTATCCACCGCCCACCGGCCGATAAGATTCTCATCGGCATGCGATTCGACCGATGCCCTTAAGGTCCATGCTCACCCAGGTCTCCATACTCGCGGTCTTGGTGTACGCCGGAACCGCGACCGCGCAGCAAGCCGGCGACGATAAGGCGCTGTTCGGCGACCTTCCCACCGTGGCCGTATCGCTGCACGCCCAGACTCTGGCGGAGGCGCCGGCCAACGTCACGGTGAATACCGCGGCAGAGATCCACCACTACGGATATCGCACGCGGGCGGAAGCGCGGAATTCGGTTGCCGGTT
>PKYZ01000053.1 GCA_003132865.1 Bryobacterales bacterium
CAATGTGCGAACGATGGATGCGGATGAATACAGCGGGATCGAGCATGCTCTCCAGGCTGGAAATCGTCTGCTGTTTCAGATAAGTCTTCTTGTCGCTCTTCAGGGCCACGTAATCGTCCTGCGCTTCCACGTAGTCCAGCTTCCCGACCGGAATTACGTGCACCGCCGGACCATCCTTCACCACGATGCGCTGCAAGAATTGCTCGGGCGGACGCGCCGCGGCGGCCAATTCGACCGGGTCGGGCGTCTTCTCGCCCAGCCGCTGTTTGGCGCGCTCGAGCGCTTTTTCGAACCGCTCCGCGCTGAAAGGCTTCAGCAGATAATCGACCGCATGCGCATCGAACGCGCGCATGGCGTAGGTGTCATACGCGGTGGTGAAGATCACCGCGATGTCGCGTCCCACCAACTCCAGCACCTCGAAGCCATCCAACTTCGGCATCTGGATGTCCAGGAACAGCAGATCCGGCTTCAAGTCCGAAACGGCTTTCACGGCTTCGAATCCGTTGCCGCATTCGGCGAGCACGCGCACGTCCGCATGCGCCTTCAGCATCTCGCGCACCAGGCCGCGCGCCAGTTCCTCGTCGTCCACAATCACGGCACCGATCTGCGCCGTGCGTGCCCGCATGCTTGTCGACGCAACCGTCTTCCCGGCGGCGCCGGCGGGCTCGTAGCTGCGCTGCAGGTTCTGCAAATCCACGAACAGATCCCGCGCGGACTGATAACGCCGGTCGCGGTCCTTCTCCAGGCACTTGCGCACGATGCGTTCCAGTTCCGGCGGCGTCTCGTAATTGAAGCGGGCCATGGCCTCGGGCTGCGAGTGGAGAATCTGCATCAGCAGTTCGGTGGCGTTGGCGCCCGAATAGGGCAGGCGGCCAGTCGCCATCTCGTAGAGCACCACGCCCAAGCTGAACAGGTCCGAGCGCGCGTCGGCTTCGCGCCCCAGCGCCTGCTCGGGGCTCATGTAGTGCACGGTGCCCATGACCATGCCCGGATAGGTGAGGAACTGCGTGGCCGTGCGGCTGGCGCCCGAACCTGCGGCGCGTGGCTTCATCTTGGCCAACCCAAAATCCAGCACCGACACGTGTCCGCGCGGCGCGATCATAATGTTGGCCGGCTTGATATCGCGGTGCACGATGCCCTTGGCGTGCGCGGCGTCCAGCGCATCCGCCACTTGCATGGCGATCCCGATGGCCTCGGCAAGCGGCAGGGGCGCGCCGGCGATGTGGGCGTCCAGGGTCTCGCCTTCGATGTATTCCATCGCCAGAAAGCTGACGCCGTCCGCCTCGCCGATCTCGAAGACGCGCGCCACGTTGGGATGGCTCAGGGCGGAAGTGGTCTTGGCCTCCTGCACGAAGCGGCGCATGCGGTCGGCATCGCGGGCCACCTCTGGCGGAAGGATCTTCAGGGCGACGGGACGCTCCAGGTTTAGGTCCTCAGCCAGGTAGACTTCGCCCATGCCGCCCGCGCCCAACAGGGAAAGGATCTGATAAGCGCCGAGCTGCTGACCGATCATCGAGCCAACGCGGTCCTGGGCTACCGCTTGGGCCAGCACTGCCATCCCAGGCGCATCCATGAACTTGTTTGCGGGTTCCTCGTGCGAGAGCAGCGATTCGATTTCCTGGCGAAGGGTCTCGTCGCCACGGCAGGCCTCTTCTAGGAACGTCGCACGTTGGCTCACTTCCCGCGCGAGCGCGAGGTGGTAGAGCCGCTCGATTTGCTGCCAGCGCTCAGGCGTCATGCGGCACTTCTCGGCTCAATTCCCGATGGAGCCACACCTTAGCCAGTTTCCAGTCGCGCAATACGGTATCTGGCGAGACTTTTAATACTTCCGCGGTTTCCTCGGCCGTGAGTCCGCCAAAGAAGCGTAGCTCAATGACTTGGCTCTTTCTAGGATCGATGGCGGCCAAGGCGTTCAGGGCATCATCCAAAGCCACTAAGTCTGGATCTGTTCGCTGGAAAATATCAGGGCTTTTCTCCAACGATAGAGGGCGCACGCCCACGCCTCGCTTCAAGTAATTCCGGGAACGGGCGAAATCCACCAGGATGCGGCGCATTAGCTGCGCGGAGACAGCAAAAAAGTGAGCGCGGTTCTGCTACCGTACGCGGCTGCAATCCACCAGACGCAAGTAGGCCTCGTTCACGAGTGCCGTAGTTTGCAGGGTATGCCCGGGGTTTTGGCCGGCCATGTAGTGGCGAGCCAACCGCTGAAGTTCCTTATGAACCAACGGCATCAGTTCTTCCAGCGCCGAGGACTGGCCTTGGCTCCAGGCCAGAAGCAGCTCCGTAACCTGCTGTGGCAAAGGCATTCTCACCCGCAAGTGCCGCTCAGTATAGCATTTATTCAAAATCTTCCGGGACTGTTCCGGTTTTTCAAGCTATTTCCCGTCTTGGCTGTTCATGACAACAGCCAGCAGTTACCTGCGTTTCTGGAAATGCCTGATGGTGATGCCGATTGGCACCGCTCTCCTTACTCGCCCGCTCTTGGCTGGCGGGCCACCGTCGAATCTGAAA
This sequence comes from Bryobacterales bacterium, assembly GCA_003132865.1. The sequence goes on from PKYZ01000053.1 coordinate 2,512, forward strand.
CTCACTGTGCAGGTGTACAACTCGGCTTCGGTCGCGCCTGGGACCTTGATAGCGGCAGAGGATGAAGGGGCCCGGATCTTCCGCGAAATGGGCATCGCCGTTCGGTGGCTCAACTGCCCCTTGACAATCTCCGAGGCTGCGGCCAATCCCATCTGCATCGCACCAGTCCCCCCAAGCCGGATTGCTGTCAGGATTACTTCTGAAATGCCGGCCAATCTCGCGGAGTCCTCGCTTGGTGTTGCTTTCACGGAGACCGGGATCTATGTCACTATCTATTATCCGCGCGTTGAAGAGTATGCCAAGGAGGGCATTGCCAACCATTCTCAGATCTTGGGACATGCCATAGCCCATGAGATGGGCCATATGTTACTCGGTCCAGTGCCACATTCGCGATTCGGGATCATGCGCGGCGCATGGACGGGAAAAGACCTGCGAAACATTGCGATGGGCGCTTTTCTCTTCAAGCCGTACCAGTCCGTGTTAATTCGACAGGCCGCCATGCGACGCATGCAGGGCGAGAAGGCTTCAGCTCCAGCACTTCCACTCGTGGGGCAATATTGAGATTGACATCTAAAACGATCCATCGCGGCTCTTCTGACTAGGCGACCGGGCGCTGCGTCCCTATGGGTCTGCGGATCAAAGGTCTTGCCTGGCCGGCCTAGCGTTTACCTATCGGGCAGCCGGGCCGTTTTCTGGGAATTGGCCTGATAAACGCGCAACTCGTCCCATTTCCTGATCTGACGAAAATTGGTCAGCGGATTATGGAGACCGCTGACAATGAAAAACAAGACTGTGAAACAGAAGCGCCCCTCTCCCAAAAG
>PKYZ01000837.1 GCA_003132865.1 Bryobacterales bacterium
CCGTCTAACTGCCGTTTTTAGGATTATGACCGCCTGGGCCTGTTGCGCCCCAAACGCACGCACAACGGATACCGCGCCTATGGCGAGCAGGACCTGGTGCGTCTGGAGCAGATCGTAGCGCTGAAATTCGTCGGGCTGCCTTTGCGGCGGATCAAGGCGCTATTGGACCGCGATGGGCTCGAGTTGTCCGGCGCCCTGCACATGCAGCGCAGAGTGCTGGAGGCCAAGCGCGGCCTGCTGGATCAGGCCATCGAAGCGATTCGGCAGGCCGAAACGGCGGCCGCGGCGGGCCAGCGGCCGGACGCCGCGATTCTGACCAAAATTATCGAGGTGATGGAAATGCAAAACGATGCGGAATGGACGATGAAGTACTACAACGACGCGGCGCAGGCGAAGATCGCCGAGCGCCGGCAATTGTGGTCGCCGGAGTTGCAGGAGCGAGTCAGCCGGCAGTGGATGGAGCTGATCCGGGATGTGGAAGCCGCGCTGGGCGAAGATCCCGCCGGCGAAAAAGGGCAAGCGCTGGCTGGACGATGGACCGGCCTGGTGGAGGAGTTCACGGGCAGAGATCCGGCGGTCACTAGCGGCTTGAAGAACCTCTATGCAGACGGCGCGAATTGGCCGAGCCAAGCGAAACAGCAGATGCAGCCGTTCCGGATTAGTCCGGAGGGGGGGGTTATTAGCCGGGCGATCGCGGCTAGGGGGCGGGGGGGCGATTAACAATCGGCCCGTTGGCAACCTGCCCCACAGCGGGGTGACAAGCAAAATCTGACGAACGAAGCCAAATCCTAAAATCTGGTTGGAAGTTTTATTTGTTTAGTATAATCTACGGAGGCTAGTTCGAGTTTCGGTTTAGCTGAAATTGTCAAAGAGCCTGGGGTGCCCCGGCAGAAGACCTTGCGGCGAGTGCGGGGGGGCCTTACCCGACATCAGAGTAGCACGGGGTTTTGCGAATATCGGAGAGATCGACCGTGCTTGGCTATTGTTTGCAGTCGGTTAGGGAGAGATGAAATCGCGTGATTCCAGGGGGACAGGCCGGGAGGCCTGTCCTACGATACCAGGGCTTGCGCTACGCGGCTGGCCAACTGGTCGAACGTGAGGATCTCGTAGATCGACGAGTCGGACATGATGCGCGCCACCAGCGCGGTGTGCATGGCGTGTCCGGCCCGCTCGGCGATGACGTGGCCCAATAGCGGCTTGCCCAGCAGCGCCAGGTCGCCGATCAGGTCCAGCGCTTTGTGGCGGCAGCACTCGTCGGGGAAGCGCAGCCCATCCGGATTCATGACGCCGTCGCGCGTGAAGCAGACGGCGTTTTCGAGCGACGCGCCGCGAATCAGGCCCATATTGCGCATCTGGTCGAGCTCGTGGGCGAAGCCGAACGTGCGCGCGGGCGCGATCTCCGCGGCATAGCGCTCCGGCGTGACCTCCATTTCGAGCGACCGGCGTCCGGCCAGCGGATGGCCGTAGTCGGTCTCGCAGGTGAGACAGAAGCTCTCCGCCGGCAATATCGAAATGCGCTTGCCGCGCTCCTCCACAAATATGGGACGGCGGATGCGCAGATACTTCCGCTTCCGGCGGTACTGGCGGATGCCGGCTTCGCGGATCAGTTCCACGAAGGGCTGGCCGCTGCCATCCAGGATGGGCACTTCCAGGTTGTCGATCTCGACGAAGGCGTTGTCGATTCCCATGCTGTAGAACACGCTGAGCAGATGTTCGGTGGTGGAGATGAGCACGCCCTGGCGCATCAGGCTGGTGGCGTAGCTGACACGCGCCACGTGACGCCAGCTTGCGGCGATGGGGAAATTGTCCAGATCGGTGCGCAGGAAGACGATGCCTGTGGAAACGGGCGCGGGAAGGATTCGGATGGAAACTGCGACACCGCTGTGCAGGCCGACACCGGAAGCCTGGACGGGGCGTTGGACGGTCGTCTCAAAACGCAAATGGGATCTCCGGGTTGTGCATCACAGATTGAGGCGTAGGCTTACTAAGCAAGCGTAACACCATGGGGGAAGTTGTTTGTTGTCAATTGGTTCGAAATTTGGGACTGTGGCGGATTTGCTACACTTTAGTGCGGGGCTGTGGCGGAAATGCCCCTGGTTTTGAGGATTGGGGGCTGGCGGAGGGGGCCGCATCATTGCGCTGATGGACTGGCGGCCAGGCATACTTGCCGTCTTGCCACTGCGAATGGCGGATAATGTTGTCCATGGCTACTGACAAGGCCGATCTTTCCCGGATCCATGCAATACCCGGCCAGCGCTTCGGCCAGCCGTGTATCCGCGGATTGCGGGTGACCGTCGGGGACGTGCTGGATATGCTTGCCGCCGGCATGACGGAGGACGACGTCCTGCGTGACTACCCGTACCTGGAGAAGGCAGACTTCCCAGCCGTCTACGCCTACGCTGCGCAGGTGGGCCGGGCGCGCCTTTTGCGTTGAGGCTTCTTTTTGACGCGAAGGCCTCGCCGAGGCTGGCCGGCGACTTGTCGGCTTAACCAATCGGTTTGCGTTTATCGAAGCGGCAGGTTACAGTCGTCAAGTGCCTCGACGCCCAAATCCATGCCCCAAATGCCATGGTGAGACACGGGGTCTGCCCCACTGAAAGGCCAGGCTGCTTGCGTCCCCAAGGGCGGGGACGCTTCACAGGCTGAAGCCTGTGCCACCATAATATAGAGTATGCCCTTCGTGTCCATCCCCCAAGCTGTCGATGAAATCCGCTCCGGCCGCATCCTGGTGGTGGTGGACGATGAAGACCGGGAAAACGAAGGCGACCTCACCATCGCGGCCGAAAAGGTCACCCCCGAAGTCGTCAACTTCATGGCCACCCATGGCCGCGGCCTGATCTGCCTAGCCCTGACACCGGAGAGTTGCGACGCGTTGCGCCTGCCGCCGATGTCGCCGCTGAACACCTCCAACTTCGGCACGGCATTCTGCGAATCGATCGATGCGCGCGAAGGCACCACCACCGGCATTTCCGCCGCGGACCGCACTTGCACCATCCTGACCGCGATCCGGCCCGATTGCCGCCCGGGCGAATTGGCCCGGCCCGGCCATGTGTTCCCGTTGCGCGCGCGCCAAGGCGGCGTCCTGGTCCGCGCCGGCCAGACCGAAGCCTCCGTCGATCTGGCGCGCCTGGCGGGTCTTACGCCTGCCGGCGTCATCTGCGAAATCATGAACGAGGATGGCACCATGGCGCGCGTGCCGCAGCTTGTCGAGTTTTGCCAGCGGCACGGCCTGAAGATGATTTCGGTTGCCGATCTGATTCGCTACCGCCTGCAGCACGAACGCTACATCCGGCGCGTCGTGGAAGGTTGCCTGGAGACCGAATTCGGCCCTTTCCGCACCGTCGCCTATGCCAGCGCCTATACCAGCGACATCTCTCCGGAGATGCACATGGCGGTGATCCGGGGCGACGTGACGGGCAAGGAACGCGTGCTGGTGCGCATGCACTCGCACTGCGTCTACGGGGATGTTTTCGGTTCGACTCACTGCGATTGCCAGAAGCTCATCCGCGGCTCGCTGCAGCGCATCGCCGAAGAAGATTTGGGAGTGCTGGTCTACCTGCACCAGACCGGACCGGGGTTTCATATACAGAAAAACCCGGCCGGGTTGGACCAGATGGTGTCGCACGGCCGCGATTTCATGCACTATACGGGCGCCGCCGGCCAGATGCAGTTGCAGCACGAAAGCGGCATCGGCGCGCAGATTCTGTCCGATTTGGGCTTGCACACCATCCGTCTACTGACCAACCATCCGCGGAAGATCGTGGCGCTGGAAGGATTTGGCATCGAGATTGTGGAACAAGTTCCAGTGCCGATGAATTCGCTGTAGCATGTTTTCAGATGTTCTAGTATGATGGTCGCGGGAGGACGCCTATGCTGCAGTCCCGCTCCACCGTCAAACTAGACGACATCGAGTCCGTTCTGAAAGCCGTCGCGCACCGCCACAATGCCAATGTGACGGTGGTCAGCCACCTGGGGCAGCCGCATCAGGTGGAGGCGGCCGAGGGCCCACGGGAGGCTCTCGTCTTTACTTTCTATCATCCCAAGCTGCATACGGCCCTGTTAGCCGCCGATATCCGGTTCGCTGGTTTTCTGCCTTGCCGCGTGGCGGCCTGGCCGGAGGCGGACGGCGTGATGTTGCAAGCCCTCGCGCCTTCGGAATTTTGCCGCATTCTGGGGCGCTCGGATCTGGAGCCGTTGACGGTTCCGCTCGATGGCATCCTGCAGGGAATTCTGGAAGACGCCGCCAAGCCCCTCACGGTGCCCGCCAGGGCGCGCCCCGGAGTTGAAACGTCCCGCTGGGGCGCCACCGAGGACCAAGTGAATATGCAGGCCACTCTGCCCCAACGGATCGATTATCGCGGCACGAAAATCGAGGACGAAGCCGGCACCGGCGCACACGATTCCCCCGGCGGATAAGCGTCAACGCGGCCGCGCCGCGCCGAAGGTGAACCACGCGCGGACGACTTGCAGCCGGTTATTCACGTCCGCCGTGGCCACGAAGCCGGGCTGCGCCGGCGTGCCGAAGCGCATATCCATAGCTTCTACGCGGGTGGCGCCTTCCGGATCGGCCAGCGGCATGCTGCGCTCGAGTGGGAACTGCGAGAAATTGAAAAAATCGCGAAATTCAGGCGAATTATTGGCCGCCTGGATGGCCGCGCCGGGCTCGGCTTTGTAGAAAATGGCGCCGCGCGATGGATCGAATTCTTCCAGCAGGCTGAAATCTACGACACTATAGAACTCGCGCGTTTCCACCAATCCGCGCCACGCCAGCGGATTCACCGGTCCGGGCAGCGCGGCCACGCGCTGAGGCGCCGCGCCGGCGTAGATACGGGAATCCAGGGTGGCTACCGCGCGCGCATGCAACACTCCGCGCCCGGCATTGTAGAGCGCCAGAAACAGCAGCGCGAAAATGGCAAATCCACGGCCGGCGCTTTTCGTACGCGCGCCAATTTCCGCGTTCACCAAGCGCGCAATCAGCGGCCCCGCCAGGCCCACCAGCAGCACGCCCCAAATCCACAGGTCCACCACAGAGGTGAGGTCCAGACGGAACCATCGCCCGGAGAACGGCAGCAGAAAGCGGATGCCATAGATGTTGGTGTAGTCGAGCAGCAGATGCGACGCCACTGCCGCCAGCGAGATAGCGTACGCCCCCAGCCACCGGAACGGTTTACGCGTGAACAGCCGCACCGCCAATACCGGAAGCAGCGCTATTACGGGCCAGGCCGCCAGCGAATGCGTCAGGTGGCGATGGTAGTTGAGGTAGTTGAGCGGTCCCCCGGCGAGCGTCACAATATCGATATCGGGGGCGTTGGCCGCCAGCACCAGAATCCAGGGAGCCTGCTCCGAGAAGCGGTTTAGCCCCGCGCGGCCCAGGAACAGGCCGGTAGCTGAGTGCGTAAGGGGATCCATGAAGGCCGAAGGCCGGATTGTATCATTGTGTATCATGGGGAAAGTAGGCGGGCCCCAAAATGTTCCTGTGGGCCCGCCCTGACAAATCGTGGCAGAAGTCCCAACGCACCGCTTACCGACGTGCGCGGCTCAGTAGGCTGACGTGCGCGGCTCAGAAGATTCAGGCTCAGGCGGCCGAGAGTCCCACGGGGGGACGCAGCACCCTGGCTGGCTTGCGTTTGGGCACTATCGCCACGGCCCGGGGGCGATCGTTGCGCATCGTGCCGCCGAAATATTCATCCAAGGGGAAAAGACTGTGGGGCTCCAGTTCCCGGAAAACCCGCCCCAATTTCTGCTCGATTTTGTAAAGTATGTGAAAGAATGTGCCGCGGTCGATTTCGAGGCGCCAACAGCATAGTTTCCACTCCGCCCCTAGCAGGTAATGGAAGCGGAAAATATCGTACTCCAAGGGACTGAGCGCGTTGCGGCTGACCAGGCAGAAATCGGCGATGTACTCTTCCACTTTGCGGCCGTAGGTGATGCGGTTGTCCTTGCCGTTGCAGAACTCTAACTGCACCCGGCTCAAGTGCCTGTCCCTGCTGATACAATCTCGAAAGCGCGCGTAGCAGGCGCGAAATACAGCCCGAAAAACGCAATTACAGGGAACCTCCCGTTCGTTACGGCCCGGGCGCAATCCATAACCATGGCAATGCGTGCAGGTCGTCTTAGCGAGCGCAATTGTTTGTGACCGATCCCAATTCATTGATTGAAACGTCCTCTCGGCGACCCCCCATCGTGCAGGGCAGCCCCGAACGAAAACTTGTTTCAAATTTATCGCCGGGCAGAAAATCGTCAAGTGAATTTCAAGCATTTTCCGCCAATTTTATCGGAAATACCTGGACGCATAGTACGTATGTTATTCTTATATATTAGGTTATAGTATTAGGAATATACCAGAAATAATCGTAGTACTATACGGTATATTAAGGAATATTATGCTTTCCCTTCGCGTCTATTTCTGGTAGAAATAGGGTGAGGACCTTCACCGGGTGGACTTCCGGCTTCTCCAGATGCGGCTGGTCTCCCACGTCCGGGCCCGCGTGCGCAACGGCGAAATCAGCGAACGCAGCTTGGCCCGGCTTACAGGAATTTCGCAGCCGCATATCCATAACGTGTTGAAAGGGGCCAGGTTGCTCTCCGCGGATATGGCCGACCAGATTCTGCGCCGGCTGCGAATCGATCTGGTGGATCTGCTGACCGCCGACGAAGGCGGCGCCACCCACGGCGTCCCAGCAAGCCAGGAACCCGCGGATTCGGGCGAATGCCGTACGGTCGCGCTGCTGGATGGCTGGATCGGGCGGGAATATCCGTATCCCCAAGCCGCCGGGCGGGAGCGATATCCGTTCGCAGCGGCGGACGTGGAGCGCCTGGAATCGCCCGTGGCCGCCCGGTTCGCGCCAGACCCTCTCCGCACGCCAATCTTCGCCGGCCGCGGCGTGGTTCTGCTGGATCGCTCGGAGAGGGTCCGCCTGGGCCCCGATGAAGAAGGCCACTTCGCGTTGAACTTGTTCGCCGGAGGCACGATTGGGTTGGTGCGGCGTGCCAGGCGCCATTTGTATCTGTGGGTATGCCTCGCGGACGCGTGGCAATCCATCCCCCTCCCGGACCGCGACCCTCTCGATGTGATCCAGGGGCGGGTCAGTCTGGTGGTGCGGCCTTTGTAAGGCAATTGATGGCGTTGATTATGCAGGCGCCGCCCGCATATCCTGGTAACTGTAAAGGCCAAATGGGGTTTCAAAGCGGCCGGTGCCCGCAGCCCTTCCCAACCGGGCAGCGACCGCCTCAGAAAACTGGCTAGAAGCCTGGACGCACTGGCCCGCAAGGACGAGGTACGCATCCGCAGGGCGGACGAGATTGGTTCTCTGCGCTGCCAGGCGGCCCTGGAGTTGCACGGCATCTGCGGCGATTTCGTCCGCGACTTGAACCAATTGCTTTCGCAAATCGAGCTGGAATTCCAGCCGGAGGACTACGGGCCGGAAAGCTTTCAGGATGAGGGCATCAATCTTTTCCAGATCAACGCCCGCGGCCGCATTCTGCAAATCAAATTCGAAGCCACCGCGGAGCTGATCTCCACCGAGGATTTCCGCGTGCCATACATCCTGGCCGGAGCGGTCCGCTGCTTCAACCAGCAATTGCTGGAGAAGGACCTCATCGAAGAGCAGTTGTTGTTTTACACCATCGAAAAGCCGCGCCAGCTCTGGCGGTTCTTCGACGCGCGCACGTATCGCTCCGGCCCGTTCGATGCGGACTATCTGACGGGCCTCATGGAGCAACTGGTCTAGGCGAACAACAGTGTTCACTTAGGTGGGACAGGCCTCCTGGCCTGTCCGTGGTGGGCCGAGGAGAAGATTAGCGCTGGTCGAGCGCGTTCGGCGTGGCAGAAGGACAGGCCAGGAGGCCTGTCCCACCGTCTTCTAACTGCTATGCCGGGCTTACGTACGCGGCTTGTGGAGTTACCGCTTACCACGGTCCGCCATGCCTGGATTGTACACCGGTGTTCGCCTGAAGGGCGGGGACGGCAAAAGTGTGCCTAAAGAGTACAAGTGTATTCACAGAGTACAAGCGTGCTTACACGGGATATAGGTAGCCAGGTTATGCTCCGCGGCCGGTTACGACCGCTTTCAAGAAATCGCGGTTCATCCGCGCGATTACTTCCAGCTTGATATCTTTCGGGCAAACCGCCTCGCACTCGCCGACGTTGGTGCAGTACCCGAACAGCTCCGCATTAGCCTGCGCCACTATGGCGACCGCGCGGCGGTAGCGCTCCGGCTGGCCTTGCGGCAGGACTCCCAGGTGCGTGATTTTGGCGCCGGTAAACAGCGCCGCGGCGGCGTTGGGACACATGGCCACGCAGGCGCCGCAGCCGATGCAGGCGGCCGCGTCCATCGACAGGTCGGCGGCTTCCTTGGGGACCAGGATGGCATTGCCGTCCGGCGCGCTGCCGGTGGGTGCGCTGATGAAGCCTCCCGCGGCGATGATGCGGTCGAAGGCGGTGCGATTGACCACCAGGTCTTTGACGACGGGGAAGGCCCGCGCGCGCCACGGTTCCAGGTACAGCTCATCGCCATCCTTGAAGTGCCGCATGTGCAACTGGCAGACGGTGGTCGAGCGCTCGGGACCGTGCGCCACGCCGCTGATCATGAAACCGCACATGCCGCAGATGCCCTCGCGGCAATCGTGGTCGAAGGCCACCGGCTCTTGACATTTGTCAATAAGGTGTTCGTTGAGGACGTCGAGCATCTCCAGGAACGACATCTCCGGATTGACATCCGGGACTTCGTAACGCACCATGCGGCCTTTTTCGCTTGCGTTGCGCTGCCGCCAGATATGGAGGGTAAGGTTCATGTTACTTGTAGCTCCGTTGGCTGGGATGCACGTAGTCGAAATGCAGCGGCTCTTTGTGCAGCTCGGGCGGCTGGCCCTCGCCGCGATATTGCCAGGCCGCCACGTAAGAATACTCATCGTCGTTGCGGAGGGCCTCGCCATCGGGCGTTTGATATTCCTCGCGGAAGTGGCCGCCGCAGGATTCGTTGCGCTCCAGCGCGTCGAGGCATATGAGCTCGGCCAGCTCGAAGAAGTCGCCGACGCGGCCGGCTTTTTCGAGCGACTGGTTCAGCTCTTCGCCCGAGCCCAGCACCTTCACGTCGCGCCAGAATTGCTCGCGCAGGGCGGGGATTTTTTCGAGCGCATGGCGGAGTCCTGCGGCGGTGCGCCCCATGCCGCAGTATTCCCAAAGCAGCTTGCCCAGGTCGCGGTGGAAGGAATCGACGGAACGGGTACCCTTGATATGGAGCAGGCGGTCCGTCTGGTAGGCGACCTGCGTTTCGGCGTCGCGGAAGGCGGCGTGGCTGGTGTCCACTTTGGGCGCCTGGGAACTCGCCAGATAGTCGCCGATGGTGTACGGCAGGACGAAGTAGCCATCGGCCAGGCCTTGCATCAGCGCGCTCGCACCCAGGCGGTTGGCCCCGTGATCGGAGAAGTTCGCCTCACCCGTGACGTAGAGGCCGGGGATGGTGCTCATCAAGTTGTAATCCACCCACAGCCCGCCCATGGTGTAGTGAATGGCGGGGTAGATACGCATGGGCACTTCGTAGGGATTCTCGCCGGTGATGCGCTCGTACATGTCGAACAGGTTGCCGTAGCGCTCCTTGATGACGTGCTGGCCCAGGCGCTGGATGGCTTCGCTGAAATCCAGATAGACGCCCAAGCCGGACTCGCCCACGCCGCGGCCTTCGTCGCAAACGGCTTTGGCATTGCGGGAAGCCACGTCGCGCGGCACCAGGTTGCCGAAGCTGGGGTAGCGGCGTTCCAGGAAATAGTCGCGCTCGGCGGCGGGGATCTGGTTAGGCGGACGCTTGTCACCTTTGTTCAGCGGCACCCAGATGCGGCCGTCGTTGCGCAACGATTCGCTCATCAGGGTGAGCTTGGATTGATATTCGCCCGTCACGGGGATGCAGGTAGGGTGGATCTGGGTGAAGCAAGGATTGGCGAACAGCGCGCCCTTCTTGTAAGCGCGCCAGATGGCGGTGGCGTTGCAGCCCTTGGCGTTCGTCGAAAGATAGTAAGCGTTGCCGTAACCGCCGGTGCCCAGGACGACGGCATCGGCCACGTGGGATTCGATCTTGCCGGTGATGAGGTCGCGGGTGACGATGCCGCGGGCGTTGCCGTCGATCACCACCAGGTCGAGCATCTCGTGGCGCGGGTACATCTTCACCTGGCCGGCGCCGATCTGGCGTTCAAGCGCCTGGTAAGCGCCCAGCAGCAACTGCTGGCCGGTCTGGCCGCGGGCGTAGAAGGTGCGCGACACCTGCGCGCCGCCGAAGGAGCGGTTGTCGAGCATGCCGCCGTACTCGCGCGCGAAAGGCACGCCCTGCGCCACGCACTGATCGATGATGTTGACGCTGATTTGCGCCAGGCGGTAGACGTTGGCTTCACGCGAACGGAAGTCGCCGCCCTTCACGGTGTCATAGAAGAGGCGGTAGATGCTGTCGCCGTCGCTGTGATAGTTCTTGGCGGCGTTGATGCCGCCCTGCGCGGCGATGGAGTGCGCGCGGCGGGGGGAATCCTGGAAGCAGAAGCATTGGACGTTGTAACCCAACTCGCCGAGCGTGGCTGCCGCGGATCCGCCGGCCAGCCCCGACCCTACCATGATGATATTGTACTTCCGCTTGTTGGCTGGATTCACCAGCTTGAGATTGAATTTGTGCTTGTCCCAGAGGGTCTCGATGGGGCCGGCGGGGATTTTGGCGTCGAGTTCCATATGCGCTCCTCTATTGCAGCGTCAGCACACCGGCGAGCACCGCGACGGGGATGGAAATATTGCCGATGGCGACGAACCACGCGAAGGCCGCCGCGAATTTCTTGATGATGGGCGTGTAGCGCGGATGATTCACGCCCAGCGATTGGAACATGCTCCAAAGGCCGTGGTAGAGATGCATGCAGAGCAGGGCCATGGCGACGATGTAGAAGATGGCCACGGCGGGGTTCCGGAATCCCGTGATGACGTTGGCGCGCACGTCCATGTCGCCGTCCGGCAGGGTGTGCAGCGGCAGCACGCTGCCGACGGTCAGGTGCAGCACGTGGAAGACGACGAAGGCGGCGATGATGGGGCCGCTCCAGATCATGGTACGGGCGGCGTAGCTGGCGGGCACGTCGTCCTTCTTCACATAGGCTTCCGGGCGGGCCTTCTGCTTCAACAGCCACAACTGTACGGAGGCGGTGATGTGCAGGACCACGGAAGCCAACAGCAGCGCGCGCACGGCCCACAGCAGGAGGACGTGGGAATGCAGGAATCTGGCGTAGTTGTTGATCTGTTGGGTGTCCGGCGAATAGATCTGGAGATTGCCGATGAGGTGGCCGAGCACATATCCGAACAGGATGACGCCGGTAACGGCCATGACCACTTTCTTGCCGATGGTGGCCTGGTAAAACCCGATGGAGCGAGTCAATTGACTGGTTGTCGCAATGGCACTCATGTAGATTTCTCTGGTGGCGGCGAAAGCGATCGCCGTCTGGAACGATGCCGCCGCGGCGAGTTGACGGCCGCGGCGTGTGGCACATTCCAGTATACTCGGATGCGAATGGGCGGTGGGCGATGGCTCATGGCATCGCGAAGGTGTACATGCGTTGGTCCGCCGTGACGACTCCCAGTTGCCCGCCGCGCGGAAGCCCGCGGGTACGATGCGATCGGGCAACTGGAGGCGCCGCAGTTCCGAGCCAGTGGCCTCATCCAGCACCATCAGCTCCGAAGCAAGGTTCCGGACGGCAAGCCGCCCGTGTATCAGGTAGAAAACAATGACGCGTCCGAAAGTGTGCGCTGCCGGCGCGCCCTCGCTCCACCGCTCGATCACCAGGCGGTTATCGGCGCTGGCTGCGAGCAGGTAATCGCCGGCCGGACGCCGCTTATATTGACAACCTTTTCCGCGCGCCTTTTTAACCTCGGGATCGCCCTTCGAGAGCGCATCGCCTGCCTTGGCGCCCAGCGGCCAAGTGGAGACCAGAACGCCGGGCGATAGAGTTCCGCCAACCAGCGGCCATTGCTCGAAGTGGCGCTTCCACAACACGCGGCGCGCAGGTATCTCCTCCACTTCCAATGGTACGCCATAGGACCTCCAGCAGGGCAGTGTAATCCGTTACCTTGCCTACTTCCCTACCTCCATTGAGGCCCGCACTGGTTAGAGTGCAGACCATGCGGGAGGGACTACCTAGCGAAGCATTTCGTTGTGAACAGCCAACCCGGTGTAGGCCCCCGTCCGGACTAGATTCACGATTGCCAGTCGTTTGGCCAGGAACGGCTTGTGGTGCACGGATATCTCTTGAATGGCTAAGACAGCGCCAGTTATCCCGAACTCCAGGGACGCTTGACGGATACCGTAGCGGCCCCGGCCTAGCACTGGATCCAACTCGCGTTTGCCATAGCTGGATGCCACGTCAGCCGTAGTGCTGGCCAGCATTGCCGCTTGGGTGACGCGCCAGAGGCGGTGCCATGAGGCCGCTTGAGCATGAGAGCCAGCGGCGAAGGCTGCGATCAGAATTGTTCGTTTCATCATTTTTCTCCTTTTGTGTTCCCTTGTGAATCTGGGTCATGCTCTTGCCGCGACCGTTCGTAGTCGCATCCGGCGATCCAACCATCCCCAGACCCTGTCTGAATTTCCTCTTGTGAATGCTTCGTGCCAGACGGCAATCGCAGAGCAAACGAACGCAGCCATTAGCTAAGCTAGCTAGCAGCATGAATCCGCATGCGCTTTACATGCGCGGTGATTCGGATCTTTTGATATTGGTATTAGCGGGGCGTGCGCGGCCCGGCATTTGGGGAAGCGGGCAGGGTTTCGCAAGTGGTTTATCTTTCGACATGGCTTTGCCCAACCGCGTGCCGATGATGGTGAGGCCAATGATGAGCAGACCGATGGTGCCCGGCTCGGGGGTGTGAACGCATTCCACTTCCATGACGCTCGCTCCCACGCTTTGCGAGCCGTCGGGGCTGATCAAGGAAGCGGTAAAGTCGCTGGCGATGGGCGAGCCGGAATAGCCGAAGGTGATGGCGGCGCCTGTGTTATGGAGGTCGATCACGACTTCACCGGAGGCGAACAGCGCGGCGGCTTCCAGCGAGCTTATCGTCACGTCGGCGGAGAGCAGGTCGATGGGGCCGGAGTACGAGCCGCCGCTGCGCGATCCGGGGGTCAACAGCATATCGCCGGCCGGCAAGCCCAGGCGCGTGGCGTCGGAGTCGGTCAGCGGAATCGAGATGGAGCCATCCTGGGATTCGAGTGTGCCGGTGAACAGGATGCCCGGCATGTAGACGCCCGACGTTCCGGGTATGGATGACACGGGTCCGCCGAGCGGCATGCTTCCGAGGAGCATCTCGATCTCGCCGGGATAGGTAGATCCGTGGCCACCGGAGGAGTTATCCGAGATGTAGAAGAGCAGGCTGTCGTTGGTTTGCAGAGTCACTAGGGAATCGTTTGTCACATTAATTGTGCTCGCCGTTGCGGGCGCGATCGAGGCAAGTACAAGTGCAACGAGTAAGAGTGGGGCTGTGAGGTTCTTCATAACTTACAGCCTGATTTTAGGGTGGAAAGCTTGGAAAATGACCGGGAAAGTTGTACCGGTACATAGGGGATTGGTAACGGTACAGGACAGGCCAGGAGGCCTGTCCTACAGTTCCAAGGGGAGGGAGCGGAGGCGGGTTCCGTTCAGGTGGAAGACGGCGTTGGCGACGGCTGGGGCCAGGCCCACGATGGGAGTTTCGCCGGCGCCGGCCGAGGGCAGATCCGGGCGATCGACTAGTACTACTTCGATTTCGGGCATGTCGCTGAAGCGGGGCACGCGGTACTGGGAGAAACGCGGATTCAGGATTTGCCCGTCGCCGAAGCGGATTTGTTCGAAGAGCGCGCCGCCGAGGGCCATGGAAATGGCGCCCTGGATCTGGTTCTTCAGGTGATCGGGGTTGACCACCGCGCCGCAGTCGAAGGCTTCGACCACGCGCAGAATGCGGATGCGATTTTCTTCGACGGTCACCTGGGCGCAGGTGGCGATGTAGCCATTCTTTTCGAATCCGCCGGCGATGCCGATGCCCTTGCCCTGGCCCCATCCGAAGCGTTCCGCGGCGGCTTGGAGCACGGCGCGCAGGCGCTCGTCTTTCAGGTTCTTGAGCCGGAACTCGAGAGGGTCCATTTTCACGGCGTGGGCCAGTTCATCGATGTGCACCTCGCGCGCGAAATGGTTGGCGGTGGCGGCCAAGCCGCGGTAGGATCCCTGGCGGAGAGGCGACTTGGCGGGGTGGAAGACGTTCCGCTGGTTGGGGATGTCGTACTTGCCAACCAAAGCCGAGCCGCCGGAGTTGTAGTTGTGGCACTCCCATGCGGTGATGGCGCCGTTGCGGACGCCGCTCGAGATTTCGATGAGACCGGCGGGGCGGAAGTAGGACCAGGTGAATTCTTCCTCGCGGGTCCACACGAGCTTGACGGGTTTGCCGGCGGCTTTCGCGAGGCGCGCGGCTTCCACGGCGCATTCGCCGGAGTGTTTGCCTCCGTATGCCGAGCCGGTATCCGGCACGATGACGCGGACGCGATCATCGGGGATGCCGAAGGCGGAGGCTAATTCGCTGCGCACGCCGAAGGGTACCTGCGAGCCAGTCCAGACGGTGAGCTTGCCGCCATCCCACTCGGCGAGCGCGGCGCGGGGTTCAAGCGGGGCGTGCGCGATGTAGGCGACGGTGTACGCGGCTTCGAGCTTGATATCCGCGGCTGCCATACCTTCTTCGACGGATCCATGGGGATCACCTTCGCCGGATTCAGAGGTCTGCTTCAGGTATTTGTAGAGCCCGGGGCCGGAGGCTGCACCTGACGGGGCGGGCTCGCGCTTCCATTCGGGCTTGAGCCGGCGGATGGCTTCGGCGGCGGCTTGCGCATCCGGCGCGGCGACTCCCACGAAGTTCTTCTCGTGAACCACGGTGACGCCGGGCAAGCTGGGCAAGTCGGGCGCATCGAGATTGGCCACGGTCGCGCCGAATGCCGGTGGACGCAGGACGCGGCCGTAGAGCATGCCGGGGCGAGTGAGGTCGGGCGTGTACTTGTGCTGGCCGGTGACCATATCGCGCGCCGCAAGCTTGGGCGCGGACTGGGAGAGCGGGCGCGCCACGGGCGCGTCGCGAACGATGGTCTTCGCGATCTTCTGGCCTTTGGTCAATTCGCCGAAGCCGATGGGGGCGGCGCCGGGGCAGACGATTTTGCCATCCGCGGCGGATAACTTGGCGCGGTCGACGTTCCACGTTTCGGCTGCCAGATCGAGCAGCGCCTCGCGCGCGGTGGCGGCTGCGCGGCGGACCTGCGGGGCCATTGTGGGGGTGGTGCGGCTGCCGAAAGTGCCCATATCGTAGGGCACCAGCGCAGTGTCGGCCATCACCAGTTTGATGGAGCCGATGGGGCAGTGGAGTTCTTCGGAGGCGGCCTGGCTGAGAGAGGTGCGGATGTTCTGGCCGACCTCGGTCTTGCCGGTGTAGATGGCGACGGCGCCGTCTTCGCCGATGTGCAGCCAGGCGTCGAGATCCTGGGGCGGGGCTTCGGAGCGGCGCGCGCGGCCGGACTCCTGCGCGCCGGCGGAAAAGGCGATCAGCAGACCGCCACCTAGGAGACCGATGAAATCGCGGCGATCGACGGCGAAGCGATAGGCCAGCGGCGCGGTTAGCTCGTAGCGCTCGGGTTCAATGCGGGCGGGTTCGATCCGGGCGAGTGTGTCAGGCATGGGATTGGGCCGCCTTTTGGATGGCCGCGACGATGCGGAGGTAAGTGCCGCAGCGGCAGATGTTGCCGTTCATGTGGCGCACGATGTCTTCGCGGCTGGGGTGCGGGGTTTTCTTCAGCAGCGCCACGCCGGAGACGATCATGCCGGAAGTGCAATAGCCGCACTGCATGGCGNNAGCACGGTGCAGGCACCGCACTGGCCTTCGCCGCATCCGTACTTGGTGCCGGTAAGGTCGAGGTGGTCGCGCAGGACGGTGAGCAGGGGGATGTCGGGGTCGGCGTCGATGGGCCGGCGGGTTCCGTTGATGGTGAGTTCTGTGACCCTGGGCATAAGACCATTGTGCCACTGGTGACGTGCTTTGCGCGGCGGGGTCAGGGGCCGGGGGGGTCGGGGGCCGGGGTGGGGGCCGGGGTTGTGTCCCATGCAGTACAATGCAGTCCATATGAAGTCGGTTTTGACTCCTTTGGATTTTCTGGCGCGGAGCGCCTGGGTGTACCGGGATCGCATCGCGGTGGTGGATGGCGACCGGCGATTCACCTACNNCCGGCAGGCGAGCGCGCTGCGGGCTTTGGGCGTCCTGCCGGGCGATCGCGTGGCGGTGCTGGCACCCAATACCGCGACGGCGCTGGAGGCGCACTTCGGCGTGCTGATGGCGGGCGCGGTGCTGGTGATGTTGAATACGCGGCTGCAGGCGGAGGAATTGGGGTGGATCCTGAACCACTGCGAGGCGCGCGTCGCGATTGCAGATCCGCAGCTCGCGGCGGGGTTGCCGCGGTCTGTCCACCCAATCACGGATTACGAAGGATGGCTCACGACCGGCGAGTTTCCGGCGACGGGCACGCCCGAACCCGAGGAGGACGGCTTCATCGCCATCAACTACACCAGTGGGACCACTGGGTTTCCGAAAGGCGTGATGTACACGCACCGCGGCGCATATCTGAACGCGCTGGGCGAAATGATGGAACACGGGCTGACCAGCGCTTCGGTGTACCTGTGGACGCTGCCGATG
>PKYZ01000360.1 GCA_003132865.1 Bryobacterales bacterium
ACTTCTAACCGGACAGCAGTGTTCGGCGCACAGATGGTCTTTCTTTATGGAGCCGGAGTCGCGAAATCTAGTGCTCCCGCAACCAGTCGGGTTCTCGGCGGCAGATAGGAGATAAGGACAATGCTTGGGATGAAGAGCTACAGCAAAGAGTATGTCGCGGCGATGCCGCGCGAGAGTCGCCTCAGGCCTCGCGGTATACCGAAAGCATATCGGTAAGAATGGATCTAGCGAGATGGAGCACCGTTTCTTCAACGACCAGGTCCTGGTGCTCGATCACATGTTCGTACATCGGCTCACGGGGATCGAGGGCAAAGATGGTACCCCGCTCAACGAGGTTCGCGTTCTCTGCAACTCAAGAATGGCCGAACCCTGCCAGTTCTGGGATCAAACTGCCGCAGGAGAAGTCCGTGCTGAAACTTCAGACTGGCGACGAGATCAAACTGACCGAAGCCGACTTCGTGCGCCTATCGGAGGCTTTCTTCAAAGAAATCGAAAAGAGGTACGCCTGAGGTTTTGGAGCACTGGCGCTATTGAAGACAATTCGCGCGGTGCGCCGCCGCGAAACACGGATACACCGGTGGTTGCCTCTTGGCGGCGTTCAGTAGTCTTGCAGCTTCTTCAGGGGTCGGTTTGCTCACACATTGCTCACACCATCTGCCTCCACAGGGGACGTTACGCGGAAAAGGCCGACCTCCATCCACGTAGAATCAGCTAGTTACGACTGTATCCGACTACTTCGGACGACATGAATCGGTTTCGATTCCCGTTAGCGCTACCATGTAACCATCTGATTCCTAATAGTCTTGCTGGTTTTCGGTAAATCAGCCATGACATCTCACGACATCCGAGGGTAGCTGATACGGCTGACGAGGTCACTTCGATGGGGACCAGCCTAGCGGCTGAGTATCGCCGCACGAGCGGCGGCCTGAACAACTTGATCAACGGACGCGGTACGAACAGCTTCCGCGGTGACGCGTACGCTCTGAGTTTGTCACGCCTTCTGATGCGAGCGCACCTACTGAGGTGGCGGTGTTTGTCGAGAACCGCCATCGTAGGGACAATCGCAGCCACACGCAGGGCCGTAGCAGGTTCATCTCAGGCAGACAAGCGAGAAAGCGCGATCCTCGCCCGCTGGGTATTCGCTGGAGCAATGGCCGAGCGCTTCCAGGCCTTCAAAAACATGCTGCGCACTTTGATCGAGCAGTTGTGGCTGTGCCATCGTGGATACCTCCATGGGTTTGCCGAAGCCCGCCGGCGGGCTTCGTCTTCTAGCACCTGAGCAGCTTCCATCTCCGCCCACTCGAACGCAACCCTTGAAGGCGCTGTCGGTTTGCAGCCATCGGCAATGAGTGCGGCGCTTGATATTGGCCGCAACTGCAGCGCGGGACACATGGCCGGCCGTCGCACCGAGTGCCCGAAGTGTAAGGCTAAACTGCGGGGCAGAACAACGCTCGCGTCACACATGCACAAGTGTCCATATGGTCCACGGCTCCTACGACGGCGACCGCCAGAGAAGTGAAGACATTCGGCGTCAAACCGCTCAGGCTGATGCTCATCGAGCGCTGCCCGCTTTGCCGGGCGGAGGCTCACCGCGGTGATTGTCCATGAAAAGGGGAGGGCACATGGACGGATCGGTCGCGAGGTCCGCGCCTGCGGTTGATCAAGGCCCGACAGAACTGGCGGTTGCCTGCCGCGTGTTCAGAAAAAGGGTCTGGAGATCGTTCAGTGCGCCAGCATCACCCTTCGCCAACTGCGCAGTGATCTTGTCGCGCGTGATCAACAAATCCTCTAGCGCCTTCCTGCTATTCGCGTCCGGCATCTGGTTTGCGAGTTCACGGGTTCGGCTGAAGAAACGCGCAGTGGTTTCGGCGGCTAACCCGTAATTCTTCTGGCTCGCCTGGAGGTACGCGAGGCCGATGACATCCCGCAACTGCGCTATGGCATATTGCTGCCTTGCCTCACGCAATTCGGTTTCTAGTCGCCGCGCCTTGAGAAACTGCGGAAAAAAGCTCACCAAGAAGACGGCGATCAGTAAAACGATCCCGATAATTACCTTATTCCTCACGGGAGTTCCTCCACTACGAGCGTAGCTCAACAATACGCTACAAGGGAGCCGGCATTCAGCCCGGCCTTGAAGTTCGCTATCGCTCTGCCGTTCCAAACGTGGTATGACCAGACGCCTATGCTGTGCTGGGCGGCCGTCCGCGCCGCCTCATCCTCCGCCGAACGCTTCACGGGTAAGGTAGTCGCCATAAGGGCCGGGATACGATCAGCAGTCCATGCCAACCGCTGCGATGAGCCGGCAGCGCGCCACCCAATCACTGCATCAGCGGGGCTCTACAAACGGAGCCGTTGAGCATCAACTTCAGAGTTGCATCCCACGGCCGCCGAAACATCTCGGACGGACGCGATCGAGTTCTGGGAGTGGGGATCGACGCCGAGGGCGTCTACGTCGACGAGCTGGCGTTCCGCTACCCACCTAAGAAGCCGAAGAGCCTCAGAATAAGCGCCTCGTCCGGGGAATCTGTGGGTAACTTGGGGGATCAGCGCTGGGTTGAGTGAGGAAGCGGTGGAGTTTGCGGCAGGTCGAGTCGAAGGAGCGCTCGATGCTGCCAAATGCGCGATGAAGGGCCGGAAGCATGCCAGCAGTTGTTCGCCCGGCGGCACGTCTCGTTCCAACCCCATCCACGAGCGCGGCCAGTTGTCCAGATCGCGGCAGTAGGCGGAAGCATCGGAGGACGGCGCCGATGTGGTGGCGCGGGTTACGCTGGAATTCTTCGCCTTCGAAATCATGCGCGCCATGGAACTGACCACGATTCTAAACCTCTGCCACCACCATCGGGGATTCGTCTATCATCATACCCGCTTCGGCCCCGACCAGAAAAGCGTCGAAGTGCACGTGCGGCCGCGGGCCGGATCGGCGGCGGTCTGCTCCGGGTGCCACAGGCCGGCCCCGGGTTACGATCACCTTCCCGAACGGCGCTTCGAGTTCATCCCCTTCTGGGGAATTTTGGTATTTTTCCTATATAGTATGTGGCGCGTCCAGTGCCGCAATTGTGGCGTGGTGGTGACGCCAGAAGCAAAATCGCAGCGAGGGTGCCGATCGGAAGGTTACGGCCCAGGGGATGAAGAATGCCCTCCGTCGTCTGCAAGTAAAATCGCAACTTCCACCACACTCTCATCCTGCGGCTCTCCTGGCGGCCCTTGCTGTGCGAACCACTGTTTCATGGGCAGCAGATATAAACTGCTTCCTCCGCAACGAAAAGATGAATGTCGCCGACCTGGAGACAGAGATGCGGAAACTTGTGGCGCTTTTCTATTAAGAACCACGTCGTCCCATTTTCTCGGTATCCATATAACGAGCGGCCGGAGTTTTCCCTAATCATCGACGTGCAGCGGGAGGGCAACAATGCACTCTGGGTAACGGACAAAACTACCTCAGGAGCGCAGTCGGACATGCAGCGGTTGGGGAGGGCGGCTCCCACGCCAAGGTCATTCTTCCCCTGAGAATCATCGGTCCTGACGTCAAGAAGGCGGCACTCCTTGCCGTCTATGCTTTTCGCGAGATCAAGGCGCGCGTTGAGGGTTGCGGGAATGCAACCACTGCCGTTTGCCTAAAAGGCAACTCAGCGTATTACGTCCCGTGGTATTTGATCCAGAAGGCTGAGCAGTTGTTCGATTGGTATTCTGGAATCGAGCAAAGCGCGTTTCAGTATGTACTCGGCCACTTTCGTGAGAACGAAGAAAAACGGCATCGAGCAAAGATGTCCACCTGGCTCCGCAAACTCAAGCAGGAGTTCGACCAGTTGGCTTCAGAACTCCTAAAAGATCCCCCGTGACCCGCCTTCGGGAGACTGTGGTGCCCGAAACAGCCCAGCGGAGTGTACGGGAAGGGCCATGTGCGAGTGAGCATTTAAACTAGAATGGTCGTAAGGAGGATCAATCTATGGATCGTCGCGAGTTTCTGACCGCGGCTGCCGCTTTGACGACCACCGCCGCACGGGGATCGGCAGCTTCACTACCCCGCCGCACCTACAAAGATGGAACCGAGCTCTCGATCATCGCCTTCGGCGGCATCGTGGTTTGTGGTCTTTCGCAGGACGAGGCATCACAACGTGTCGCGGCGGCGTACGACCGAGGTGTGAACTACTTCGATTGTGCTCCGTCCTACTTCGACGGCGAGGCCGAGATCAAGCTCGGTGAAGCCTTGAAGCCGTATCGCAGGAAGGTTTTCCTTGCGGAGAAGACCACGCGCCGCGATGCCAGGGGTGCGCGCGAGGAGTTGGAGCGTACTCTGCAGCGCTTTCACACCGATCATGTCGACCTGTATCAATTCCACGCCGTGGCCTCGATGGAAGACGTGGACAAGATCCTGGCGCCGGGCGGAGCCGCCGAGACATTTTTGGCCGCGCGCAAGGAAGGCAAGGTGCATCATCTCGGTTTTTCCGCTCATCACGCACCCGCCGCTCTGCGGCTCATGGACGCGCTGGAACTCGACAGCGTTCTGTTTCCGGTGAATGTCAATGCATGGGAGAACGGCGGGTTCGGCCCGCAGATCCTGGCCAAAGCGAAGTCGAAGGGGATGGCACGCATGGCTCTGAAGGCGCTCGCATTCGGCAAGTGGCCGGCGGGCATGAAGGAGAGCGATCGCAAGTACCCGAAATGCTGGTACCAGCCGATTGACGACCGCGAGATGGCTCGCCAGGCGCTGCGATTCACGCTGAACCAGGAGATCACCGCCGCAGTTCCCCCTGGCGACGAGCGCATCTTCGATCTGGCGCTGGAACTGGCGTCCGCGCCGCTACNNCCAGCCATACCACCGCCACGTCGGCCGGTAGCCGCCGCCGGCCCATCCGAGACATTTCCCGCAGGCTTGCCACGCGCATCGTGCGCCGCTGGCCGCGGACGCACAGATAAGGCCAGCGAGATCACGGGGAAC
>PKYZ01000572.1 GCA_003132865.1 Bryobacterales bacterium
CCGCAGTACAACACGTTGGTCAGCAGCCGCACCAGCCCCGCACGATCGAACGTCTGCCCCACGTGCGGCTGACCCTTCCGCGTCGTCCAACTCTTCATCTGCCAGCCGCGTTGCTGCATTTCCGCCAAAGTTGAGTCCAGCGATCCGTCGCGCAGGAACAGACCGAAGATCTCCCGGATCTGAGCCGCCTCCCGTTCATTCACCAGCAGACGGCCGCGGCTGGGGTCCGCGTCATACCCGAGCACCGGATATCCACCCGTCCACCTGCCCTTGCGCCGTGCCGCCGACTGCTTGTCCCGCGTGCGCTCGCTGATGATCTCCCGTTCGAACTGCGCAAACGACAGCAATACGTGCCGACGGGCTCCCGACCGGTGGCACATCCGACAAATCCGACAAATGCCGCCGCTTCCGCTGGGTGGCCCATCGGTGGCTCCTCCTCCCACTGACCCGTGTTACGACGCGCGCCAATCGCTGGCTCTCAGGTGCAGCACTTGTCGCGGGCGGCCGGCCAATGTCCGGCGTACCTGCAGCATCCCGCGGCCGGTGTCCAGGCCGGCCAAGAAGCCGCACTTCCGTAGCTGGTGGCGGAGCGCCTGCTCGCTCACCGGTATGCGTTCCGCCCCCGCCAGCGCCTGGGCCGTCTGGTAACTCGCCAGCGGATCCAGGTATAAGTCGTTCCCCGCCACCCAACCGATGCGCGTGCCCTGCGACACCCATTTTCGGCCGGTCTTGGGGCGCTGCCATCCCAGGCTGCCGCCTCGGCCGGCACTTGGCCCTGCCGGTCGGCCACATGCGCCGTTCCGCCCGCCAGCGCGGCTTGCAACAGGGCCACAAAACGTAACGCCGGATCGCGCGCCGCCTGGTACTTGGCTTGCCGTCCCGCCAGTTCGCCCAACGCCCGCCCATTGCGCCCCTCCAACTCCTCCTTTTCAGCCCCGCCGATGGCGCCTACCACCGCCGCAAATTCCAGGAAGATCTCCATGCCGTTCTGCAACTCCGCCACCGCCGCCGGGGTGCGGGCATGTCCCGCGCCCCCCTGGCCCTGGCTGCGGATCTCCAGCACCCGTCTGTGCGAGCGCTCTTGCATTTCCTCATAACGGCCCGCCAACCAAACCACGAAAGCGCCCATCGCGGCAGCGATCCAGCGTATGAAGCCATGCTACACAGCAGCCGCATCACCTTGGCTGCGAATCTGATGAGCGCGCGCCTGCAATGCGGGCAGGCAAGCATACTACTCCCCCGAACGTTCCGGTTTCAACCGGGCCGCGCTTTGCAATCTCTACCAACTCGGCAAGCCCGTGGTCAAGCCCGTAGAGATCGCAGTTCCCGCTGGCGCGGGGTACGTTCTCACCTCCGCGAAATCGGGCCGCTCGCTTGCCATCGTTGACCTCGAATGGATTGAGCGCGAACTGTTCCGCCAAGTCCCCACACAGGACAGCCGGCTCGTGCTTGCCGTGACTCACAACACGGCCTATTACGCCCTCGGAGACGCCACAGTCTGCTGTTCCTGGGGTACGCACGGTGTCGACACCGCCACCAACAACTCGTTCGTCCTCGCCTCCTATGTCGGAGTTGCGCCTTCTGTGGTCACTGACGCCGACGTCCAGCCGATCACGCAGCAAATCGCGCAATTCGTCGAGGATCCAATGGACGATCCTCTGTTCCACGGGCGACGCGGCGGCCCATCGCCGGGTAACACGGTAGCCGCTTGGGCGCGCCCCAGCGAGCAGGCCGCCTGCGGCGGCACCGCCATCGGCTCGCAGTACTTCCAACTCGAACCGACCGACACTAATCCGAAAAACAACATACCCGCCTCTAAACCGTTCCTCGCGAAGGTTGGCGGCGTCGATTTCCACCTTCAAAACGTCGCGCTGTTGCCCTGGTACACCGGCGCCGCGGCAGGGCTCGGCAAGACCTACAGCTTTCCCGACCCGAGCGCCCTCTCCACTCCCGCAAGCCCCTGCGCGCGGCGAGGCGGCGAATCCCTCGCGGGCCGGCCCACTGTTGCCGCCATCGCGCGCAACGGCCCGCCGAACGGCCACAAACTCATCGGCTACTGGGCCGGTTACGGCAGCGCCCAGTCGATCTTTCCTCTCCGCGAGATCTCGCCGCAATGGGACATCATCCTGGTTGCCTTCGCTACTCCCGACCCCCATGCGCCCGAGGGCACCGTGCAGTTCCACACCCCTGCCGGCTACGACGCCGCGCGGTTCAAATCCGATATTGCCTGGCTCAAGAGCCGGGGCAAGAAAGTGATGATTTCGCTCGGTGGAGGTGGCCAGCACTTCACTCTCGCCGACCCTAAGCGCATCCCCACCTTCGTGACCTCCGTGGAACAAATCGTTGGCGAGTACGGCTTCGACGGCATCGATATCGATTTCGAAAGTCCGTCACTTTCAATCGACCCCGGGGATACTGATTACCGCCGGCCCACCACGCCGTCGATCGTGAACCTCATCTCCGCCCTACGTCAGTTGCGAGATCGCTTCGGACCAGGATTCATGATCAGCCTCGTCCCTGAAGGCACCCAGATCCCGTCGGGATTCCCGAGCTACGGTGGACAGTTCGGTTCCTACCTCCCCATCGCCTACGCCCTACAGGATGCACTGTCCTTCATGGACGTGCAGGACTACAACACGCCGCCGCTCCAGGGCCTCGACGGCGAGATCTACCAGCCCGGCACGGTCGATTACCACGCCGCCATGACGGAACTCGTCCTCCACGGGTTCAACGCCGGTGGCGACCCGAAGCACTTTTTCGAGCCGCTGCCCGCTGACAAAGTTGCCGTCGGCTTTCTCACTGGCGACACCACGCCTGCGATCGTCAGTCAAGCGATGGAGTACCTGATCACGGGCAAGGCTCCCGTGGGCGTCACGTACAACCTTCGCCGGCCGGCGGGCTACCCCGCTCTGATCGGCGCGATGTTCTGGACTATCGACGCCGACCGGCGCGGCAACTACAATTTCTCGAACTCAATCGGTCCGCAACTGCACTCCTATCCCACGTCGCGGTAGTCCGTTGACGATGGCTTCCTCGTGGGTCTCGCCGTCCGATATGCAGCCGGGGATGTCCGGAAATTCGATGAAGTACCCGCCGCCCTCGTCATCGGTGAGCGGGCGAGCGCACCGCACGGAACGCATCCGGCTGAGGAGTTTGGCCGCGTCCGCTATCTCTCAATCGTATCCTGGACGCGGAAAACGTGGCTGAAAGCGCAACGGCAAGCCCCGGACCGGCCGGAGTATGCTGGTCTCGATGACCCCTGCAGCGCCCTTTGCGGCCGCCAGCCTGTGCGTAGCCGGCAACCTGAACCGCGATTTCCGGATCGCGCCTGTCGCGCCGGGCGGCTATCTCTTTCAGGATGGCGAGACGTCCGTGCCGTTTATTCGTGAAACCACGGGAGGCGGCGGAGCCAATACCGCCTGCGCCGCAGCCGCCTTGGGCGCGAAGGTTGCCTTTCTGGGCAAGGTCGGCGCGGATTCGCTCGGGCGGCGGCTGGAAGAGGCCCTGCGGCAACAAGGCGTCGATCCGCATCTGAAGCGCGACCCCGCGGCGCCCACGGGAACCTCGATCAATCTGGTCTACGACTCGGGGCATCGGCACTTCGTGAGTTGCCTGCCGAATAACGAATCGCTGACGTTCGAAGATCTGGACCTTTCCGTGCTGCCACGATACGAGCACTTGTCCCGCACCGATGTGTGGTTCTCCGAGGCGATGCTATACGGCGGCAACCAGCGCTTATTACGCGCGGCGCGAGAGGCCGGCATGTCCATTTCCATCGACCTGAATTGGGATCCGCAATGGGGCGTAGCGTCCAAGGCCGAAGTGGACCGGCGCAAGCAGGCGATTCGCGAGGTCCTGCCATGGGTCGACCTGGTGCACGGCAACGTCCGGGAGTTGAACGAGTTTGCCGGTTGCGCGGAATTGGAAGTCGCCATGCCGCGCATCGTGGACTGGGGAGCGGGCGCCATCGTAGTGCACATGGGTCCGGCTGGCGCAGGCTACTTCGATGGCTGCATCGATCGGCAGTCGTTCAGGCAGTCGTTCATCGTGGAGCCGGCTTGCCCGCCCGCCAGGCAGGTGAACACCACAGGTACGGGCGACGTATTGAGCGTTTGCATGATGCTGCAGCATCGGCTGCCGATCCCGGTGCGCGACAAGCTCCGCCTGGCCAACCGGATCGTTTCGGAGTACATCGAGGGCGCGCGTGCGCTCGCGCTGGCGCTGTGATGGACGGCCGGTTACGAGTGGCCCAGAAACTCCCGCATATCCTGAATCACTTCCGCGGTCTTCTCGTGGATCACCCAGTGCGTGCCGTCCGCCACGCGGCGCACTGTCAGGTTCTTCACATATTCGTCGAGGCCGTTAAGGTTGCCGGTAAGCAAGGCCGTATCCTTCTCGCCCCAGATCACCAGGGTCGGCGTCTCGATCGGTTTCATGGGCGGCAGCGCGTTGTCCAGCGTGCCCTGCGCGCCATCCACAGGCGAGCGAAGCCGCGCCGCGCGATAGTAGTTCAGGCCGCCGGTCAGCCCGCGACCCCAGTTGGCTAGGTACTCCTTGAGATCGGCCGGCGACGCCCACGGCTTCATCAGCCCTTGCAGAGTCGCGAAATCGTTCTGGCCCAGAACCTTTTCCGCCTGCGGAGAATTGAAGAGGTTGAAATACGCGCTGGCCTTCTGCTGCGCGGGGTTGCCGGCCAGCTCGCGCGCGAAGACCGTGGGGTGCGGCGCGTTCACGATCACCAGCTTGTCCAGCATCTCCGGATGCGCCGCCGCAAAAGCCCATGCAATCACGCCGCCCCAATCGTGCCCCACCAGCACGAACCTGCGCGCCTTCAGCTTCACGGCCAGCGCGCGCACGTCTTCCACAATCACCGGCACGCGATAGCTCTCCACCTCCGCCGGGGCATCCGAAAGATTGTAGCCGCGCATGTCGGGCGCCACCGCGTGGTGGTCCTTGGCGAACTCCGGAATCAGGTCCTTCCACTCGTACCAGAATTCCGGGAATCCATGCAGAAACAGGATCAGCTCGCCCTTGCCCTGCTCCACGTAATGCAGCTTGACGCCGTTCACCTCGGCGTAGCGATGATGCCACTTGGTTTGCGCCATAAGGGTTGCCGTAGCCAGAATGCCCATGCTAAGCCAGCTTTTCCATCTTGTCCAAGACCGCATCGGTCACCTCCTGTGTGCTGTTTCGGCCGCCCAAATCCGGCGTTCGCACCTTGCCTTCGGCCAGAACCGCGGCCACCGCCTGCTCCACTTCGCGCGCGGCCGCCGGCTGTTCCAGATGCTCAAGCATCATGGAGGCGCTCAGGATCGCCGCCAGCGGGTTGACTATGCCTCTGCCCGCGATGTCCGGCGCCGAGCCGTGCACCGGCTCGAACATCGAGGGGAACCGCCGCGATGGGTCCAGATTGGCGCTGGCCGCCAGTCCCATGCTGCCGACGACGATTGCCGAGATGTCGCTCAGGATATCGCCAAACAGGTTCGAAGCCACCACCACGTCGAAGCTCTCCGGCCGGCGAATGAAGTTCATGGCGGCGGCATCCACCAGCAGGGATTCGGTTTCGATGCCGGGGAATTCCGTGGCCACATCGTTAAAGGTGCGATCCCACAGCGCCATGCTGTAGCCCTGCGCGTTCGATTTGGTGATCGACGTGACTCGCATTTTCTTGCCGCGCTTGACGGCCAGCTCGAACGCGTAGCGCACCACGCGCTCAACGCCGCGGCGCGTGAAGACGGCAGTCTGGATGGCCACTTCCTCGGGCTGCGCCAGGTAGACGAACCCGCCCACCTGGGCGTATTCGCCTTCCGTGTTCTCGCGCACGACGACCATGTCGATCTGGCCGCCTTCGCGCCCGGCCAACGGCGATTTCACGCCCGGATAGAGATACGCCGGACGCACATTGGCGTACTGGTCGAACGCCCGCCGGATGGGCAGCAGCAGTCCGTTCAGCGTGGTGTGATCGGGAATGTCCGGATGGCCCACGGCGCCCAGCAGAATCGCGTCGCAGGGCTGCAGCAGGTCGAGCGCGCCGGAGGGCATCATCTTCCCCCAGCGGAAAAAGTGCGACGCGCCCCAGTCGAAGTCCTGAAACGCAAAGGTGAGATTATGTTTGTGGGCGGCTTTCTCCAGCACGCGCTTGGCCTGCGGCACCACTTCCTGCCCCACGCCATCGCCGGCGATCACCGCTATTGTGAGGGTCTTCATAGAACCCTCATTCTACTGAACGGCCGGCCCGGCCGTGGGGTCCGTGACCGCGCTTTCATCATCGTTGCCATAGGATTCGAGCGGACTCCAACGGCACCGCCACCCCGGAGCGCTGCGGTATCACTCGCGCCGTGTAGTCTCTCGCTGGACGCGTAGTGGGTACCGTCGCGCGATAGACCGAGCGGCGGGATGCGTCAGGTAGCGGTCGCGCGCACTTCATTTCCACCCGTACGGGATCGCCGCCGTCGATTGCGTCCGCATAAAGCTCCACTCGCACTGCATTCGGGTCGAGATCGTTCAGAAAAATCTCGACTTCAAACACGTGGTGCTCCGCGTTGGTTTCGACCCGCAGGTCTCCGAAGCGCAACGCAGGCCACTCCTTTTCCACCGCATGCTGCCAATCGACCATTTGCCTGCCCACGGCACCCTTGTTGGCAGCACGCTCACGGTAGGTTGCGGCGCCAGGGAGGTAGTGTTGCCCGGTGTATTCGCGCACCGCGCGGTCCGCGGAAAAGCGCGGCGTCAACCGCGCCATGCTTACCCGCATCCGCGCCACCCAGGCTGCCGGGATGCCCTGCCCGTCGCGAGCATAAAACTCTGGAATCACTTCCCGTTCGAGTAGGCCGTAGAGCGCGTCGGCTTCGACCGCGTCCCAAGCGGGATCGTCGCCATGCTCCCGGCCGTCTCCCAACGCCCACCCGGCTTCAGGCGTGTAGGCCTCCGCCCACCAGCCGTCTAACTCCGACAGATTGATGCCTCCATTCACCAGCACCTTCATGCCGCTGGTCCCGCTGGCTTCCCAAGGCCGCCGTGGCGTGTTGATCCAAACGTCTACCCCTTGCACCAGGTGCTCGGTCAACAGCATGTCATAGTCGCTGAGGAAGATCGCATGCGGACGCGCCTCGGGCTGCCGGATGAAATGCGTCCATTCCTGAATCAGGGCTTGCCCCGCCTGGTCCGCCGGATGCGCCTTGCCGGCAATGATAAGCTGCACCGGGCGCTGAGAATTGGTCAAAAGACGAAGCAGCCGCTGTGGGTCGTCGAGCAGCAGGTTCGGTCTCTTGTAGGTCGCGAAGCGGCGTGCAAAACCCAACGTCAGGGCGTTGTGGTCAAGGAGATGCTTCGCGTCTTCGACCTCCTCGGGCGGCGCGCCTGCCGCGGCCAGGTCGCGGGACAATCGTTCGCGAGCATACTCTACCAGAGACTTGCTGGCGGCGGTCCGAAATTGCCATAGCCTGGCGTCGGAGAGTCGGCCAATGTCCTGTTCCAGGGTCTCCGTGGTCCCCAGCCAACGGTCCTTTCCACAGTTCTCCGTCCAAAGATCGTCGGCAGGTGCCGAGTCCCAGGTGGGCACGTGGACTCCGTTGGTTACGTGACCGATCGGGATGTCGTCCTCCGGCCAGCGCGGAAACAGAGGCAGAAAGAGGCGCCGGCTGACCTTCCCGTGCAAGCGGCTCACCCCATTCACCGCCCCGCTCCCGCGAATTGCCAGATAAGCCATGTTGAAAGGCTCCGAGGAGTTGGCCGGGTTCTGGCGGCCAAGGGCCAGCAAATCGTGAAGCGCAATGCCCAGCTTCTTTTCGGCGTATCCCCCAAGGTATTGCTCGATGAGCGCGGGAGCAAAACGGTCGAAGCCGGCGGCCACCGCCGTATGGGTGGTGAAAAGATTACCCGCTCGTGTGACCGCCAGTGCGGCTTCGAAGGGCTGGCCTGTCTCTTCCATGAAGTTGCGGGCGCGTTCCAGGACGGCGAACGCCGCGTGCCCTTCATTCAGGTGACAGACTTCCGGCTTGATCCCCAGCGCACTGAGCAACCGCCATCCGCCGATCCCGAGGAGCAGTTCCTGCTTGAGGCGCAACTCCGGTCCGCCCCCGTAGAGCTCGCTGGTGATCCCTCGATGA
>PKYZ01000294.1 GCA_003132865.1 Bryobacterales bacterium
TGAAGCCGGTGTACACCATCGTGACGGCGAATCAGAAGCCGGCGGTGCTGCTGAACATCCATCGCCAGCCGGATGGCAATACCGTGGCCGTGGCGGACGCGGTGCACGCGGAACTCGACAGAATCCGCCAGACAATGCCGCGGGGCGCCACGCTCATGCCTTTCTACGACCAATCCGAGATTGTGAAGGACTCGATCGGCAGCGTGCGGGACGCCATCCTGATCGGCCTGGTGCTGGCTTCGCTGATTCTGGTTTTGTTCTTGCGGGACTGGGGGACTTCGCTGGTGGCGGGCCTGGTAATTCCGGCGACGGTGGCGGTCACATTCATCTTTCTGCGCGTGCTGGGCGAGAGCTTCAACCTGATGACGCTGGGCGGGCTGGCCGCGGCGGTGGGGTTGGTGATCGACGATGCGATTGTGGTGGTGGAGAATATCGTGGCGCATCGCGACGCGGGCCAGACCCGCGGCGAAGCCATTCGCAGCGCCATCCGCGAGATTCGCGCGCCGCTGGTGGGATCGACCATTACCCCCATCGTAGTTTTCCTGCCGCTGATTTCCATTACGGGCGTGACCGGCGTATTCTTTCGCGCGCTGGCGCTCACCGTGGGCGTGGCGCTGCTGACTTCGCTGGCGCTGGCCCTCACGTGGACGCCGACGCTGAGCCACTATCTGATCCGGAAGGGCACGGGGAGCGAGCGCCGGGAAGGCGTTCCGCCGCGCGTGATGCGGGTTTACGAGCGAGTCCTGCGCGGCATGCTGGAGCACCCGCTGGCGTTTGCAGCGTTCAGCCTGGCGGTGATCGCCGGCTCCTATTTGTGCTATCGGGCGCTCGGTTCGGACCTGCTGCCGAGCATGGATGAGGGCGGGTTCATCGTGGACTACCTCATGCCGGCGGGCTCGTCCCTGGACGATACCAACCGCACCGTATCTGCCGTGGAAGGCATCCTGCGCGCGACGCCGGAGGTAGAGAGCACCTCCCGGCGCACCGGATTGCAACTGGGGCTCGCGACGGTGACGGAGGCTAATCGCGGCGATATCTCCGTCAAGCTCAAGCGTAAGCGCGACCGCAGCACCGGGGAGGTGGTGGCGGAAGTGCGCGCCAAGGTTGCCAAACAAGTGCCCATGTTGGAAGTGGAGTACCCATCGTTGCTGCAGGACATGATCGGCGACCTTTCCAATGCCCCCGAACCAATCCTGATTAAGCTCTTTTCGCAAGATCCGGCCGTGCTGCGGGAATGGGCGCCGAAGGTGGCGGATGCCATCAAGAAGATTCCCGGCGTGGTAGATGTGTTGAACGGCATCGATAACACCATTAGTGGACCGGCGTTAGTTTTTCAGGTGAATCCGGGCGTGGCCGCGCGCGCTGGGTTCACGCCGCAAGAAGTCGAGTTGGACACGAGTGTCATTTTGCAAGGGGAACCGGCGCCCACGCCCGTGGTGGTGAACGACCGGGCCTACACCATCCGGGTACGTTTTCCGGAGCAGACGCGGGCATCGCTAGAGGCGATCCGGAATACGCTGCTGGTGAGTTCGACAGGGAAGACGGGAACGCTCGGAACACTGGCCGACGCGACTGAAGAACCGGGGCAAACCGAAATCCGCCGTGAGAACCTGCAACGCGATGTCGCGGTGACGGCGCGCCTGGAGGGGCTCAATCTGGGCGCGGGCATGGCGGCCGTGCAGAAGGTGGTCATCGGATTGGGTCTTCCGGCGGGCATTCGGGTGGCCTACGGGGGCGGGTACGAAGAGCAGCAACGATCGTTCCGGGACTTGGTGTTTGTGCTGGTGCTAGCGGTCTTGCTGGTGTTCATCGTGCTGCTGTTCGAATTCGGCAGCTTCGCGGCGCCGGTGGCCATTCTTGCGTCGGCCCTGCTTTCCACTTCGGGCGTCTTTCTGGCGCTGCTGGTGACCGGGACGACCTTCAATATCTCTTCGTTCATGGGACTGATCATGGTCATCGGGATCGTGGCCAAGAACGGCATCCTGCTGCTGGACGCAGATCAGAAGTTCCGGGGCGAGGGGACCCCGGCCGAAGAGAGCATGATCCGCGCGGGCGAGCGCCGGCTGCGGCCCATCATCATGACGGCGCTGGCGACGATGGCCGGCATGATTCCGCTGGCGCTGGCATGGGGCGCGGGATCCCAGATGCTGCAGCCGCTGGCGATTGCGGTGATTGGTGGAATCCTGGCGTCGATGGTGCTCTCCCTGGTGGTGACCCCCGCCGTCCACTTCTACCTCGCGGACCGATAGGTTTTTGTACTACTATCCATCAGTTTCTTCGCGCGCCGCGACGATTCTTGTGGAGCAGTTATGCGGGGCAGACCTCCAGGTCTGTCGGGATGGGCCTGCGGCCCACCAATCGTGATGAAAACCCCGCCGNNGGTTTTCGACCGTGCGCGGGTCGTCCAGGACCCGCTCTCCGGCGCGCAAAGCGCTCTATGAGGCCGCGTTAGCGGCTTCCTTCCGCTCTAAATATAACCTTACCGTGGCCTTAGCGGTCCTTCCTGTACTACTCCTATAACCTTTTATTCACTCAAGCAGAAAAACGGCTCTGAGCGAGAAT
>PKYZ01000037.1 GCA_003132865.1 Bryobacterales bacterium
GGCTTCGGAGGCATGGGTGGTGGACGTGGCGGACGCGGCGGCGCGGCCGCCGAAGTGAAGTACGAGGCCTCTGCCTGGGGCCGGTATATCAAGGTGCTGTTGAGCGCCAGTGAGTTTGTGTTTATTAACTAGGTGTCGAGGATATGACAATTGTGGGAGTACGGGCTAAAGTAATGCCACTTAGTTATTCAATTGCAGGCTGTCCGCATGAATTGTGGGGCGCGCAATCTTGCCCGGGCNNCCCGAAAGAGCCGGCTAAAAGCCGGCTACAGCCAGGTTTGGCTGCCCCACAGTTTATGCAGAAATAGTGCCCTAAGTATCCAGTGAGGGGGAAACCAGATAATGTCCAATCATAGAAAGTCCGTACCGGTCACCCGCAGGGAGGCGTTATGCCGCGTGGGAAGTGGCTTCGGCATGATGGCATTCGCGGGGATGGTGGGGCAGTCGCTGTCGAAGGCAGCGGCCGTGGACAAACCGGACGGAACCGTCGGAGTTGCCAGACTCGACTACCCACAGCGCGTGAAACGCGTGATTTTCCTGTTCATGAACGGCGGCCTGTCACACGTGGACAGCTTCGACCCGAAGCCGGCATTGGAGAAATACGACGGGCAGCCGCTGCCGGGCGGTCATATTAATACCGAACGGCGCACGGGCGAGTTGATGAAGTCGCCCTTCAAGTTCAAGAAGTACGGCCAGTGCGGCATGGATGTCAGCGAACTGTGGCCGCATCTGGGCGAAGTGGCCGACGATATTTGCTGGGTCCGGTCGGTGTACACCGATATCCCCAATCACGAACCTTCGTGCCTGATGCTCAATACCGGCGCCAACCAGGCCGGGCGGCCCTCCATGGGAGCGTGGCTGACGTACGGGTTGGGCACGGAAAATCAGAATCTTCCCGGTTACGTGGTTCTCTGCCCCGCCGTGCCGACGACCGTGGGCCCGCCGCTGTGGAGCAACGGCTTCCTGCCGGCGATCAACCAGGGGACGTACATTTCGAATAAAGTGCAGGCGGCGCCGGAAGCCGATGGCGCTCCCGCCGACCCGGACGCGCCGCCGGCCGATGCCGCCGCCGTACCAGCAGCCGACGACATGCCGCAGAAGGATAAAGACGGCAAAGAGATACCCAAGAAAGTGGTGATCGAGCGTAATTTCGATCCCAAGAAGCTGGTAAGTTACGTCAACAATCCGAAGTTCTCGCTAGTGGAGCAACGCCGCGAGCTGGACTTGCTGCAAAAGCTCGAAAAGATGCGCGAGGAGCAGACCGGGACCGATCAGCAGGTGGAAGCCGTCATCAAATCGATGGAAGTGGCTTACCGGATGCAGACCGAAGCACCGGAAGTTTTCGACGTGCGCAAGGAATCGCAGGCGACGCTGGACCTGTACGGACCGGGCGCCGTGGCGCGCGGCTGTCTGAGCGCCGTCCGCCTGGCCGAAAAGGGCGTTCGCATGACCCAGGTCTATTACTCCCAGGGCGACCCGTGGGACGCGCACGGCGACATTTTCGCGCACAAGACCAACGCCAAGAATTCCGATCAGGGATTCGCGGCGGTGATCAAGGATCTCAAGAGCCGCGGGTTATGGAAAGACACGCTGGTAGTTTGCGGTTCCGAATTCGGACGCACTCCGGTACGCGAAGTGGGCGGCGCGGGTCAAGGCATCAAGCGGGGCCGCGACCACAATCCATTCGGGTATACGATGTGGCTGGCCGGCGGAGCCGTCAAGGGCGGCACCATTTACGGGGCGACGGACGATTTCGGCTTTAAGGCGATCGAGAAGCCGGTGCATGTACACGATATTCACGCGACTATTCTGTATCTGTTCGGCATCGATCACACGAAGTTGACTTATCGCTATAGTGGACGCGACTTCCGGTTGACGGATACGGCGNNGTTGACTTATCGTTACAGCGGAAGGGACTTCCGTTTAACGGATGTTTCGGGCAACGTTCTACACGATTTAATAGCGTAAGACAGGCGCACACGATTCGGGACAAGCCATAGCATGTTACAACATGCTGTAGCTTGCGTTGTCTCCATTTGCAGTGTTGTATTTTTAACTGATCCACCCGATAGCAGTTTTTGATTTGACTCCCGCATAAGTTAAACCTACACTACTACAAACGCTGTGTACGAGGGGATTCCTGTATAGCCGCTCCGTAGGCGGTCTCCGTGTCGAAACCAGGTCCACTCCCATATTGCACCCAAGGAGAGAGTTGGTTCCATGAAAAGTTTCGTTTTCGCACTCGCGATTACCGCGCTGCCATTGGCGGCCCAGAATAGTTCCCTGCAAGGTTTGATTACCGACGCGCAAGGCGGAGCCGTACCCGGCGCTGTCGTAACCGCAACCAATACGGACACTTCCGCCTCGCGCAAAGCGCTGACGGATGGCACCGGTGCTTACAGCATCTTGCAGGTTACGCCGGGACCCTACAAGGTGATGGTGGAAAAACCCGGCTTTAAGTCGCACAGCACCGACATCGTGCTGCAGACGGAGACGCCGGAGACCTGGAACGTGAAGTTGGAAGTGGGCCAGGTGACTGAAACGGTGAACGTCATGGGCGAAGCGGCGGTGATCAACACCGAGAATGCGGCCGTAGGCAACCCTTTCAACGAAACACAGGTGAAGGAAATCCCGCTGCAGACCCGCAACGTAGTGTCCCTGCTGAGCCTGGAACCCGGTGTGGCTCCCAGCGGACAGGTGAACGGGGCCAAACCGGACCAGAACAACGTCACGCTGGACGGCGTGGACGTCAATAACAACTGGGGCGGCAACAGCGCCAACGGTTTCAACGCGTCGATGCCCATTCCGCTGGATTCGGTGCAGGAGTTCCGCACCACGGTGGCGGGCGTGGGAGCGGACCAGGGCTACATGTCGGGCGGACAGGTNNGGATCAAGGCTATATGTCGGGCGGACAGGTCTCGATCGTGACCAAGGGCGGATCCAACCAGTTCCACGGAACGGCTTACGAGTACAATCGCAATACCTTCACATCGGCCAATACCTGGACCAACAATCACGCCGTCCCCTTCGTACCGCGCGCGGCCCTGGTGCGCAACCAGTTCGGAGCTTCGTTGGGTGGGCCGGTACTCAAGAATCGCCTTTTCTTCTTCTATAACTATGAAGGCCGCACGGACCGCAGCGCGGCTACCGAGAAGGACACAGTCCCGACCAGCAACTTCGCGCAAGGTAACATAGAGGTACTGTTGAAGAGCGGCCAGACGGTAACATTGACACCCGCCATGGTGCAGGCCATCGATCCGCTGGGCATCGGCGAAAATCCTTACATCCTGAGTTTGATGAAACAGTATCCGGCCGGCAATAATCCGACGGGTGGGTCCGACAAGGGCTTAAATTTCAACCAATTGATCTTCAACGCACCGGACAAACAGAATTTTCACACCCAAGTGGGCAGGATGGACTTCAATATCGATCCGGCGGGAAAACACGTCCTCATGCTGCGCGGCACGTTGAATGGCTCCGCACAGGACGGAAATGNNNGCACGCCGCCGGTTCCCAGCGTGGGGTTTACGGCCTTCACGGCGACGCCGCGAGCCTCGCGAAATATCTCGCCCAGCACGAACGTGAATGACGATCTAACTTGGACCAAGGGGCGCCATACGCTTCAGTTTGGCGGGTCCCTACGGTTCGCAGAGAACGATAGCCTTTCGTACAACA
>PKYZ01000493.1 GCA_003132865.1 Bryobacterales bacterium
CACTTCATCGAGCACATGCTGTTCAAGGGCACCACCAACCGCTCCGCCGAAGATATCGCCCGCTCGGTGGATTCGGTGGGCGGCAATCTGGACGCCTTCACCGCCAAGGAACTGGTCTGCTTCAACACCAAGGTGCTCGACCAGCACCTGCCGCTGGCCTTCGATGTGCTCGCCGACCTGGTCCTGCATCCGTTGTTTCGCGACGAAGATATCGACAAGGAAAAAGGCGTCATCCTCGAAGAAATCAAGATGGAAGCGGATAGCCCCGACTACCTGGTCCACGAGATCTTCTCCTCCAACTTCTGGAAAGACCACCCGCTCGGTAAGCCCATCCTGGGCACGCGCGAAACGGTGAAGCGCTTCGA
Organism: Bryobacterales bacterium; assembly: GCA_003132865.1. Next base: position 366 of record PKYZ01000493.1, read on the forward strand.
CCGTCAGATGATCGACGATTATTACCGGTCCGTCTACGCGCCTTACAATGTGCTCATTACCGCGGCCGGAAATTTGACTCACGAGTCGCTGGTCAAGCTGGTGAGCCAGCATTTCGAGTTGCTGCCGCCCAATGGCGAGCCACCCGCAGACCAGGCTCCCGCCACGCACGCGCGCATCGCCTTGCGCAATAAGAAATCGCTGGAACAGGTGCATCTGTGCCTGGGCGTGCCTTCGTATCCCCTGCCGCACGAGGAGCGTTTCGCCTGTTACGTGCTGAACACGCTGCTGGGCGGCGGCATGAGTTCGCGCCTCTTTCAGAACATCCGCGAGCGGCAGGGCCTGGCCTATGCCGTCTTCTCGGAGCTGAGTCCTTACCGCGACACGGGCTGCCTGTCGATCTACGCCGGCACATCCATCGAATCCGCCGGCAAAGTGGTCGAATCCATCATCAAGGAGTTCCGGGAGCTCAAGCAGGATGGCGTGAGCGGCGAGGAGTTGCGGCGCGCCAAGGATCACCTGAAGGGTTCGCTGATGCTCAGTCTGGAATCCACTTCCAGCCGCATGTCCAATCTGGCGCGCCAAGAGATGTACTTCGGCCGCTTCTTCACCCTCGACGAGCTGGTGGAAAGCATCGAGCAGGTCAGCGCCGCCGACGTGCAGCGCATCGCGCAGGCGTTCTTCGATCCGAAACAGATTGCCCTCACCATCCTCGGCAATCTGGACGGGTTCAAGATCGGCCGCGAAGACCTGGTGTGCTGAGCCATGAAGCTCCTGGTTCTGGCTCTGGTGGCCGTAGCCCTGGTTTTTGGCGCCAAGTGCATGACCATCCGCAAAGATCTGGTTTCGGAGCGTCAAGCCATCGATGCCGATTGGGCGCAGGTGGATGCTGCCCTGGAACACCGCGCCAGCATCGTGCCGGAGTTGACAAATCTAGTTCAGTCCGAAGCGCCCGCCGAAGGCAGCACGATCCTGGCGGTCAACGATGCGCGCAAGCTGCTGAGCGTCGCGCATAGCCAGCAGGAAAAGATCCAGGCCAATGCGCGGCTGGATCACGCTCTGGCGCGCCTGATGTTGCTGGTGGAGTTTTATCCCAAGCTCGAAAGCAGCAAGAAATACGGCGATCTGCTGGAGGCGCTGAAAGGCGCCGAATATCGGATTGCGGTGGCCCGCCGCAAGTACAACGAAGCGGTGGAACATTACAATGCGCGCATCGACCTGTTTCCGAACAACATCGTGGCTTCTGTAACGCGCCTCGGCAAGATCGACGCCTACTTCCAAACGCCTGCAATCTAACCTCGAGGCACTCATGATGGACACACCGGTTTTCCCCAACTACATCGATGGCCAGTGGGCGGATAGCGGTTCGCATTTCGAAAACCGCAATCCCGCCAACACGGACGAGATTGTGGGCCTGTTCGCGAAGGGGTCGGCCGGCGATATCGCGGATGCCGCCGCGGCCGCCGCCAGGGCTTTGCCCGCCTGGGCGAATCTGAATGCTCCGGCGCGCGGCGCCATTCTCTTCAAAGCCGCTGAAATCTTGGATTGGCGCCTCGACTCAGTCGCGGCCGACATGACCCGTGAGGAAGGCAAGACCCTCTCGGAGGCCAAGGGCGAAGTCCGCCGCGCGATCAACATCTTCCGCTATTTCGGCGGCGAGGGATCGCGGCTGGAGGGTCTGCTGGTTCCTTCCGAGCGCGATCGCGTGCACATGTTCGCCATTCGCAAGCCGATTGGCGTGGTGGGCCTGGTCACACCGTGGAATTTCCCCAGCGCCATCCCGGCGTGGAAACTGGCGCCGGCGCTGATCTGCGGCAACACCGTGGTGCTGAAGCCCGCCAGCGCCGCGCCGCTCAGCGCCTGGCGTCTGGTGAAGGCCTTGGACGAAGCCGGTTTGCCGAAGGGCGTGGTCAACTTCGTGGCTGGATCCGGTGGCGAACTCGGCCAGGCGCTGGTGGAAGCACCGCCGCTCAAGGCTATCTCCTTCACAGGCTCCTGCCAGATCGGCAACTGGCTGCATGCCGAAGCTTCCAAACGCCGCTTGCGCGTTCAACTGGAAATGGGCGGCAAGAATCCCACCATCGTACTAGCCGACGCGGACTTCAACGCCGCGGTCGAGAACACCGTCAATGCCGCGTTCTTTTCCACCGGCCAGAAATGCACCGCCACCAGCCGGGCCATCGTGGAAGATGCGATCTATGATCGCTTCCTGGATGCCGTGGTGGAACGCACGCGCAAACTTAAGATCGGCGACGGGATGGTAAATACCACCGATATCGGCCCGTGCGTCGATCAGGCGCAACTGGATACCGTGCTGCGTTATATCGAAATCGGCCGCGCGGAGGCAGGCGCGCCCAAAATTGGAGGCCGGCGGCTCACCGGCGAATATTACGGCAAAGGCTATTTCGTGGAGCCCACCGTATTCGCCGATGTGACACCGGAGATGACCATCGCCCGTGAAGAAATCTTCGGACCCGTGCTGGCCGTCATGCGCGCCCGCGACTTCGAGGACGCTATGCGCATCGCCAACGACATTCCGTTCGGGCTTTCGGCCTCCATCCAAACCACCAATCTCTCGCGCGTCTTCGAGTTCATCTACCGGATGGAAGCGGGCCTGCTCACCGTCAACCTTCCCAGCGCCGGCGTCGAGTATCAGTTGCCCTTCGGCGGGACCAAGGAATCCAGCTTCGGGCCTAAGGAACAGGGACCCGCCGCGCTCGACTTTTACAGCGACTACAAAACTGTCTATTTGAAATACTAAATGCGTCTCGGACAAATTAAAACTGAAGGCGGCTACCTCGCCGCCATATTCGAAGGGGACCTGGCCCGCGCGGTTCCAGGCTACACCGTCACCGACCTGATTCGCCGCTCGGAAGCCCAGGGCGTCTCGATCGGCCAGACCACCGCGCGCCTCGCCAGCCACCATCCGGAGCCGCACCCGCCGGCGCTGCCCATCGTGCCGCCGGAGGTCTGGGCCTGCGGCTGCACCTACGAAATGAGCGCGTCGTTCCGCGATGCCGAGCACGGCGCGCGCGAAGGCATGTACGCCTACGTCTACCGCGAGCCGCGTCCCGAGGTCTTCTTCAAGGGGACGGCGCGCGTGTGCGTGGGGCCCGGCCAGGCCATCGGCATCCGCGCGGATTCGCGCTTCACGGCGCCCGAGCCCGAGTTGGCTCTGGTGCTGGGCAGCAAAGGCAACATCGTGGGATACACGCTGGCCAACGACGTCTCGGCATGGGATATCGAGCGCGAAAACGCGCTTTACCTGCCGCAATCGAAGTTCTATACGGCATGCTGCGCCCTCGGTCCGGTGATCGTGACGGCGGAGGATCTGCCCGATCCCTACAACCTGGAAATGACCTGCACCGTCACGCGCGACGGTCAGCAGCGCTTCTCGGGCAGCGTATCCACGGCGAAGCTGCACCGCAAGTTCGAGACTCTGATCGAATACCTGCGGCGCGCCAACCAAACGCCCGCGGGAACCGTGCTGCTCACCGGTACCGGCATTATCGTGCCGGAAGANNGGGGCAGGCTCCCAGCCTGCGGCGGCCTCCCAGGCCGCCAGCGCGCTAGCGCAGAATGCTAACTAAGAGACAGCCACTCCGAACTGAACACGCCGCCGCCCATGGCTGCCGGACACTCCGCTGAGCATGATGCGGTAGGCTAGATAAAATGACCGCAACAGAAAAGGCGAAATCGCTTGACATGAAGCAGGCGCTCCTGCAATCCTACGCCGTCAGCGAGCGCATCAACCAATACCTGCTCGAGAATTTAGATGCCGCCGCCTGGACTGCCGACCCGCCCAGCGGCAAAGGCCGCACCATCGCCGCCATCGCCATGCACATGCACAACGTGCGCCACATGTGGCTAGTAGCCGCGGCCAAGGGCAAGCCGTTGCCCGATAAGCTCGACCGCGCGACAGTTACTAACTAAGAAGGAGGCCATGCAGGCGCTCGCCGAAAGTGCGAAGTGCTGCGCGCAGCTTCTGGCCGAATCGCTCGACCACCCCGAAGGCAAAGTGAAAGGCTTCCGCCCGGACGTAGTGGGGATGTTCGCCTACCTGATCTCCCACGACGCGCACCACCGCGGACAGATCTGCACGTTGGCCCGCCAGTTGGACCATCCGCTGCCGAAGCAAGCCACCTTCGGGATGTGGGAGTGGGGCACGCGCTGGAAGGAATGCAGCTTCGGAGGTTAGTGGGGCAGGACTCCACTCCTGCGGCCGACGTCCACGTCGGCTTGACGGTGCCAGGATAAGTCTGCCGTATTCCGCTCACGGCTCGCGTCGGGCAAGGCCATGTCACGCGCGGATGTTTGGGACATGGTCCGCCGCCGAGCCTCTGACGCCAGCAGTGAGGCGGCGATAGGTCGCCACACCCTCCGCGGCACGGGATTCAGGACTATCTCACGAATGGCTGCCGTATCGAGGCTCAGCGTATGGCCGGGCTCAAACGCCAAAACCACCGGCCTCTATGATCCGCGCAGCGATAATATAACTGTGGGGGAAGCAGAAAGGATTGGGATATGACTCCAGATGCAGACAATCAGGAGGTAAAGCTAGCTAGAAGCCGCCTTCTTAGCCCTGCTCCTGGATTGGCCGCCAATCCGGCCCAGCCTGGACGCCATCCACTTCTTGGAACCCAGAAAGCCCTCTAAGATCGCCGGCACGTAGAGGTCTGCATCCACGGCTGGAAAGTGGATGCCGAAGCCGGACGGGCTAATTTCTATTGCGTTAAGCTGTGAGGGCTTGGCGTCTTCCAGCCCTTCTACATCTCCGGGCGAGAAGCTCACGATCACCTTGGAACTGAGTTCGACCACGATCCGCCCCGCCCTGCGATCATAATGCGCGGCAACTGCTCGTGGGACACTTCTTTCCATCTCTCTAGCGCGCTGGTTTGCCAATTCGAAATCGTCACGCGATGCCATGAATTTGCTCCCACGCCCGGCCCAACTCTACCAGGTAATCCATCAATACGGCCACGATCTGCCTGATCTCCCGCCGCGAGAATCCATAATTCTCCCGGACTTGTACCGGTCCTGCCGGACGGTTCAGATTGAATACCGCTTCGCAACCTCTACCCATCACGTGAACATGGCCGGTCGTTGATCGTTTGGATAAATCATAACCCGCAGTCCTTCAAACCCCGAAAACTGTCGGCACTATTCCAATCCTCACCGCGCCAGCCGGTTGTACTTCTTCAAAACCCCTGCAGCCTATCGTGCGGCAGCGCAAACCGCGCCGGGGCTTGGCGAACGGCTGGCTCCAGTCGCGTGGCGTTTTCTTGGCTGGCTTGGCGCTCGCTTGGCGTCTTTGCGCGAAATATGCTGGTCCGTCTGCCGATTAGCCCATTCCAAGTCACTGAAGTGCGCTCACCCCGAACTGGCTGAAAGCAATCGACAAGCACGCCCGGCCCCTCCACTCTCCGCCAAACCTCGTGCTAATCTCATGTCGGGCAAAGAAACGTCCACGCCCGCCGCAAAGGCTCCCCGCACTCGCCGCAAGGTGTTCTGTCGGGAACCCCCTCGTTCTTTGACAATTTCAACCGCCGCCGTAAGCGATCCACTCACTCCGATCCGACAAAATGTAATGGGATGCAACATGAAATCGAAACAACGGCGCCGTGTAACACCGGCGGGATGCCGTGGCCCGGGCGGGCCAACACGGGTTGATCCGCAGCAAAATGCAACAGAGTGCAACACTACACCAAGAAGAGACCCCGTGTAGCACCCGCCCAGGTATCTTCGCCCTGAATCAGCCCAGGCCGGAAGCCCACAACCGCAGCTTGCGAAACGAACCCAATTCCAGCCTGGGGCGATTCACAAGCGAAACATTAACTAAACCCGGCAACCATAACAAAATAAGCGTATCTGAATTACCTATTGTGAGAATTGGCTCTGTTTGTCAGGTTTTCCTTACCGCCCCCAGCCCGCGACCCACGCACAAAAACGCACAATCACGCACAATCCAATCGCCACCAAGCAGCATTACAGTAGTCACGGCGCCAGCCGGTCGTACTTCTTCAAAACCTCCTGCAGCCGATCGTGCGGCAGCGCGATCACCGTGTGCCCCTCGAAGCCGGTCATCGTCTCGGCCCCCACCATGGCGTTGACGATGGCCTCCTCGGTGGCCTCCACGGTGGCCTCGAACAGCTTGTTCATTTCGTCGTTGGGCACCATGGTCAGATTCACCAGTCCCGACGTGTGCCCTGCGTCCGCATTCGCCGTCGAAAACGCGATGAAGATGTCGCCGGAACCGTTGCCGGAACTCGAGCCGGTGCGCGCCACACCCAGCGATGCGCGCCGCGCCAGGCGCTTCATCTGGTGTGGCAGCAGCGGAGCGTCGGTGGCCACCACGATGATGATCGATCCCACATCGTCGCCGGCCCGCCGGAAATTGAGCGCGTAAGGCTCGTTCCCCGTGATCTCCTGCCCCACCGGCACGCCCGCGATGCGAAGCTGCGCGCGCCGTCCGCAGTTGCACTGCACCAGAACCCCGACCGTGTAAGCGCCCGCCTTGCGGGAACTCGTGCCGATGCCGCCTTTGAATCCGTAGCAGACCATACCCGTGCCGCCGCCCACATTGCCCTCGGCGACCGGCCCGCCCTTGGCCGCCTCCAGCGCGGCGAACGCGTCGGCCTCCTGCACATGGAATCCGTTGATGTCGTTCAAGAATCCATCCCAGGTTTCCGCCACCACCGGCAGCGACCATTCATCGCTCAGGTCGATGCCCGCTTTGCGCGCGCGCGCCACCCGCCATTTGATATAGGAATCGCGGACCGTCCCCACGCTGTGTGTGTTGGTGATCATGACGGGTCCATCCAGCAGGCCCGACTCCTCCACCCAAGTGGTACCCGTCATTTCGCCGTTGCCGTTCAGCGAGAACCACCCGCCGAAAACGGGCGCACCGGATTGCTTCCCGCGCGGCCAGACGGCGGTGACTCCGGTGCGCACCGCCTGCTTCCCGTCGCCCGAGATGAGCGTAGTATGGCCCACTTCGAGCCCCGCGACATCCGTGATCGCATTCAAAGGCCCGGGGGCGCCTTCAAACGGAACGCCCAGTTGGCGGGCGCGCGCCGTGAGCAACGCCACGGCGGCGATCAGTGTCAGAATCGTGCGAATCCATGCCGGCATGTCTCCGCAGTATAATGCACCAGTGGCCACTCATCCAACCACCCGGCTTCCACCGTATGAATAATTGTGTACCCTGGCAGCATGGTTTAATCGTATCCGGAACATAATGCTGCTGCTGCCCCTGTTGCTGGCAATCGAATTCGGAGAAAGCGACGCGGATCTGGTCAGGCGTTTGCAACGACGCGATCCGCGGGCCATGGCGGAGCTGTACGACCGCTACGGACGGCTGGTTTACGCGCTCATTTTGCGCGTGGTCCGGGATGGCGGGATCGCCGAGGATCTGGTCCAGGAAACGTTCCTGCGCGTTTGGAATCGAGTGCAGGGATTCGACGCCGATAGAGGTGGCCTCGGCCCGTGGCTGCTGGCCGTGGCGCGCAATCGGGCGATCGACTATCTGCGCTCGGCCGCGGGCCGCATGCGCAATACTGTGGAACTACCGGAGACGGAACACCCCGCGTTGTTCGCCGACATGGAAAAGGAGCTGCTCAATTCGGATAGAGTACGGCGGGTGCGGGTCGCGTTGGAGAAGCTTTCCCAGAACCATCGCGCAGTCATCGAGCTGGCCTACTTCGAAGGCCTTTCGCAAGCCGAGATGGCTGAAAGAATGGGTGAGCCGTTGGGCACTGTCAAGACCTGGGTGCGAACGGCATTGAAGAGCCTGCGCGACGAGCTCGGTAAGGCGGTGACCGCATGAATTGCGACGAACTGCGCGACTATTACGAGCTATATTCGCTGGGCATCGCGGAGGATCCCGAGCTGAGCGAGATCCGGGCGCATCTGGAGCGAGATTGCCCCATCTGCGTGCCGGGCGTGCGGGGAGCGCGGGAGTTGACAACCCTGATAGGCGCTACTGCGCCGGCGGTCGAAGCGCCTGCCCGGCTGCGAAAGCGAGTCCTGGCCATCGCCGGCGGCCGGACGGCCTCGCGCTGGAACTGGTCGCCGGTGTGGGCCGCCGTGGCGGCCGGCGCCTTGATTGCGGCGATTGTCTTCAATGTCCGCGCGCATCGCGCGTCCGCGGAATTGGCGCAGGCTGCCGCGGAACTGCAGCGGGTGCAATCGGAATCGGGAGCCCAGACGCGCGAGTTGGCGCGGCTGAACGAAGCGTTTGCCATCCTGAACCAGCCGGATGCAAAGCAGGTCGTGTTCGGCGGCGCCGCGCCGCAGCCTCCGCGCGGCCGCGTATTCCTGGACCCGGCGCGCGGCGTGCTGCTGCTGGCCTCCAACCTGCCGCCCGCGCCCACTGGCAAGACTTACGAGATGTGGGTCATTCCCAAAGCCAAAGGCAGCAAGCCAGTGCCGGCCGGCTTGTTCCAGTCCGCCGCGGACGGGACCGCGTTGCACGTTCGGCCGGGTCCGGTGGATGTAGCCGCTACCGGCATCGTGGCGGTCACGCTAGAGCCTGCGGCCGGCGTGCCGCAACCGACTTCGCAGCCTATTATCGTGGCCGCGCTGTAGCATGCTGCGATCGGGACCCATCCGCTCCTCGTCCGTCAAGTAAAATAGAAGCACATGATCAGAACCGCGAATCTGGACAAATTCTACGAAGCGGGCTACGGCCGGACCTACGTCCTGCGGCGCATTGAAGTGGAGATCAAGGAAGGCGAGTTTGTGACCATCATGGGTCCATCGGGCGCCGGCAAATCCACGCTGCTCAGTATCTTCGGCATGCTGGACGGCGCCTGGACCGGCGAATTTTATTTCCTGGACCATGCCGTTCACAAGATGAAGCCCAAGGACCGCGTCGAGTTGAACAAGAAGTACATCGGCTTCGTGTTCCAGAGCTACCACCTGATCGATAACCTGACGGTCTACGAGAACCTGGACATTCCGCTGTCGTACCGGAACGTCAAATCCTCCGAGCGGGCCAGCCTGGTGTGCGACGCGCTGGACCGGTTCCACATCGTCGGCAAGCGCGACCTGTATCCCAGCCAGCTTTCCGGCGGCCAGCAGCAGCTTGTGGCGGTGGCGCGCGCGGTGATCGCCAGCCCGAAGCTGATTCTGGCCGACGAGCCCACCGGCAACCTGCATTCCAGCCAGGGCAAGGAGATCATGGAGCTGTTCAAGCGCTTGAACGACGAAGGCACCACCATCGTGCAGGTGACGCACTCGGAGGCCAATGCCGCTTACGGCCACCGCATCGTGAATTTGGCTGATGGCTGGGTGGTGAAGACGGCCGGGTAGCGCGACTACGCAAGCACTACCAGGCTCAAGTCAGCCGAACGTACTGGTGACGATGGGCGCTGCGGCGGCATTTCGTCCCACTTCCGACCGTCGAGAAGGCGTCCGGTCCGCGATTTGAGAACGCCACCCCATTGTTTGAAGAAGAACGGGACGCGGGCAGCGGTACAACGGTCCCGGATCTCTCGAACCCATTCGGGGTCAACCGGCCTGGCGCCGGGCCCCGATTCGCCGCCTACAATCACCCAGTCGATGCCACGCAGATTCACTCGGCGCAATGGGCCCAAGAGCGGTTCAATGCTAAGAAACTTGATTTTTGCGCCGGTTCTTTTTAGTTGCTCGACGCGGAACAGATAGTCCTCATTTTCAACACTGACTCCCATCCAGATCTGGGGCTGCCACTTCAGCACCGGGTTAAGTTCGAGGAGGCGCTCCGAACGTTTCGTGAGCACTTGATACTGATGCCAGTCGGCGCGACACATCACATCGAATACGCGATCGATATAGGCGGCGGGCACATCCGCATGAAATAGGTCGCTCATACTGTTGACAAACACACGACGCGGCCGCAGCCATCGTAACGGGTGTTCGAGCATGTGCGGGTGCAATGTGAGATCGAATCCGTTTCTGTAATTCTCTTGGCCCATGGCCTGCAGCCTGTGCGCAAGGCGCTCCGCATAACAGAACTTGCATCCTGGACTAACACTAACCTTCGAGCACCCTGTGATCGGGTTCCAGGTCGCGTCAGTCCACTCAATATGGGAGGTGTTGGCCATTCGTTTCAAATACCCTGTTGTTCTTGGTGCTTCTTAAATATGTCCTCGACGATCTTTTTGCCCGTCTGGTTCGGTGACGCGAAAAAGAGATAATAGATCGTGAACCCGAGGCTATTTACAAAGCGAAGCGGTTGCGGCGCATAGGCGAATCCGGCGATTTGGATCAGGCAGCGGCGATATGCCTCCGCAATCTTCTCGTTCGCGTCGTCGACCTTTACGTCCTCGGCATCGCCGAAAAGATGCCGTTGCGGATTCGGTCCATATGCCACATTCCGCCAGGAACCGTCACCCCAAAAGCGGTCCATCCGCGCAATCTGCACCGGTTCCGCCTTTGCGGGGTCACGGAGAAGGATATTCATGTTCATATCCATCGCCATAAGATTAACGAACACTTCTATGGAGTTCATCTGCCCCGCCGCCGCTATTACTTCCCAGCGGAGATCTATGTTGTACGGATCGAGCAAGCACAAGGCCCTGCGTCGATCTTCATATCGGGCGCGCGGGAAAACATCGCGCATCAAGATTTCATTGCAATCCCCAGGGTGTACGTGGGTATCTGTGCGATTCGCGGTGTGGTGCTTGCTACGCGAGTTGCATCCACATCGATGAAGTGATACTCACGGAAGGGCGGTTCCGTCGCAAGAGCGATCAGCGGGCTGCCGGGCACGACCTCCCCGGTTGTACGAGAAATATGCGAGCCTCCGGCGGCATACGCATCAATGTACAGATGATAGAACCCGTGCTTGGTCACGATCCTTGAATACGGTGCAGCATACTGCCGCAGGATGTCGAGTTTAACCTCGGTCCACGGGCCGATGATGTCATACCCAATAGGCAACTCGTTGTCCCCAAAACAAAAGTCTATCAGAATGTTCCATTGGGGATGTGGGAACGTCGGCATGCTGGAGGACGCCTGGACCGGCGAGTTCTACTTCCTGGGCCATGCCGTTCACAAGATGAAGCCCAAGGTTCCACATCGTCGGCAAGCGCGACCTGTATCCCAACCAGCTTTCCGGCGGCCAGCAGCAGCTTGGGCGGTGGCGCGCGCGGTGATCGCCAACCCGAAGCTGATTCTGGCCGACGAGCCCACCGGCAACCTGCATTCCAGCCAGGGCAGGGAAATCATGGAGCTGTTCAAGCGGTTGAACGACGAAGGCACCACCATCGTGCAGGTGACCCACTCGGAGGCCAATGCCGCTTACGGGCACCGGATCATCAATTTGGCTGATGGCTGGGTGGTGAAGGCGACCGCCTAGCGCCCCGTAGAGGCGCTCTCAGCGGAGGACGACTTCAAAGCCTTCTTGCGTGAAGTGGTGGTCGTTGGTCAGGACCTCCGAAATCCCGTGGCGATGCATGGTTGTCATGGATATGCAGTCCACAAGACTGTAGCCCTTGTCGTGGCGCCGCTCATACAAATCTAAGCCCGCCAGGAAGGATTCACGCGACTGCGGGTGAACTGTGACGCGCTGGTCGTCGAGGATCTTGCGGACCGCGCGAGCGGCCGCCTGCCGCAGATGCGTACCGCGCTGAGCCAAGCCGTCCAGAAGTTCGGTCAGCACCTCATCGGTCGTAACCAGGTGGGCTTCCCCAAGCGCCCCCCGAGCGCGGACTACCTGCGCGCGATACTGATCGTGTGGATGAAGTGTTGCACCCCAATAGAGCGTATCCGCGAAGACCAGCCTCACTTCTTTTTCGGTGAGCCGTGGAGGTAGTGGTCGAGGTTAGCGAAGTAGTCGGCGGGGACTTTCGCCCAATCCCGGGCCGGCACTTCCTTCCCGATGACTGACAGCTCAGCCTCCAGCGATCCCGCGGCGAATTCCGGGGCAACGCGCGGCTGCGAGCCGTTCTTCCGTTTCCCCGCCTCTGCGGTACGCCGTCGTTGTTTGGCCGCGGTAGGCAATTGTCCTCCTCTCGCCAGTATACCCTGCGGCCGCTGTCCGCTTCCCGACGCCTGATTGCCGGAACGGGCGTTTCACGCGACGATTCATCCGGGCCCGGGAACTACGAAACTGCTTCCAAGCGCGGGGACCGCGCAGCGGGCCCCTGGTGAACCGGGTCAGCATTGCCAAAATCTTCCACTACACCGCGTCCGATGTGGGATTATTGGGATTATTTGGGATTACAATGGATCTCAAATGGAAGTGATGCATATCGCGGACGACTTTGAAATCGTATTTGCGCCTCAGTTGACACCAGAACAGGTGGGGGCGTCCTTGGCGATACTGGCCGACTACTATCGTGCGTGTGGCGGAGCGGGGCTCCAGCCTGACTTTGAACTCTCAGACGTTCTCGTGGGGGAACCCGTCGATGCCCTCGCATGAAGGAGTGATTACCCGCCTGATCGCGCGTTTGAAGGCCCTGTTACCAAACGACTGGAAAGGCCGTCCGGGCGAGCGATTCCAGAAAGCGACGCAGGCAATCTCCGATTTCGCGGAAGAGCATCACATAACGCCCAATGAGTTGTTGGACGAGGGCGTTGAACTCGGTCGTCGAAAAATTGAAGGTGCCGCAAGCCACGAGTACGCTCAAGCGCTGAAAAACTTCGCTGAAGCTGAAAAGATCAAGACTGAGGCGGAGCTGCAGCGCCGATCAATGGAGACCGAGGTGAGTAGGAGAGCCGCGGAAGCGCGGAGAGCCCACGCTGAGGCGCACCTCGCGGAGTTGACGGCCTTGCAAGCCGAGCTGGAATTGCTTCAGAAGCTGAAGAGCATAGGGGTTGTGCTCCACAGAGACGTTAATGGCAACCTAGCGGCGCTGCCCGCACCCCAGGGCTTTGACCTGATGGAGCTTGTTGATCACAATCGGCTGGCTGAAGCCGTCTTGCCAGTCTTGCCAGACGGCATCACACTGCAACCAGACGGCATTCACGTTCACAAGAGCCTCGATGGTCCCGTCGCATTTCCAGAGCAGCGAATAACCGTCGAAGCAGATGTGCTAGTTGCGGGAGAAGTGCGCGGTGCAACGGTGGTCATACTTCCCGGAGCGACGGTTCATGGAAATGTCTCGGGTGAAGCAGAGATTCACATCAGGAACGGCGCTAAGTTGGTCGGTGATATTCGAACGGCAAAAATATTAATCGAAGACGGGGCCTACTTTAAGGGCAGCATAGACATAGTCAAACCAGTCGTCTAGCCGATGCGCCAGGATTTCGACGAAATGCCCGCCATGTTGTCCGCGATCAGAGCGGCGGGAATGTGGTCCTGTTGCAATTCCCAGACTGTCAGGCGCGCGCCCTGCGGGAAGGGGCGCGGCTCATCGGCGAAGACATCCACCTTCTTGCCGGATTCCACGGCCGCGCGGATCACACCGAGCGCGGTGCCATGGCCCGCGGTCGACAGCGCGCCTTCGCTGCAATGCGTGAGCACCGTCTTGTTGTCGGGCACTGGTTCCCGCCCGGTGGCTTGGTTGACGGCGATATCCTCGCCGCCCGGTTTCAACCACTGCCGGGACAAGGCCGCCCGTGGCAAGCAGTCTGGGTTGGATTTGGCGCGAATCGGCGATAAGCTCGTCAACGCTGGACGGGCACTTCGCGTCACCAGACCAGCGCGTCACTCCCCGAAGACAACCTGTCCGCGAAATCGACCTTGAGCAAGAAAGCACCTACGAAGCCTGCCCCACCACACCCACCAGGGGACTGCTGGCGCTGGCGTACAGCTTCTTCGGCATGCGTCCGGCGAGGTAGGCCAAGCGCCCGGCCTCGACCGCCAGTTTCATAGCCTTGGCCATGCTGGCGGAGTCCTCCGCGGCGGCGATGGCGGTGTTCATGAGCACACCATCCGCGCCCAGTTCCATGGCGATGGCGGCGTCCGATGCGGTACCTACACCGGCATCCACGATGAGCGGCACGGCGGTGATAGTTTCCCGCATGATCCGCAGGTTGGCGCTGTTCTGCACTCCCATGCCCGAGCCGATCGGCGCGGCCAGCGGCATGACGGCGGCGGCGCCCGCATCGATTAGCTTGCGCGCGTTCACCACGTCGTCATTCGTGTAAGGCAGCACTACGAAGCCTTCTTTGACCAGCACCCGGGTGGCCTCCAGCAGGCCCTCGTTATCCGGGAAGAGCGTCTTTTCGTCGCCGATAACCTCCAGCTTGATCCAGTTGGAAAGACCGACCTCGCGCGCCAGGCGAGCGGTGCGGATGGCGTCGTCCGCGGTATAGCAACCAGCGGTGTTGGGAAGGATGAAGATCTTGGACCGGTCGATGTAGTCGAGCAGCGATTCCTTGGAGCGGTCGATCAGGTTCACGCGCCGCACGGCCACGGTCACCATTTCGGCGCCGGTAGCCTCGTGGCAGCGGGCCATCTCTTGGAAGCTGCGATATTTCCCGGTGCCCACGATGAGGCGGGAATGGAAGGAGCGGCCGGCGATTGTCAGGGTGTCGGACATGCTTCCATTGTAGGACGGTGGCGTCGGGCTATGGATTGCGCCGGCGCGGGCCGCCTCGACCTGTGGATCAGGCCGACCGGCGCTCTTTTTGTAGAGCCCCGTGCAAGACCATCTTGATATACGTTTGGTACGGAAGTCCCTTTCGATTCGCGAGATCTTGAGCAGCCTCCAGGTCTGCCATGGGCAACCGCATGGTGACCGTCTTCAGGGCGACCTTCCGTCTCGCGGTACCGGATTTCAAGGCTTGCTCCATGATCTCTGCGGCGGTTTCCGGATGACTGTCCCACCAGGCAGCCTCTTCAGCTTCGGTCTTGAATTTAGGAATGGTAATCTGGTCTTTGGGCACGCTCATATCCCTTTGGAAATACGATTTTTGCTCCCGTTTCGTCATTTCGTACGCCGTGACGACGCGTATTTTGCCTCGCCGTTCCGTGTAGAGCACCGTAAGGAGACGCCCCGATTTGGTGCGCCCAAAGCAAAGCACGCGCGCTTCACCGTCATGTTGCTGAACATCGGCGTCCAGTGGCTCGATCCGGATCGCCTCTTCGGCCTCTTGCGGAGTGCCGTGCCTGGCGATGTGCTCGACATTGGCAGCGTTCCAGTCGAACTCCACGCTTTACATGTAAATACTAAGCCAAGTCAAGCTGATCACCCCTCCCCATGAAACGGGTTGAAATCCGTATTCGTATCGAACACGTCCACTCCTTCCCGCCGCTTCAGTGAATTCACGATCCAATAAGTCACCGGCGTGGCGGCCACCTCATACAGCACCTTCGCCAGATAGCCGGAGAGGATCAGGTTGGCGATCAGCCCGGCGCTCAAGCTGCCGCCAAACGTGAGCACCGTCACCACGAATGTATCCACCGCCTGGCCGGCCACAGTCGAGCCGACCGTGCGGGTCCACAGGTAGCGCCCCTTGGTCAGAAGCTTCATTTTCGCCATCACGAAGGAGTTGGCGAACTCGCCGCACCAAAAGGCGGCCAGGCTGGAAGCGATGATTCGCGGCACGAAGTTGAAGACCCGCGCGAAGGCCGCCTGGCCATCCCATCCGGGCGCGGGCGGCAGCCACACCGTGATCATTCCCATGGCCGCCAGCAATGACGCCGCGAAAAATCCGATCCAGATGGCGCGCCGCGAAGCGCCATATCCATAAACTTCGGTGAAGACATCGCCGAAGATATACGTGATCGGAAAAAACAACATCGCGCCGCTGAAGCGGAAAGGACCAACGGCGGTGATCTTCTGTCCCACCAGGTTGGAGATCAGCAGGATCACGACGAACGTGTGGACCAGTAGGTCGTAGTAACGGAAGCGTTCATAGCGCATGCCGGTTCATCCCCTGCTCATCCCCGGCTCACACAGACGACCGCCCCTCCCACTGGACGGAGTGATCGGCGGTGACGGCGCGGGTCTCGGCCGGCGAATCCGTGCGGAAATACGACCACGGGCCGGGAATCCACGGATAGCGCTCAATGACGGACTCATCCACCGTGACGCCCAACCCTGGCGCGCGCGGCACGATCAGGTCGCCATGATCGATTTCCAGCGGCTCTTTCAGGATTTCGGCCGCCAGCGGAAACGGGTACATACCTTCGCGCGCCGGCCCCGAATAACAAGGATACTCCAGCCACTCGACCACGCTTTCCGGCCAGCAGATGCCTAGGTGCGCGGCGGCGATCACTTCCAGCGCCGTCCCCCAACTATGGAAAGCGAACCCCAGCCCGGCGCGCTCGATCTCGCCCAGCAGGCGCCGGCCCATGGCGAAGCCTCCCTGGCAGCAGACGTCCATCTGCACGTAATCGACGGCCTGCCGCAGGATCAAGTCGTGGTAACGCTCCTCGTCGGGTTCGTGCTCGCCGCTGGCCAAAGGCAGGTAGTCCTTCTCCTTCAGGCGCAAATAAGCTTCGTGATCGTCCGG
This sequence comes from Bryobacterales bacterium, assembly GCA_003132865.1. Next base: position 16,753 of record PKYZ01000493.1, read on the forward strand.
CGGCAAAGGCTCTTCCAGCCACGCGACATCGTAGTCCGCCATCTCGCGGGCCAATTGCTCGACGGTTTCGAAGCTGTAGCTGCGGTCGCCCATGCGCCACCAGGTGTGCGCATCTACCATCAGGTCGAAGTCCTCGCCGACCGCGCGGCGCATTTGCCGTACGGTCTCCAGGTCCGCTTCGGGGCCGCCCGCCGGACGCATCTTGTAGGCCCGAAAACCAAGGTCCGCGATAGCCGCCGCCTCAGCCGCGTAGCGCTCGGGCGGCATATACATCCCGGCGCTGCCGTAGAGCCGGATGGCTCCGCGCAAGCGGCCGCCGAGCACCTCGGAAAGCGGCACACCCCTGGCCTTCGCGCACAGGTCGAAAAGACCCACCTCCACGGCGCAGTATGTCTTGGCCGCGGCGGCATCCACTTCCGGCCGTTCCATAAACTGGATGCGCAGCGCGTCCGGGTCCGCCAGCGTCCGGCCTTCGAGAAACGGCCGTACCAAGCTTTCGATGATGTCTTGGGCGCGCTGGCTGCCCGGCCCGGGCGCGTATCCCACCAGGCCGCCATCGGATTCGATGCGGATCAGCATGGCATCGCGTTTGAGGATAGTGCGTTCGCCGCCATAGAACGGCAGCCGCACCGGTTCGGGGAACGGGTAGGACAGCAGGAAGGATCGCACACTGGAGATGATCATCGAATCCAGCACAACAGGATAGCAGGTGGGGCAGACCTCCGGCCTGCCCACTGGGTTTACATGAACTGCAGCCAGGCGATGGCAACCGCCATCAGCAGGAATGACGAGACGAACGGGATGCGCCACTTGCGGCCAGATTCCTTGGGCTTGAAAAGGATTACCGGTGATTTCTCGTCCAGCTTCGGCTCCGCGATTTCTTCTACTGCCACGGCGGCCGCTACAAGCGCCGCGGCGGGTTCCTGCTGGGTCGGCGGTGCCGGCGCCGTCTCCACGGCCGCCTCCGGCGCCTTCGCCTCGGGCTTCGGCATGACGATGACGGGCGCTTCCGGCTCGGGTTCAGCTTCCGGTTCAGGTGCGGGCGGAGTGTGCGCTGCCACAACCGGCTCCGGTTCGAGATGCGCCGCCACCGGTTCCGGTTCGACAGGCGCCGGCGGGACAGGCGCGGCCGCGGGCGGCGGCGTCTCGCGCTGCGGCGCCTCGCGCACTACTCGCGGCGCGGGCTTCTCGAACAGTTGTCCGATGCCGGCGATCAGGTCCAGCACGCTCTGCTCGGCGCTGGTTGATTTTTGCCGCAACCCGCTGATCGTTTCAAGCGGTTGGACTACCGCCGGCGGCGCGTGCGCTTCGCGCTGTTGCAAGCGGCTCTCGAGGGCCTGCCAAACGCGCTCGACGGCCCGATCGACGGTCTCCTCCGCGCTCGGTTGCAGCTTCTGTTCCAGCGCTTGGACGCGGGCTTCCAGAAGAGACGCATACTGCAGGGCCTTCTCCAGGTCGGGAGAGCGGTCCGGTGTGCGGGCTTCCAGATACTGGATTTCCGCGGCGAGTTTGGCCTCCAGGGACTGCCGCAGCCCGGCGACCGCCGAATCGATTTGGGCGGGAACGTTCTCCGCCGCCCGTTCCGCGCGCAACCGGGCTTCGAGTTGCTCGATCTGGGTGCGATGCTGCGCCTGCAACGATTCCAGTTCCGTGGCCACACCGGCGGTGACCTGGGCAGCATGCTGTTCGAGGCCGGCCAGGTGATCCGCCACTTGGCGGCCGCTCGTTTCCAGCCGGGCGTCCATGGCGGCCATGTCCGCCTGCAACTTCGCCACGCTCTGCTCCAGAGCCGGCGTTTTGGATTCGGCGGCCAGCCGCTGGCGGAACTGCTCCTGCGCCTCGCTGAAGCGAGCCTCTGCCTGCTGGATTTGCGCGCCGTGACGTTCCTCGATACCCTGCAGCTCGACGGCCATGCGGGCATCCAAGGACTCCCGCACGGCGTCCACGATGGCCTTGATCTTGGGCGGTAGCTCTTCCTGCAATACGGTCAGCTTCTGGTCCAGCGCGCCGACTTGTTCGGCGTGGCGCCGCAGATTCTCGTCGACCGCCTGCTGGAGGCCGCCCGCGCTGGGCATCTCCGCGCGCAGCGCAGCCAGTGCGTGCTCCAGACTGGCCACCCGGCCAGCCGCCTGCTGGTCGCCGGCGGAGATCCGCGCGTCCATGGAAGCTTCCACCGCCTCCACGATCTGCCGGATCTTGGGCGGCAGTTCCTCGCGCAGCGTGGTCAATTTGGTTTCGAGTTGCTGCAGCGCTTGCTGCAGCGGCGCGCTCTGGCTCTGTTGGTGTTCCGCCAAGTCGCGCATCTGCGTGGAGAGCCTGCCCGACAGCGCCTCAACCTCGCCCCGCAGATTCCTCTGGAGCTCTCGAAGTTGCTCGGGAGCGACGCCGCGCGATGACACACGGTTTTCCAGTTCCGTCAATTCCAGCGTGACGCGCGCCTCCATGGATTGCCGCACGGCCTCGACGATCTCGCGGAACTTGGCCGGCAGGGCCTCCTGCAGCGCGGAGAGCTTCCGATCTACTCCGGAAATCTGCTCGGCGCTGGATTGCTGAGCCGCCGCCACATAATCGCGAACCTGGGCTTCTATCTGTTGAATGGCTTTCTCGACGGCGTTGGTCTGGGCGGCCGTGTGCGTATCCACAGCCTTCAAATCCAGGGCCACTTGGGCGTCGATCTCAGCCAGGCGCCGGTCCACTTGCCCGACGTGCTCGGTCAGACGGGCTTCCAACGCCACAATCACCTTCTCAAGTACGCGCCCGTCCAGTCCCTCGCCGAACTTCACGAGGGCGTCTTTGTCAATCTGTGTGTGGTCTTCCACTCTTCTCAGCCTTTCCGCCAGGGGACCAAGGTCTGTCATTTCATCCTCCCGCGTTTTAGAGGGTCCTTGTGCGAGTTTCATCGCCACGCCGAACAAGAGACCATCGCCAAATGCCAGCGCGAGACTCTTGAGGAACGAGGACTGACTGGACTTCTCCATAAAACATAATTACCACGGAATGTTTCAATATATAAAGAAGAATGTTCAGCTGCATCCCGCAAATCGCCGGTCCCACCGCTCTATGTACAGTTACGCGTATCCGATTGTCCTATTCGATTATAGTGTCAAAACGGCTGCCGTGCGCCACCGGTGACGCCAAGTTGTTATCCTTAGCCCAATGGGCTGGCTTGGTTCGTTGTTCGACTGGCAATTGTTTGGGACGATGGCCGTCAAGATTACCGCGGCGTACCTGCTGGCGCTGCCTATCGGATGGGAACGCGAGCAGGCTGAGCACAGCGTGGGGCTGCGCACTTTCCCTCTGGTGGCCATGGCGAGCTGCGGTTACGTGCTGCTGGCCGATACGTTCATCGGCGTGCACTTTACGGGCGTCGACGAGGCGGCGCGCTCCCGCATTATCCAGGGCCTCACCACCGGCATCGGCTTCATCGGCGGCGGGGCCATTATGCGCGGGCGCGGGAACGTCCACGGAACCGCCACGGCCGCCAGCATCTGGAATACGGGCGTGATCGGTGCGGCAGTCGCCGAATCGCGCTTCGAGATCGCCGTCATTCTGAGCCTGTTGAACTTGATCACGCTGCGTCTGCTGGTTCCGCTGAAGGAGCGCGCGGATCAGGCCAAGCGAAAGGAGCCGAAATGAGTCTGAAGGCCGGCGTGACGTGCCGCTATCCGCGTAAGGCTGAACCGTACGCCGAGGCCCTGCGGCAGGCCGGTATCGAGCCGGTTTTGATTTCTCCCGAGGATCCCCGCTCGCTGGCCGGATTGCAGGGTTTGCTGCTGAGCGGCGGGACGGATCTCAATCCTGCCCGTTACGGCGCGACGCCCGACCCCGCCAACGAAACGCCGGACGACCCGCGCGATGAACTGGAGACCGGCCTGCTGGCCGAGGCCCTCGCCGCCGGCCTGCCGGTGCTGGCCATCTGCCGCGGGATGCAACTGTTTAACGTGGCGCACGGGGGCACGCTGATCCAGCATTTGGAGAACTCCGCGGTGCATGTGGTGCGCGGCGACGATCCGGCGCTGCCCGCGCACGGTATTCTGGTCGAGCCGGACACGCGCCTGGCGGCGATTCTGGGAGAAGGCGCGCATGCGGTCAATTCGCGCCACCACCAGGCTGTCGAGCGGGTCGGCGCCGGTTTGCGCGTGACAGCCAGGTCCACTCCGGACGGCGTCATCGAAGCGCTGGAACGCAGCGACTGCCGGTTCGCCCTGGCGGTGCAGTGGCATCCGGAGGATCAGGTGCGGCGGGATGCAACCCAAAAGAGGCTGTTTGAGGCGTTCGCCGGGGCGCTGCCGATTGCGCCTCTCGCTCGATCTGGCGTCTAACGGAGGCGTCCTGACTGTTCCGAGGTTTCTGTTCGAGCCATTGTCCGGCAACCGGGAAGACGGGCTCCTTTACCGCAATCGCAATGTTGTAAAGGTCAACGGTCGACAGTATGCCTATGCGCTGTTCAATAGCACCCCCTACAATCTCTTCTGCATCCCCAGGTATACAGCCGTTGGTCGTTTCACGATGTTACACGATGCTACACCCTCAATAACCGACCTCCCATCCGCCAAGCCAGATTCAACCCCGCCACCCACCAACCACCAGCCACGGCGCGAAGCGCCCCTCACACAGGCACCCCGCACGACCACAACAAATACCCGACGGCCTGCTTCACATAGTTCCATCGCTCCCGCAAAGTGTCTCGCACACGCTCCGGCCGTGGCGACCCATACACAGTCAGTCCCCTGCCTTCGAGCATCTTCTTCACGCGGTAAATATGGTACCCGTCGCTCACCACGATGGCCGACTGCAATTCCATGCGCCGCATGATCTCGCCGGCCAGAGCCGTGGAGGCCACCGTACTGCTGCCCTCCTTCTCCACCACAATCGCCTCCGGAGGCACCCCCCGGCTGGTCAGATAGTCGCGCCCCACATCTCCCTCCGTGAACACCGGATCGCCTCCCGCGCCGCCCGTGGTCATGATGCGCGGCGCCAGCCGCTTGCGGTACAGGTCCAGCGCATGATCCAGCCGCGCCTTCAGCACCGGCGACGGCCGCCCGCGATACTCCGCCGCGCCCAAAACAAGGATCACGTCCGCCGGCTGCGCCTCGTCGCGCGCCGCCTGCCGCTCGATTCTGATCGAAATCCAAGACGTCGCGAGCATCGCCGCTGAGAACGCCGCCACCACCACATTCCATACGGTGCGTTTCATCTGCGCTATTCTTATCCCAGACACATTGTAAGATGCCTAAGCCCGAGACGATTTCGAGCGCGGCCAACCCGCTCGTTAAGGACGTGCGCCGCGCCATCGCCCGCGGCGGCCTCACGCAGGAAGGCTACCTGGTGGCGGAGACTTTCCACCTGCTGGAAGAAGCCCTGCGCAGCGGCTGCGCCGTCAAGGTGGTGCTGTGCTCGGAATCCGTTCAGTCCGCGGTCGAAAGCCACGTCAAGCGCCTCACCGGCATGCGCGTGGCCGTGGTCCCCGACCAGCTTTTCCCGTATATATCCGGCACCGAAGCCAGCCAGGGCGTGATCGCGCTGGTCCGGCCGCCTGTCTGGAACCTGCCGCAGTTGTTTCGCGGGCGCAGCCTGGTGGTGGTGCTGGATGGCTTGCAGGACCCCGGAAACGCCGGCACCATCGCCCGCGCCGCCGAGGCGTTCGGCGCCACCGGCATCATGTTTCTGAAGGGCACCGTCAGCCCCTTCAATCCCAAAGCGCTGCGCGCCGCCGCCGGATCGCTGTTCCGCGTACCCTTCGCCTACGGCCTGGATTCGGCGCTGGCCCGCGCGGCGCTCCAGCAGAACAAGCTGGATGTCTATGCGGGCGTGCCCTCCAACTCGCGCCTGCCATCGAAGCCTTTGGGCGAGGTGGATTTCTCCCGCCGTTGCGCGATCGTCGTCGGCAACGAAGCGCGCGGCGTGAGTCCGCAACTGCGCTCCACCGCCATCGATATATGCATCCCGACCTCGGGCGTCGAGTCTCTCAACGCCGCGGTTGCGGCCGGCATTTTGCTGTACGAAGCCCGGCGCCAGAGGTCGCTCCACGCTTGAGTCTGTTCGACGCAGCCCCGCTCGGCGATCCCGATAAAGTGGACAAGAAGCGCCCGCTCGCCGATCGCATGCNNCACGAATTCGCCGGGCAGGACCACGTGCTGGGGCCCGGCAAGCCCCTGCGCCGGCAGATCGAACACGACGAGTTGAGCTCGGTGATCCTCTGGGGACCGCCGGGCGTGGGCAAGACCAGCCTCGCCCGGCTGATCGCGCGGCTCAGCCGTTCCGAGTTCATCCCGTTCAGCGCGGTGCTGAGCGGCATCAAGGAGATCAAAGCGGTGATGG
>PKYZ01000092.1:0-2001 GCA_003132865.1 Bryobacterales bacterium
CGGCGTGCTTGCTCCCGAGGTCCTCCGCTCCTTACAGTCGCGGCTCGGTGCGAGTATAGTTGCGGCTCGGTGCGAGGCGGGTCGCGACGAAGGGCTGGGATGAATCGGTAGCAGGAGCATTTTCTAATCCATAAATGAGCCTGAAACCGAACCTCACAGGCGAGGCGTCTGGGTCTGCGTTTGCATGTTCCCCCTTTCCCTCATATTAGGTCGCGCTTCAGAACGGCCCGGAGCGGTCAAGGGCGCGCCGTTGTTGCGCGGCGAAGCGAACCCTTGACGGCGAGGACTGTTCTGGAAAATGGTGCTTGAGGGAAAGGGGGAGGCGCTTTTCAGGCTCATCACGCGTTGGAATCGAACCTCTCGTTCAGGCTCATCACGCGTTGGACAATTCTCGCCCCTGCGGTGAACACCGCTTTCCGCTACAATCAACGTTCTGTTGAAGTATCCGCTCGTTGGCCCCCTGGCTGCTATCGCCGCGGGGATCCTGGTTTACCGCTTTGTACCCATTCCGCAATCCGAATTGCTCCTCGCCATCGGCGCCTTTCTGCTGCTGGGCTCGCTCGCGCTGTACCGCCAGTCGCGGATCCTCGGCGGCACGTGCTGCTTGCTCGGACTCTTCTTCGCCGGTGCGTTGTTGGGGCTGGTCCATACTCCCGGGCCGCCGCCTCGACTCGACGCCGAAGGCCGCGAGATCGTCATCCTGGGCGGATGCGTAGTCGAGCCGCCAGCCATTTCCGGGGAACGCGAACGCTTCCTCCTCGAAATGGCGCCAGAGGCACGCGCCCAGGTCACGCTATATACCAACGGGGACGAGCCCCTTCCGCCACTGCGCTACGGTCAGAATATCGAGGTGGACGCGCGCGTCCGCAAACCGCACAATTACGGCAACCCCGGGGCTTTCGACTATGAGCACTTCCTGGCGCGCCAGGATATCTATTGGACCGCTTCGGGCGCCGTCGACACGCTCCGCATTCTGCCCGGCCACTGCGGTTCGCCGCTCCGGAAGGCTGCCATGGACCTGCGCGCGGCAGTGCTCCGCCGCACCGAACAGCTCTACCACGGGGACGATTACCTCAGCGGCATGATGCAGGCCATGCTGATGGGCCAGAGCTTCCAACTGCAGAGAATTTGGACCGAGCAATACCGCAACACCGGAACCTTCCACGTGATTGTCATCTCCGGGACCCACGTGGCCATCCTCGCGGCCTTCTTCCTGTTCCTGCTGCGCCTCTGTTTCGTGCCGCAACGGTTGGCGATGCTGCTCACCGCGGCTGCCGCCTGGCTTTACGCCATGACCAGCGGTTGGGGCGCGCCTTGCGTCCGGTGCGCCGCCGGACTCACGCTGTACATGATCGGCAGCTACTTCTACCGCGAGCGGCGCGCCCTGAATCTGCTAGCCGCCATAGCGCTTTGCTTCCTGGTGTTCGACCCCGATCAGCTTTTCGAGGCCAGCTTCCAGTTGAGCTTCTTGGCCGTCGCCTTCCTGGCCGCCTTCGCCACGCCGCTGGTGCGAGCGACATCCGGGCCCCTGGCGCGCGGCCTGGCGGACCTTCACGATGCCGGCCGCGACCTGCACCTGCCGCCGCGTGTGGCGCAATTCCGTATCGAGATACGGCTCCTGGCGGAGACCCTGCGCACCACTCTGCATCTGCCCGCGCGGGTGGCCACGGTGGCCGTCACGCTGCCGGCCCGCGTGCTGTTCTTCTTCTACGAGATCGCGGTCATCTCCGCCGTAATTCAGCTCGGCCTGGCGCTTCCCATGGTGGTCTACTTCCATCGGCTGGGACTTTCGGGGCTTTCCGCCAACGCCTTCGCTATCCCGCTGATGGGGTTGGCGGTGCCCACGGGCTTCCTCGCGGTGTTCACCGGTTGGCGATGGGTGGCCGCCGTCGGCGGATGGCTGATGCGGCTGTCGCGGGCGATCGTGGGCTGGCACGCCGCGCATGAGCCCAACCTGCGCATTCCCACTCCCCCGCTATGGCTGGGCATCGCCCTGGCAAT
>PKYZ01000092.1:2020-2876 GCA_003132865.1 Bryobacterales bacterium
GGTGGATGGCGGCGGCATCCCCGCCTTCGGCCACCAGACGCGCTCGCAACTCGACACCGGCGAAGACGTGGTGGCGCCGTACTTATGGGACCGCGGCATGCGGAGCGTCGACATCGTGGCGCTCTNNGGCGCAAACTGCGCGACGAGGCGACGCGCGATGGCGTGAAAGTGGTGCCGCTGGAGGCTCCCACGCATTTTGCCTTCGGGCGCACCTCGATCGAGGTGCTCGCGCCGCTGCCCGATTACGTGCCGAACGACATTCCGAAAAACAACGACTCGCTGGTGCTGCGCATTCGCTACGGCAGCCGCTCCTTTCTGCTGAGTGGCGACGTGGAAAAGCCCATCGAACGCCGCATGCTGGAGGAAAACGAAATTCAGCCCACCGACGTCCTCAAAGTGGCCCACCACGGCAGCCGGACTTCCAGCACGGAAGATTTTCTGCTNNGACGGGCAGCATCTCAGTGTGGAAACGCGCTGGTAGCGGCAACTGGGCGAGGCTGTCGCGAAACGCCGCTTTCCCCGTCTGGCGAATCGCTCCCCATGGTCGCGGCCCGGCAACAAGTCGCATGCTATCGACAAACGCCTTTCCGACCCGCGAGCAAAGGGAGCGGTCTTCGTCCCAGGCCCCATTTCACGACAGAAACGAGCTAACGGGAAGCGGCCAAACACTTGATCGGCGGTCCCTACATCTTCCCGATTTTGCGAGCGGAGTGCATGAAACTCCGCCCTTCGCGAATCGGCGATGATGGTCCGTATGGTTTCCGGCGCCCCCGACGAAGCCCGGTGGATCCGTCCGGAGCCGCGCCGCAGTTTGCCCGCGCCGGTCTTGGAGCGAATCGTTCACAGGGCGTTTCCG
>PKYZ01000820.1 GCA_003132865.1 Bryobacterales bacterium
TGTTCCGCTCGACCGACGGCGGGCAGAGCTGGGCAATCGTGGATGGCGGAATGCTCGACACCGTCTTCGCCGGGCAGATGATCAATCGAATTGTGGCTCCGGCTCCCGGCATTTTGCTGGTAGCGGCCNNGTTTCGCTCCGCCGACGGAGGCCAGAACTTCGGCTCGAACAAGCCCGACTTCAACGACCGCCGGCCGGTTTTAGAGGGGTTCATCACCTGCCTCCTGGCCGATGTGCGCGATCCGGCGAACACGTTTTATGCGGGAGTGCAAAGCGGCGGCGTCTTCAAATCGACGGACGGCGGAGTCACGTTCAAGAATCTGTTCCTGAATTTCGGGGCTCCGCCGCAGCCCTTCGGAAATCTGGAGATCGCGCAATCGGAAATGTCGCCGTGTAGGTTTTTGGTGAGCGTGCAGTATACCGTGGACGGACAGGGGCCGATTTATCGCGGCCTGTTCGAAACCGCGGACGATGGGGCCAACTGGAGGTTGTGCTCCTATGTCGATGCAGCCTCAGGCGATGGGTTTGGACAGACCGACTACGACCTGACGCTGGCGATCGACCCGCAGAACGACCAGCTTGTGTATGCAGGCTTCCAGGAGTTATGGCGATCGACCGACGGCGGGCAGCAGTTCGAGTATCCGGCGTGCACCTGGAAACATCTTCACTGGGATCACCATGCGCTGGTGCCGAGCCCGCCCGGTCATCGCACGGGCGCGCCGACGCCCGTGTATGTGGGCACGGACGGCGGGATAACGAAGAGCACGGACGGAGGCTTCAACTGGACCTCGATCAACGGGGCAATCTCCGCGAATCTGTTCTTCGGCATCGGGATCGGGCAAGGCGCGGGCAATGCGTACACCTATGGCGGCTGTCAGGACACCGGGACGAGCGCGCATCGGGCCTCCGATGCCGGTACGACCATCTGGCACCAAGGCATCGATGGAGACGGTTATCAAGTTGCCGTGGATCCCATCGATCCAAAGGTTGTTTACGGATTCGACAACAGCATGTTCATCAAGTCCATTGACGAGGGCCAGACGTTTCGGAACAGCGGCGGCGGCCAGCCTGACTCTGCGCCAATCGGGAACGGACTACCGTACTCCTTCGACGGGACCCCAGCGCGTTCGATCGCGTTGGAACAGAACGGAAAGAATACTGGCGAGCGGGTCGTGTACGTGGGCCTGAATCAGGTGCTCTATAAGAGCCAGGATGCGGGAGAGAATTTCACCCAGCTCAATACTCCGGCCAGTGACGATATTACGGCGCTCGCCACGACCACGGCGAACTCCGATCACGTCTGGATGGGATGCCGGGACGGCAGAGTGTATTTCTCCGGGGATGGCGGCACGAACTGGAACCAGCCTCGAGGCTTCAACTCAACCCCGCTTTCCGGCGCCACCGTTCCCCCCGTGACCGCCATCGCGGTGGATCCCGCGAACGCGGCGCGCGTCGCGGTTACCTACGCGGGCCAGTCGACCATCGACGCGACATACCGCACCCACCACGTGTACCTGACCGCGGACGGCGGCGTTACCTGGGACGATGTCAGCGGCACGGATGGCGCCGGCCCAGTGGGCAATCTCCCGGATCTTCCACTGCACTCGGTCGTCTTCGATCAAAGCGCGACTCCGTCGGCGATCATTGTCGCGGGCGACTCGGGCGTGATGCGTTGCAGCGACGCGAGCGTGACGGGGCCGAACGTCAAGGCGACCTGGAAGATTTACGGCGCGGGACTTCCCAATGTCTCGTGCATGTCGCTGGCGATCGATAATACCGTGAAACCGCCGGTGCTGCGCGTGGGAACCTACGGGCGCGGCTGCTTCGAAGCCACGCGGCCACACGGTCCGGCCATGAGCGTGGAGTCGAGCCTGGGCTTCGGTTTCGCGCGGCAGGGGACCGGCAACAAGCAGCCGCTTTATATTTACAACTCGGGCGATGCGGCGCTCACCATTTCGGCAATCACCAGAACGTTCGGATCGGCCGATTTTGCGATCGGCGCTGTAACGCTGCCCGCCACGGTGGCGCCGGGCGCGACTCTGACGGTTCCGGTGGTGTTCACGCCGTCCAGCGTGGGCGACCTGCAGGCGGTGTTCCAGATCGCCAGCAACGATCCGCACTCTCCGTACGCGCTGGTGGTTTCGGGCACGGGGTGCCCGGATGGTCCGGCGCGTCTGGCGACCAACCCGAGCCGCGAGACGGGCTTCGGCGATACACGCTTGGGGACGCAGCGCCAGATTCAACTGCAGATGATGAATGCGGGGATGTCCGATCTGCACATCACGTCGGTTCAGGTTGACGGGAGTTCGGATTTCAGCGTGGGTCCGGCGCGGCCAGTCACGGTCATTCGAGGAGGCGAGGCGGACGTGACGATCTTCTACCAGCCGAGTTCGGCCGGGGATACGAACGCGACGATTCAGATCTCGAGCGACGATCCGCGAAAGCTGTGCGAGGTGCAGGTCAGCGGCCGGGGCGTCTAAACGGGGCGCGATCGCCCTCATCGCATATTCCGCGGAGCAATTTGCGCGAGCCACCGCTGGAGCAGCGGAGGACCAGCGGAGGAAAGGACGATGGCCGCGTTCTGGTACAGAGGGCACCACCGTTGCCGCGGGATCGGCGCCCGACACTTAGAAAACTACCAAAGCCGAGCTCTCTTGCCCACGTGCCGTCTGTTTTGATTGTGCAGCCGCGGGCCTGATTCGGTCGGTCGTCGCTAGACGCACAAGTTTCCCAAAATCAAGGATTTGAGGTGCTCTCACGACGCTTGGCAAGCGTTTTTCATCATAGCTTCACGAGTCAGAATGGCGACGGCTCCATACCTGCGGCGGGTCTCACGCTCAGCCCCAGCGGCGTGCTTTACGGCACGACCTCCGCCGGTGGGATCGCCGGAAACGGTACCGTATTCGCCATCAAGCCGTGAATTGCGGATTCCGGCGAAGGAAATCGCTCATTCCGATCTGAACCGACTATTCCACGACGAAACGGAAGAATGGGTGGTCAGGTTGCCAGTAATTTCCAAGGCAGGGGTGGCGCCGAATCTGGGCGCGCGTCTGGATGCGGCCTGTGATTCCGCGATGATCTCCCACCAGGAACAAGGTGCCAGGATCGGGATCGGGCGCAGCACGTATTTCGAGGTGAAGGCGGGGCGCGGAGGCAAGAAGGCCCGGCGACGGGCGGAAGAATACCTCCCCAGTCTATAGATGACGCAAAAACCGGACTGAATCGGGACTGTTTCGGGACTATTGCCTCAGCCCATTGCGCGGCCCTGATCGCAGCGCCAGCCGCCGCCGGACACGATGCGGCGGAGGATAGGCAGCGAGCCGCGTTCGAGGTGCGCATCTGGTAGCGCGGTTGCAGGCCGACGCCGGCAGGGCGTGGGCCTACCACGTATACGCGTGGTGGGGTGATTGACACCCGAGTTCCGCTGGAGCAGACTATAGCGGCGCGGTTTATTCTGCGTGTCCTGAGGGCGATTCCCCGAACACCGTGGTGGGCGCGTGCGCGGCGGCGGCAAAACCGGCGCGAGACGCGGGCACATCTCAATCGCTATTACGCGAACGGTCAGTAGGGCTGGCAGCGAAGAACAACGCGGGCCGCTGCGCGCTGCCATCCACCGCGCGGCGGCTGCCTTGGCCGCCCTACCCAACCGCGCCAATCTCCGCGGCCTGCCACTATCATCAGCCGGCGAAGCGTGCGATCCCGCATCGCCGCGCCTGCAGCCGCCGGACGCGATGCGGCCGAGGAGCGGCGGCGAGGCGCGCATGGCGTCCGAGGCGCCGAGAGGAGCAGGTACATCGCAGGCACCATACGAACACGTCCCGCGCATCCGCGTGCCGTGCGGCGACCGTCGCGTCCGGCGTGAACGCTCCCGAACAGCGCCCATCGGTGAGCGCCGCCACCGCGGGCCGGCGGGGCGGACAGGGTGAACAGTGATAGGTATTCACTAGCCATCAATGCGAACTGAAGCGTGTGGTACTTTAAGCGGATCGGGGCTAGTTCCGAGCGTCCAGGCCAGTCTGATCCGCGTTTTTCCAATGGGCCAGTCCTTGCATTGTATGAACGGAACCTCCCAAAAGGGGTCGGCTGTCGAAAGAATGGTCAGCCTTCGGATGCAGGGCGCCATAGATATAACTTGCGTCATGGGTGATAGCCACGAGCATGATCGCCGAGATTGCCGTGTTGTAGGGTACGATTTCGTTGTCATCACCCTGTCGCAAAAAGGCCGACAGGGTGAAGTTCACCGACATTTCGTCGCTTGCTACAGTCCAGAAGGGTTCGCCGGTAATCAAGCTTGCCGCCGCATACTTGTCGAACAACAGCGTGGCGCCACGGAATTTCTCGCACAACCCTCCATGACCCTCCATCCCTCCGCACCCGAAAGATCGTAGGGGTCGTACGCGAAAGGTCGCAGTTGTGGGGAGGATGCTGCGCCGGTATCCGTACCAGATTCTGGTACGGATACTGGCAACCTCACAGCACCCCACCGGACAATTTGACCGGTGCGACTCACGGGCGCCCGTCCGGAAGCCCTTTGTTTGTGGGGAGGCGCAAATAGTATTGGTCGCTAACTAATTTGCAACAGTCTGTTGGTGAAGACGGGCGGGCGGCGTGATTGGCCCGTCCTTTCGCTTCCATGCTACGAGGCGGGTTTTGGGGAGGCCGGTGGCAATTTGCGCAAGTGGTTGGAAACAGGGGCGGAGAAAGTTGCCGGAGGCTGTGACTGAGAATTGGCGAAGGCTGGGAGGGGGGCGGTCCATTTTGGCAAATCAAACTCATTATTGTCGAAGACACAGCCTCGGAAGACTACGATCTCTAGGAATTCCTTTCCCGTGTCCGACCTTTCAAGTGGCGGCTCCGATCACGACGGCCAACTCGCCAGAATACGCCGCCACAAGCGCACAGTGCCGCCCAGTTCGCTCGAAGCCCACCCGCCAGACCCAGAGAACATCCCCATCAAGGCCGCACCCGCACAACGCCCCGCAGCGCCGTCCACCGGCCATCGCCCTACCTGATCGTCGCCGCCTTCCCAACCATCTTCTTCGTTGCTGCCTTCCCCACAGCGGCTTTCTTGACGATAGGCTTTTCCTTTGCCGCCAACCGTTTCGCAGCCGCAACCTTTTTCGCAGTCCATTGTTTCTTCAAGTCCGCTACTACACTCCGGGTCAAAGACCCTCTGTAGTCGTCCATCCTAACAATCACGTCTTGCCCTACCCACTTACGGCGTTTCTGGTCCCGGCGAATGCACTCGTTAATCGAAACATCCGTGAAGCTGACAATCTGAAACCTATAGCCATACTCTTCAGCAAGGTCTCGATACTGCCATTCGTGAATTGGGTTGAAGTGGGTATTGTCGATAATGACATCCAATCCAGATTTCATTGCCTTCGTGACCAGTTCCGTCTCCCGTTTGATGACCTTCCCCTCACTAGCAGAACCTTTCGCAACAAGCCTCACCCGAATCTCATCCTTGTTTACACGGACGGCCCTGCGTTTGCCGTCCTTGTTCATCACGGCCAATTTCTTCTTAGCCCATGTAGTCTTTCCGGAAGCCGGAAGACCCCGCAGAAAGTATAACGTTTTCATGTGAACTTGCCCCACCGGGCGCACGTTACACAGTGTCCATCCAAGCAGCGAATTTGGACCACGGAATCGGAGTTGGCTTCTGTTTGTTCTTGCCGTACCAACGGATTGAACCTTTGCCGAGTTCGACCCTGCCAATTTTCTCCTTGTCGAAGAACACGTCTAGCAAAATAGAGGTGCCAGCCTTCGTCAGATCGATGTTGGACACGGAAGCCTTTACCGTGTGCTTTCTGAGAGGTCTCTTCTTAGGCATTTACTGATTTTAACATGATTCCAGAGAGCAGCGTCGTTTTAGCCAGATGTGTTTATTGCCAAGCGGCGTGACGATTCCTGACGGCCGTCTCGCTCGCCCACAAGGCGTTTGTCAAAGCCAACGGCAAGAAGCTGAAAAAGCTGTCGCCGCATTTCCCAACGCTGCTGGGTGCGGCTTTCGTGGACGATGCGCTGGTCGGTTACTTGGCGACGCCGGGATCGCAAGACATAGCGAATGAGTTCGGAGTGAAGCCCGACCCCAGGCGCAAGGAATGGCAAGTGATCACGGCGTGGCTGAACGACTCTAACTTCAACGGTACGACTGGGGCGCAAAACACCCTGCTGGCGGCGCCCTCCTGGGACGTGGTCTGCAGAGAGCGGATGATTTTCTATGCCAACTTCAAGCGTGCCGCGAACTAAAGCATGGCTGCTTATCGTTTTCTCGGCGGTCTGCGCGGCGCAGGATGCGGCCCAACGGCCGTTGTTCTGGCATCGCGCACTGGTGCCGCTCGGCGATAGAGCGCGGGTTCTGAAACTGCTCGACCCAGATATCCGGGGTCCGCAATTCGATCAACCCCTCCGCGAAGCATACGGCCAGATCGAACCTGAGCGAAGCCTGCTGATTCACGATTGCACCATCGGAGGCAGCCAGCGCAACCCGGACCCGAGGTGTATTGTACCTTAAAGTATGGAGGTTGGAGGGCCTTGGGTGCGCGGGCGCAGATATCCTGAAGGAGATGTGAAGAGGCGCTTCGCGATCCGGGGTGATTGGGCCGTGGGCCTATCGTGCCGACTCCGGCAGTCCATGCGAGAATTGGGCCCACACCCGAACAGCGCCTTAACACCGCAACCGAACGCGAACCACATGCCACGAGCAAGGACACCGAAATCGACGAGCGAGAATCCAACAACTCTCGGAGGTACCAGCCGTACGACGGAGCATCCTACGAGGGCGAAGGCCAGGTAATTGACGATGGCTCAAATGCATGACCAGCACGCGCCAGAGCTGGAGTTCTTTCGTTCAACCCCGCCGGACCTACTTGCGCGCCCACCGTTGGCGAGTTCGATGCAGCACTTCGAGTCAGTGCTCTTTCTCGTCGGACTGAAACGCTATCCGCATGCGCTCACGACCTGTGCCAGCGCTATTGAGAGCACCATCAAAGCCGGTCTGCACCTCGAAGTCGCAACGCGTGACACCGGACGAAAGCTCTTCGCAAAGGCGTACGCAGCAAGGCCGGAACTAGAGGCAATCCCCGACGTGATCACATTTCTGGATGCGCGCAACAGGATGGTCCACTATGGATTCACCCGAGCGGACGAGGAAATAGCGGCGGGCCTTCTCTTGCGCACCGGAGTTCCACTAATCCTGGCGTGCCACCAGGCGTTCTTCAAGTTCGACCTGCTCGGCGCACTGCGGACGGAGTTCGGAGTCCACTTACAATTCGCGCTGACCACGCAACATCGAACTGGCGACAGGCACGCATGTACTCCCACACTGTGCCTTTCCGCTCTCGCACACCTCGTCCGGTGGACAATGCGCGAATCGCTCATGGCCGATTGGGAATACGACGCGTCGCGCGATGCGCAAGAAACGACGGTCCAGATTGAGCACTGCATTCGCGAACGTCAACGGATGGAGCGCGAGTTTGGTACGGCAGAGGCTTTCGATTGCCCCGTGTGTGACAACCCCGATGCCTTCGTGTGCGAGTTGGACGAGGAACTGCTGTGTGCGGGTCAGATTGTGCTACGGCAGGGCCAGTGCGTCAACTGCCGCTTCACGATCCCACCCAGAGGGGCTCTCTTGCTGGAGGTTCTCTGCGAAGAACAGGTCGGTGCTCGCAGATCGGAAATCCTGGACGCCTTCGGATTTCGGGACTAAAGCAGACCGCGCGACATACTATAGGCACCATCAAGCCGACGGCATTATTCCCCCATATCGCTAGCGGTCCGCTCGTCGAGCGAGTGTTGGGCTCTGGGGCGCGCCCGCGCCACCGGGTGGCGACCTTGGTCGCAGAGGGCGCCACGGGCGCAACGTCCGCGAACGTGGCGCGACGGTAGCGGCTTTCCCTGGAAACCGGCGTCGTGGTCCTGCGGCGTTCACCGCCATTGGCCTGTCGAGCGTCGCACACCGACTTCGTGGCGGCCCGAGATTGTCTCAGGGCATCTGTTGTGCGGTACGAATGGCGTTGGCCATGATCCGCTGCATTTCCTCGGTACCGACCAGCGCCTTCAAGAACAGGCAAAACTGAAGCGGGCGGTATTGCAGAAGTTCCAGCACCTTTGCGAAATCCTCGGGCGTCAACGTTTCTTTATCCACCCTGACATTCACATCGTCAGAATCTGCGAATCCCCACTTGAGCGCCGACGCCACTCGCCAAACGTATCGTTTTTCGAGCGGCAACTGACGTATCGCTTCGAGTTCCGGCGCGCAATCGGACTCCTGCAACGCCGCCTTTGCCAACCGGAGGTAGGGCCGCATCTCCGGCGAGGTTGCGAGATCGTGCGCGCTGTCTTCGGACATCAGGTCCTTGATCGGAATTCGCTTGATTGGATCGTCGCTGTTCACGGTGGCCTCCGGTTGGAGTGTAGTAGCGAATCAATCATGCTCCATGGGTGGTACTCGATAGTAGGCCTCCCACGGCCACCTTTTGTTCGCGCCTAGATGCCCTGTGGCGCGCTGTCGGGCGCCTCCGCGCCAAGGGTGGCCCGTGTACCAACCCGGCCTAGACCGAAGTTCCAGCACGTTTTT